>NZ_KZ268509.1:0-206113 GCF_002218325.1 Bacillus sp. M13(2017) | reverse complement strand
GAAGAAAACCCAGCTTACCAATACGCAGTCGTTCGTAATGCTTTATACAATAAAGGAAAAACAATTGAAATGCTTGTTAACTATGAGCCAGCACTTCAATACTTCGCTGAGTGGTGGAAGCAATTATTTGCTGAAAGTGAAGGGAAAGATTACAAAGGAATTTTCCCATGTTCAGCAAACTTCTCTACAGACTTACATTCATTAGGTCAATACATTCAAGAGGGACGTCGCGACTTGTTTGAAACGGTTCTTAAAGTAGGAAAGTCTAGAAAGGAACTACCTATTGAATTTGATGAAAAAGATTTAGATGGGTTAAATTATCTTGTGGATAAAACAGTATCTTTCATAAATACAAAGGCGTTTGAAGGTACATTACTTGCGCATCGTGATGGTGGAGTACCAAACTTAATCGTAAACATCCCAGAATTAAATGAGTATACATCCCAGAATTAAATGAGTATACATTTGGTTACCTTGTATACTTCTTCGAAAAAGCATGTGCCATGAGTGGCTGTTTATTAGGTATCAATCCATTCGATCAACCAGGAGTAGAAGCATACAAGAAAAATATGTTCGCCCTTCTTGGAAAATCAGGGTTTGAAGAACTCAAAGCACAATTAGAAGAACGTTTGAAATAACAAAAGTTATAGTATCTTTATCATGCTGCATATAAATTCATGAAAATATTTGAAGAACCAACGGTTCTATCAACAAACTAAACGTCAGCATTACTTTGTACGTTGAAAAATTAAAAGAACAAGAAATTTTAAAACATATAGCTTATTGTACCATCAAGCATTTGAACAATCTTAAAGAACAAGGTTATAGATTACTTATATGTATTTAATTAATAGAATAAAACAAGTTAGAATATGGAGCATATAGAGAATCGAACTAAGATTATTTATATACTTACTTTTACACTAATTGATTTTTTTCTTTTGAAAAGATATGTATAAATATAAAATGAGTTCATTTCTAAAATAAGTTATTTCAACAAACTTCTTAATATTATGTCGAGAATTAATATAAATCTAATCTCCAAGATATCTAAATTAACAAGTGCTAAAGGTTATTCCTAGTATAAATATAAACAAAAATTTGCTTTTTAAGCGGTATAAAAATGATAGAAGAAATATTTTGTAGAAAAATCTTAAGTAACTTGCTTTCTAATCCTATTTAGGAAATAGTATAGAGATTTTTAAATGCCCCTCAATCGTGGTGTATTTTAGATGATTTGAAATATTCAAGATAAAAAACAAGTAAGGTTCTGTTGCAAATTCAAAAAAATAAAGCATCATAAATTACGTATATACAAGATATATTCTTTTTATTTGTATTTTGATTCTATAGATTTAGAGTAGTAAAAATCATTTTTTGCAAAATAAAAATGATTGAATCTATCAAAAAAAATTTATTAAAACTAACCTAATTATAACTTATAAGGAGGAAATGATATGAATATTTTAGTTCCTATGGATTTATCATCACATGCTCAATTAGCGTTAAAGGAAGCTACAAAATTGTTTAAAGGGGCAAATTTCATTATTTTAATTGTTGTAGATATTATCGATGAACCGGAAAATATTTTTGACTGGCAAGGTAATATATATGAAAGTAGAATGCACCTAATTAAAGAAATAAACGCATTTATAGAAAGACAAAAAGAAATGTTTCCTAATGTAATAATAGAATTTGATGTTTGCTCTGGCGAGGCTAAACATCAAATTATTCATTATGCTAAACAACATAATGAAATTGATTGTGTTGTTATGGGAGCTACTTCAAAAAGGGCTCTGTCAAAGGTAATATTAGGATCTACAACGGACTATGTAGTCAAACATATTAACCATAATATCTTGGTAGTTCGAGAAGAGATATAATATATATGTGTAGTGTGTTGAATCCCTCAAGTTTCAACTGTCTCCAAATAGGGGGCACCATACATGCCCATCAACTTAAGAATTTTCACTACCCCTAAGCACAAAAAAACGAATCCTTTTTCAAAATAGGTTCGTTTTTTTATTGAAAGTGTTTTTGATCGAACTTTTTTATAAAGCTTCTCAAATACTCCATACAAAAATTTTAGCTACATGATTCTTCCAATTTTTTTAGCATATTCTCCACTCTTATAAACATACTGATTAATAGTAATAGCATAGACCCCATAAGTAAAAGTATTGCAGTGGAAGGGTTATTTAAAAATAGGCTGATAATACTTCCTAGTATAATAATTATAACTCCATTTTGTGTCATGATTTCAGAACTATACCTATTTCCAGCTTCCCAAAGTTTCATGTTTTTCATAGACCTAGTTGTTCGATAGCCAAATATTGGATTAATATCTGTTGGGGGTCTTTTTTTCAATAGTAATGAAGTTGATATAAAGATAATTCCAGTAACAAATTTTATATTAGTTAGAACGTACTTGCTACTTTAACAGCCTTTTCAAGACCTGTGGTAATAATTTTTTCTGCTTTATCTGGGAATTGGTTGTGACCTTCAATCACTACTTTCTCCATATCTTTTACACCGAAGAAGCTCATCATACTTGCTACATATTTAACGGCCATTTCCATTTCAGCTTTTGGTCCTTTAGAATATACACCGCCGCTTGCATTTAATAATGCAATTTTTTATTTCCAATAAGACCTACTGGACCTTCTAGCGTATAGTTAAATGTTTTTCCTGCACGGTTTAAGTAATCAATATATGTGTGTAGTACAGCTGGGATTGTTAAATTCCATAACGGGAAACCAAAGACTACTTTATCAGCTGCAAGGAATTGATCTAAATATTTATTACTGCTTTTGCTTCTTCTGCTGTTAAATTAAATCCTCTACTTGCTTTAAATGTGCCGTTAATCATATCTACTCCTACATATGGTAATTCTTCCTTGTATAAATCAAGCTCTATCACTGTATCATTTGGATGTGATTCTTTGTAACTTGCTAAAAAGCCTCATATAATTTCACACTAACCGCCTGATTCGCTGGACGATTGTTTGCTTTTACAAATAATACTGTTGTCATGCTTTTTCCTCCTGTTACTCACTATTATGTTGTTATATTTTTAAAGGGATTATATTGTCTTTACAATGTCTTTTTAAAACTGCACTCCATGTCTCCACCTAGTGCTTCAGCTGTATCACCAGTTTCTCTGAAATCATGTGTATGAATTAGTTCAAACGGACCAAAATCTGTTTGTTTATAAAATTCATAGCAAGGGAATCCATCATGTTTACCTTCAATATCAACAGTGCCATTTTTTTTGACATGCACAGTTAAAAGATAGTCAACAGCAGGTGCATTTATATTTAATGGGTTGCTAGCACTTGCACTCATTTGAAACTTGACGCCATTAGAACTCCATTAACTTAAAAGCATAATATCCCCCATAATAATGAAAAAATACGCTATTCTTGTTTTAGAAATATATATAGAAAGGATGGCGTTTTTGTATGTCTATTTCTGTATCTGATGAATTACAGCTATTTGCTCAAGAGATTCACCGCTTTTTATCTCCAAATATTTTACGAGACCTTGCTAGGGATGTTGAATTGCTCCTTATGAAGAAAAAACGAGAGCTTAGTGAGTATAAAGCCATATAGATGATTAAAGACTATTTTCTTCTTCTATTCCAAACTATACAAAAAAACACCCAAGAGCTATCAAAGGTGTTACTTCGTCTGTTCAATCTCCTACAGCAAAACGGGCGAAAATCTCATCGATATGAGAAAAAAACAGTCTTTGATATATTAGGTGTTATTTACAATTGTACCATGTCTGATAATCAAGCGGCTTAATTCAAAAAATGAAACCCGTTAGGATTTATTTCGTATGCAAATCTTTAAATTCCCTACACGTAGCCTTTAGAAAAAGAGAAGCAACCTCTACTATGATTGGCGTTGTAAGAGCTTAGCTTGATAGCGATATGGCACTACCCCAATTAATAAATATTACTAACCATATATCTATCATATGTTTTATAAAACAAGATTAATTTGATTTAAAAAAAGATTTTTTTTTCTTTACTCGTAATAAATCACCTGTCCATCCTTTTACCCGCATATACAAATACATACCCCCTGTTGTGAAAATAATAAATAAGAGAGCGATTAAATAGCTATATTTCCATTCTAGTTCAGGCATGTATTTAAAATTCATACCCCATAATGCTCCTAAGGCTGTCAAAGGCGTACTCACAGCAGTTAATACAGTAAGAGCTTTCATAATTTCATTCCCACGATGAGAAGAAACAACTTCTTGTAAATGAATCATCGTGTCTAATTCTTCTTGGTACTCTTTAACAAGTTGTAATCCACGCTCTAATTTTACGTGTGTTTGTTTATAACAAAGGGTGCTTGTTAGTTTTTCTAACCAAGCTTCCTCCAATCCTTGTAACACTTCTTGTATTAAGCGAAACACATGTGTGTTCATAAATAATTCATGACGAATATGATAAATCCTTTCTAAAACTGCTATGTTATTATGATGATAAAAATCCCATAATACATTTCTGAAATTGTTTTCAAAGTAGTCAACCTTTCGCAAATAATGAGATATAAACATTGATAAGATAGCACATAATCCTTCAGCGGAAGTGTTACAATTTTTTGTACCCATAGGGAAATTATGTATTAATTTTTGGAAGTCCTCTTCCTCTTTTTCCTGAACTGTTATCAGTATTCCATGAGCTACGAAATAATGAAGAAATTTTTGAATTTTGGCCTCCTTTTTATCTTGATCATATAAAAACGAACCATATACACAAGTTTGACTTGGTGATAACGTATAAACATATAATCCATTTTCACAAGGAGAACTTATTTTCTTTACAAATTGAGAGAAATAAGATGTTATATCACGAGGGATTATAGAAGAAAGTTTTTCAAGCTCACTAGTTTTCACATGATACCAACTCCATTTCGTCATTTTTATGCATTCCATATTATTCTTCCTTTCTAAATAGTTTTATGTTTGATCGAATCATATCCGTAATATGAAATTTGTATGTAGGTATTCATATCTTGGAGGAAAAGTTTTTAAATCATCTAAATTACAAAATAAATGGCATAGGAGGTCTTATTCTTTTAAAAGAAAGACCCCCTATATATTAGTTATTTTTATTCTCAATTTTAAACATTTCCTCTATACAAGCACTTTTTATCTTTTCTTATAAATAATTTATTATATGTGGAAAAGAAGCTACATAATTTGGCACGTCTATTCAACGAACTCCATTTCAGTCGTTATTATAATTTGGATTCATATGCAGATTGATTTGTGATGTCTTCAAATACTTGACTCCCAATAATGTAGTATCCATGAAGTGCAGCCTCTTTCGAAGCGTCTACCATACGGAAAGAAGAAATTTCACCTTGCATTTTTTCAATTCGTTTTTTGTGGAGATCTACTATTCCTCCTGTCCAAATAATAGTATCATACTGTTCTAACTTAAATTGTTCTTGTAATACACGCATGACGTCTTGGAAATGTGCATCCAACTCTTTTTGAATCAAAGTATGAACCTGACTTGTCTCATGATTTTCTTCTCGACATTCATATCCTTTTTCTAATATGTTTGGCATGTCGTTAATATGCAATTGATTACTTTCATCCGTATGATTCTGCACGATATTCTTAATATTTTTCAAAGGCTTGCTACATCCTAGTTCCGTCTCATAATGATTTAAAATGAGATTCTGTTTCATATCTGTCATTTCTAATGTACGAAATCCGCCATCAATAATTAAGATGCGATCTCGTTCCTGAATGATTCCCTCTTTTAAGAAATAGGCATGTAAAGCGACCGGTTGCTGAAGAATCAAAGCATTTTCCACCGTAATATTAATAAATTTCCCATCAATTTGCACGGAAGTTTCTTTTTTTAGTGCACGTTGTAATTGCTCCTGCTGACTACCAAAACAAGTGATGGGAAGCCCGGTAACAACTAGAGGTAACACGACATTTTCTTTATAATCCTTTGCAATGCAACCAAATATTTGTTGTTTAAATCGTTCGCTTTCATAATAATTTTCTATTTCTTCGTCAAATGGAGGAAGAAACGAAGCGTCAGATTGATGTGCTTCATTTCCCATATAGTATGCAAAATCTAAGTCTATAAAACTTACCTTTGTTAAATCTTCACTTTCAGCATGATTAGGTACAGGGGCTAGTGTGGAAGCTTCTCTCTTGATCGTCATCTCAGAATCTACATCCTGTCGATATGCCCTTTTGGTAAAGCCAATTCCTACATCAATTGCATACAGAGATTTCATACTTTTTTCCTCACTTTCTATTTTTAGAGTTACATCTAGGCACTCTCTTCTTTCCCTTCTTTCACATATTTCTTTTCATTTTTCGTTTTTTCCCCATCTAAGTTCTTACTATTTTCATTTATTTCGTAATCCTTTTCATCTGTTTTCTTTTTGTTATTTTCGTTCTCTGTTAAGTCTTTAATGGTAGAAATGACAACTGGTGTGGCTGTAAGCAATTGTGGTAATGATTGTTTTGCAACATTAGCTGCAGTTGCAGAGAATTGTTTACTTGTCTCAGTTACCTTCTCTAATGTTTCCTTTATGTTTCCTTCTTGTAGTTTTTCTTTTATGCTTTTTCCTTTTGTTTGTATAGCTTTCCGATTTTCTTTTTTTAATAGGGAGACTATGACTCCGGTCGTAATCCCAATCACAGCATACTTAAATATTGTATGTTTCATTTTTCTCACCCTTCTCTACTTTTATTTTCTTCCATGCTACAACCTAAAACAATTAACTTATCTATTTATCAGATGTTGCAAGCTATTAGAGAGAATGATAGTTTTGCAGCTGCCTATCACTCGCCGTTGGTGTTTCAGCTGTTACTAGGAGTAAAATCTTCCCTTGATCTAATTTTTCTTCATATAAATTAGCTTCCTCCTTCGACAACCCCATTTCTTCCATTTGATTTCGAAGTTCGTCTCCTTTTTTGGAGAAAAAATTGATAATACTTGTGCCCAATCCTTGTTCTTTTACTCCAATCGTATTTGTGTTTGTATCATCTGCAATCTTTTTTGTTATATGTTTTTCATGTGTTAAGACGTAAATGTCATCTTGGTGAATCCCTTGCAATTCTAGCTCTTTTACTTTCATAACTACTTCCTGTTCATTTTGATATTCATAAACCACCGGTTTTCTTTCATTCTTATACATGGTATCTTTCCTCCTTTAGATTTTTTTATTTAGTTGTTATGTAATATGTAATACACCTATTTTAAAGATGTTAAACCTAAATTTTCAAAAAACTTCATACAATAGGTTATTAATGCTTTTGAATATCATAGAAATGTCACGAACACTTTGCTTTGATAACAGTGTTACAAATAACGCTTTGTTTGGAAGGTAAGCCCATTGTTTTATAGAAAATTTCTATTTAAAAAACGTTACAAAAGGAGTACAAGATATTTTTTTCGTTAATTAAATCAAAGGAAAATAAAAAAACACTCTTTTAAAAAGAGTGCTAAAAAACATATAATCTAATAATGTTTCTAGTTTGATGACAGAAAGAAAGTCTTTATTAAAACATATAGTTACTAATTTAATTGCGATCTTCCTTGCACCCAAGCAGCAATATCATTTATAACATACTCAGGAATATTAGCAGGACTATAATATTCATCTGGTTTACTTATTTCTCCATCACCTTCTGTAAAGAAATGATTTAACTTTGGATATAGCTGATAATCAACGTTATCTCGTTCTTTTAATTGTTCTTTCCAAAGAGGAATTTCGATGTTTGATTGAACTTGATAGTCTCTTTCTCCTTGAATAATAAGAAGTGGTGTCTTTTGTTCTTTTGACATTTCTGCTGCTTTAATTTTCCGAATAGAATCCCAAAATACTGCTGATCCTAAGTAAAAATCTTTTGGGGGATTCTGCCCAGAGAAATTGGGATCATTTAATAATTCAAATTGCGATTTGTAGAATTTATATTGATCCAGGTTCATTGCTCCAATAGAAAAAAGATACTCAAATTGATCTAAAACAACGTCTTGGATTGTACGAGCTGGCCCTCCCATTACAATTGCTCCAGCAATATTTTTATTTTGGTCTTTTTCAATCATTTTCGGAAGCATCATTCCACCTTGACTATGACCAAGAATATATATTTGATTCTTATTTATTAGAGGCTCATTTTTAAGAAATTGAGTTACAAGAAGAGCATCATCTGTTGTCTCTTTATCAACTGTATAAAAGGGACTGAATTGTGTTTTCAACCCATGTTCATACGTTCGTTTATTATAGCGAAGGACAGCAATTCCCTTCGATGCAAGACCTTCAGCTAAATCGCGAAATGGTTTTAAAGCAAACGCTGTTTCATCCTGATCAGTTGCTCCTGATCCTTGAACAAGAATAACCGCTGGAAAAGGACCATTTCCTTTTGGAACCGACAATGTTCCTGGTAATGGAAATGCACCACTTCCAACTACTACTTCTTTATCAACAAATGATTCAGGCTTACTATATGATGGACGCTCTGCAACAGGACTAAACGACATGCTGAGTTGAAAATCGTCTATTTTTCCAGATGGATCTAGTTTAATTAGTAAAGGTACAGTCATTTTTTCAAAAACTAATTGAATCTCCACATTTGTATGAACAGGATTTGTCTCTTTTTGTGTAACCTCTCCAATTTCTATAAAAGAACCTGCTTGTAATTGCACTGGGAGTCCCTCCCAATAGCTCTTCAGCCATTCTTTGGATATTATTTTCTGTAATGACCTTGAGGTTAAATCAAATGCAGATTTATAATCTTCACTATTCATATGGCGAATAAATGAAAGAGTAGTAGATATAATAGGATTTTCATCATCTCTTTTGTCTACTTTTTTTATAGTTGTGTTTGCTTCCTTTAATTTCGAAATAAATTGTTGGTTAAACGGATAATTATATGTATCAGGATATAAGCTTGTTTTCAATACTGTCGTATTCCGTCCCTCATACAAATTTGAAGAACTCTTAAAATTTTCAGGTGAAATTACTTCCTCCGCATATGAAACTGAGGGAATTGCTATTGTAAAAATTGCACCGACAAGTAATAACTTATTACTTATTCTTCTTTTCTTACCCATACTTATTGATTCTCCTTTCAAAATTTAAAATTTCTAATACAGTATGCCAACTATAAGGAAAATAAAAATTATCAAAGAGATTAATAATCTATTTTACGATCCCCCCTAACTAATTAAAAATCTATCATTAACAAACTTCAATAAAAAATGCCTTCCCCCTCTTTTTTATCATTGAATTTTCCAAGGACTTAGAAGCACAGCACTAAATTACATGTAACCGACCCATGAGATTCTCTGTTTCAAAAGAAAAAAGCACCCCACTAGATGTTTTCTTTAATTGTTCTCACTATCATTTATTTAGATAATTCTCTTATTACTGTAAGATACATTTATTCTAAATACTAAAACTCACTTATTTCTTGATAGGTTCTTAAGAAATATCAAAAAATAAAGAAAACAAGTTATTTGGTTATTCATTCCGTAAGCTTAATGCTCTATTTAGTTTTTTTCACAAGGTGAAACTTTATTAAAAAAACTTTAAGGAATTTCCCTCTATATTTATAAGAATTTTTTTCTATACTGAATGATGTAAATGAACAAGAGGAGAAACGATAA
The DNA here is from genome assembly GCF_002218325.1 of Bacillus sp. M13(2017). Classification (NCBI taxonomy): domain Bacteria; kingdom Bacillati; phylum Bacillota; class Bacilli; order Caryophanales; family Bacillaceae; genus Bacillus; species Bacillus sp. M13(2017). Next base: position 196,450 of record NZ_KZ268509.1, on the reverse strand, counting down.
TGAGAAAATTTGTAATTTGCATATTAGGAATAGGCCTCCCTATATACTTACTACCTTTCATATTACGCGGGGATTTAGACAGATTTAATCCGATTGCTGAAGAAAAAAATGTATACGCCGTTGCGAAAGGATATGGTGTTCCAGATTATCATCATAAAGGACGAGCTATGTACACCATAAAAGGTGTTGATGAATCAGGGAATGAGAAAAAATATACAGTAGGAACTAGCACCCCTAATGATTTTATAAGAAAAACTTACTTAAAAATTCATGTGAAAGGAAAGTATGTGTATTCTTACGATATTATTTCTAAAGAGGATATTCCGGAGAAAATAAGGGGACAATTGGAGATAGCAAATAAATAAAAGAGCCAATTCGTACGTTTTGGCTCTTTATTATCTCTCCCATCTACCGTCGGGAAAATTCTTTCGGTAGATTTATTAAATTTGTTATCATTGTTTCAATAACCATTCTTCAATTACTTTCACTGTTTCATCTCGTTGTGCTTTTGACGTAATTAAACTAGCATTATCACCTTTTTGCTCACCATACATGCCAAAATGAGCATGATTGCCCCCTTTTATCATGTGCATAGTTTTATTTTTCGACATTAACTTTTTATTGTTCTCTATTTTTTCTACAGTTGCTAAAGCATCTACTTCCCCATAAATTGATAACATTGGAATCGATTTTGTAGAAAAGTCATCTGCAGGATACGAACCTAAGAAAATGATCCCGTCTACCTTGTCTTCATGTTGGAAGGCATACTTAGAAATCATAGCTCCTCCCATTGAATGCCCTGCAACATACCATTTTTGAACTTCCGGATACTTTTCAATTACACTGTCTACCTCATTTATTCCAAGTATCGCTAAATTTAATGGTAACTTAGGCATTACTACAAAGTGCCCATTTTTTGCAAGAGCTTCTCCTAAGTAACTATAAGCCTCAGCTTCTACTTTAGCTCCTTGATAAAAAATAACCCCTACTTTCGCATCTTTCGCTCCAAAAACGATATTATCTTCATCTTTTTTATCATCTACTAACGACAAAGCCTCTTTCGTCGGTTTATAAGTAAACTGAGACCAAGTCAAAAAAGTAATACTTCCTATAATTAAAATAGCTAGTAAAGAGTACAGCGTAATTTTTATCCATTTCTTCACAAAGATGTCCTCCCTAAGATGTATATATTCCATATTTTAGATTATCATTAACACACATAAAAACTCGAGCATTTTTATTATGCTCAAGTTTTTAGTTCCGTCTTTAATTTATACTATAAATTGTCCAAGATAAATATGTAGCAAATGCAGACCATAAAAAATACGGAATTAGCAACCATGTCGATACTTTAGATAATTTGGAAGAAACCGCTATGAGAAGTAACGTAGTAATAGCGACAAGTAAACAATCTACTGTTGCTAAAAACAAATTCTTTTGACTGAATTGAAAATAGCTGAACGCTTGATTGCACATATAATTTAAAAGGAATATAAACCAAAATGTTTTTGGCTTAAATCCATATTTGTTGTAAATAATTGCAACTGATAATGCAATGAGTCCATATAATACAGCCCAAACTATGCCGATTGTCATACCAGGAGGTGTCCAAGACGGCTTTTCTAACGCATCATACCAAGCACGATCAATAGGAAATAAAATACTAGAAACATAAAACAAACCATATGTTAGTAAAAATACTATAATACTAGATTTTTTCATAAACATTCTCCTTTTTTAATAGAAGGTTTTAGAAACTCTATTTGATTCGTGTGCTCTTTCAATGAATAAAACTTTAATGTGTAAATAGACATTCCTATACTTTGCATTATAACCTTTACATATGAAATTTATATTGATTCATTTATTTTATACAAGTTCTTTCATACTTTTATATGCACAAAGTGCTCTCTCCCGTGCTGCCTTATGATCAACAACTGGCAAAGGATATGTATGACCAAGTTTTATATTGGCTTTTTGCAAAATATGCTCAGGTGCTTCCCAAGGTTTATGTATATACTTACTCGGCATATCTCTTAATTCTGGTACCCATTTTCTTATATACTCTCCATTTTTATCAAACTTTTCTCCTTGTGTGATAGGATTAAAAATACGAAAGTACGGTGATGCATCTGCTCCACTTCCAGCAACCCATTGCCATCCCATTGTATTATTTGCAATATCCGCATCTAGTAGTGTATCCATAAACCATTTTGCTCCTTCCTGCCACGAAATTAACAAATGCTTTACAAGAAAAGAGGCTACAGCCATTCTTGCCCGATTATGCATAAAACCTGTTTGCCAAAGCTCCCGCATTCCCGCATCAATAAACGGATAACCAGTTTCACCTTTCTGCCATACTCTTAATAACTCCTCTTCCTTATTCCATGGAAAATGTTCAAAGTTTTTATTAAGAGGTTTATATACTGTAAACGGATAGTGATATAGCAAATAATAAGAAAACTCTCTCCAAATTAATTGGCGTATAAAACTAATCACTTGTTTTTCAAAAAGACTACATTGTCTTTCGGTACTTTTATTTATTAAGTAGTGATACATTAACTTCACTGATATTTGGCCAAATGAAAGATATGGCGCCAACATCGAATGAGCATTTTGATTTGGAAAATCTCTTCCTTCACTATAAAAGGCTAATTTGCTAGAGAAAAATTTCTTAAATACTTTATATGCCCCTTCTTCTGTCGGATCCCATATTGCTTCCATATGAGATGTCCACGGTATAGTCGGCAACAAGTGTAATTCTGAAACAGATAAGCTTGCTGGTAAAGAGCTTCCCCACTTTATACTCTGCACTTTGCTAGTAGGTTTAGGTATTACCTGCTTTTGAAATGCATTGTAAAAAGGTGTAAACACCTTATATTCAGTGTTATCCTTCTTTTTTATAATCCACGGTTCTAATAATAAATGCGAATTAAATTCCTTACAAATAATACCTTTATCTTCTAATATCATTTTCATTTTTTGATTAGATTTTAACCTGTCTGGATCATAACAACTATTCCAATATACAGCCGTTATATCTAATTGTTTTATGAGAGAAAGTATTTCTTCCTGTATATTTCCTTTGCGGATTATTAAAGTAGAACCCAATGCCTCAAGTTGCTTCTTTATATCTATTATAGCATGGTGCAACCACCACTTTGCCGCACTTCCTATTGAAAAAGTTTCATCTTGTATATATATAGGAAGAACCTCACCAGACTGAACAGCTTCAAATAGAGCTGGGTTATCATATAAGCGAAAATCTTTTTGAAACATAACGATAATTTTATTTTGCATGGCTATCCTTTCTTACTCTTAAAACATAATAGATTCTTTATGTGAATAATCTTCTTTTTTGCTTTTGCATTATTATATTAATAATTCTTTGTAATCATAAACAAACGTTTCCATGGTTATTGGACTTCTATCTAGTAAATTCGATAAATCTGATGTGACTTTTTTAGCTAACCCTAATTTTGCAGTTGTATATATTCCAATCATAACCCAAATAAAGTCACTGTTAAGTCCCTTTTGAATCATTCTTTTTCTAAATTTAAATATACTTGGATTTGTATAAGTAATATCTTTATTTATTATTTTTGAAATAATAGCAGCAACTTCATAATATGTTAATGCCTCATTTCCCGTTAAAGAATAGGCTTTAAATTCATGTCCCTCTTCGGTTAATATTTTAGCTGCAACTTCTCCAATATCCCGTACATCTATAAAACTTGTTTCCCCTTTACCAGCAGGTACTTCAATTATTTTTTCATTTCTTAATTCATCACCATGTTGTGATAATAAATTTTGCATAAAAAAACTCGGTCTTAGGAATGTGTAAGGGATCCCAGAAGACTTTATCATAGCTTCAATTTTAGCATGAGGTACTATCGGATTTTTTTCTACACCTAATAAAGATAAAAATACAATGTGTTTTATACCTATTTCTTTTGCAGCATCTACAACAGGCTGGAAATACTTTTTTGCATCAGCTAGATGTGGTGGTCTTACTAGAAAGACTTTAGTAACACCTGTTAAAGCCACCTTTACAGATGAGGGGTTTTCAAAATCAAAATACACTCCTTCAGTTTCTCTACTGCGCGTTGTGACTTTGAAAGTAGCATTTCTTTTTATTAGGCATTTTACAACCTCTTTTCCTACATTCCCTGTAGCACCTGTTACTAAAATCATTTTAATCACCCTTTATTTTTTTGTAAATTTTGAATCATACTTTGCAAAACTCGAACTGTATTTTCTACTTCCTCTTTAGGAATACTAGCTGTAGCATTTTTTATAACTTCATCGCTTACATTTTCTATCTCCTGTATTAATGCCTTAGTTTCATCTGTTAAAAATATTAAATGTGACCGTTTATCTTTAGGATTATGTTTTATAAGAATCCATTCTTTTTGCAATAATCTTTGTATAATTCCGGTTACTGTTGGACGGTCTGCTAAGAGCCTTTCAGCAATCATAGCCGGGGTGGTTCCATTTGGATAAAGAGATATATCCTTTAACACAGACCATTGCTGAGCTGTTATTTTATATTCTTTTAATTGATTTGATAATTCTGTTTTCGTCATTATACTTACCTTGTGTAATAAATAGCCTAAATTATTCATATAACCTCCAATATAGTTAGTACGCTAATTATATAGTTAGTATACTAACTATAATGTGTAATTACAAACTTCAATTAATAGTTTATATATAAAAGATATATCAAATTCTTATTTTGTACTATTTCATATTATATTTAAAATCTTCTTTAATCCTGTTTTGCATGTATTGTACACTCTATATAAAAAGGTTATTCCTTGCTGTTACTTTAAATAAGCATTTACAATTGTATCTAGCATAGGTATTTCTTATTGTACGATTAGTCATATTTATTCTTAATTCTGCAAAATAAAAAAGAAAATGGAGCGAAAGATGAGAAAACAATTTGATACACAATCAAACTTAAATACATTTATTGATTCAACAATCCTATGGACTTTTCAAAACCAAAATGCTATAAATACACTTTTGAATGAAGATAAGCTTATAGCCAATCCTATGTTTGTTAGTAAAGAAGATATCACAGCATATAAATACATTGTAAGACATATGAAACAGAATAGTATTAACTTTATTATAGATTTACCCATTTGGGCATGGCATTCATGCAATGGTTACCAAAAGAAGCCTACTTTTGAAACTGCAAGGGAATTACTATCAGATATTCAATTAGAGAAAGAAATATACCTCATCGAATTCACATGTCCTAATTTTTTATTTATGTTAACAAACTATAGCGGATGGTGCGACATTTATTTTAAACTTAGTGGCAATCCTAAAGCAAGTGTAACAAATGATGAAGAAAAATACTTATTTAACCTTTATCCTACCATTGAGGAAGAATGGGAATATCATAATATCCAAGCAACTCTACCCTACCTAAAAAAAGAATGGATTATACAAATAACAGAACTTAGTAAGATGAATGGATTTAACAAATAGTCACATTAAACTAATGCATTTAAAATAGCGCTTTTTATATGGTACCCTAAATACTATGATTTTGCATACGTGCAGCTTACTCATTTAGTTTTGGTCTAGTTTGTAAATATAAATTCAAATCCGGACTTGAACCGCTAATAATTACATCTCGAACAATTTTAGAAAGTACCATACTATATACTAATCCATTATCTCCATATGCATAGATAAAGTGACAATTTGGAAACTCTTCATACATTCCAATTATAGGTAAACCATCATGAGTACCACCATAAAAAGCACTTAAATAAAATTCAGGTTCAACTGTTATATTTGGAAAGAGCTTATTAAATTCATTTACTAATTTCTCTTTTTTATGAATTAATTTTGAATCTCTTTCTTGAGCAATGTTTGTATCTTCATCTAATCCACCTATAATAATCCTGTTATCTGCAGTAGTTCTCATATAAATATATGGTCTCGCAGTTTCCCAAATAAGAGTACGCTTATACCAAGAAGATAAATCTTCCACAGGATTAGTCACAATTGCATATGAGCTAATCAGTGTAGCGTTCTTCTCCTTTTTAAATTCCAAACCTTCATATCCTGCAGCCACAATTACTTTGTTGGCAGTAATAGAATTGCCCCCTTTTGTATAAAAAACAGCACATTCTTTCTCTAACTTTTTGCCAACAATCTCTGTATCTTCATAAATCTGAACTCCTTTATTAGAAGCTTGTTTTAATAAACTATGTGTAAATTTATAAGGATTTATTTCACCATCATTATACGTATAAATAGCTGCACGTTTTTTAAATGGATATCTCTGTCCAATTTGTTCCTCTGATAGCCAAGTCGCTTTAAAATCATGCTTATGTAAATAATACAGTTCTTTTTCTAATTTCTTTATATCCTCTTCATAACTTGCATAATATAAACTGTCACGTCGTTTAAAATCAGAGCAATAAGGCAAGTTTTGATCAGCATATTCAATATCATTAATAGCTTGTTCACATAATTTCATATGCTTAACTGCATACTCTTCTCCAAATGTATTTACAAGTTCAAAAAACATCTTATCTCCTAAATATTGAATAAGTGCTGTATTTGTAAGGTTACTTCCATGTCCTACCTTTCTTTTATCAACGATAACAATATTTAAATCTGATTCACTCAAATAGTATGCTGATTGAGCACCTGAACTTCCTGCTCCTATTATTAGTACGTCACATTTTATATCTTCGTCCAAACGAGGATACGAAGGTGTATTAGAAAAAGTTGTGTTCCAATAGAATTTCCCTTTCTGTAAATCCATTTTAAGTGCACCATCCTAAATAAAATAGTTATATCCCCATCTGTATCTCCAAATCATTCTAACTATATACTTCTTATCAAAATTATTCTTATATCATTTTAGTTTTTAACTGTTTTATTCTCATAACAAAAGAATCTCCATTCTTTTTCATAATAACCTTAAAATAAAGTGAAACTTTAATCAGCCCTCACCAATAGGGCTGCCCGTTAAAGCAGGATAAATCACAATATACACTTCTATTTTACGATTAACTTTATTATCACCTGCTAATCCGCATTTAAATTTTCATGCGAAAATTTATATATTTTTATTTTGTTATGTATTAAGTGTCTCGTATAAAACACATTAAAAATCCAAACAAAAAAAGCAAAAGATCTCCATTTATAGAAGATTTCTTTTGCTCTTTGTAAAGGACACAAGTCCAAATAAAAGTTGCTTATCTATCGATAACTTACACATAAGAATGCATTTGTTTCACTACTTTATTAGCAGAAACTTTAACAACCGTTTCTTTTTCACCCGTTCTATCAATTATGAAACCATGAACTTCAATATCAGAAGGTACTAATGGATGGTGACGAATCATATCTATACTCTTTTCAATATTTTCACTAACATTTTTTTGTCCACTCAGCCATTGATTAAGGCTACCACTTAAAAATTCAGGCATGCAATTTTTAAAGAGATAGTCTAATTCTATATTATCTTTTATGAAATCACGTTGAGTTTGTAGATTAACTGAAGACGTTTCTTTATCCTCTATTCCGACAACAAAAATTTCTTTAACATTTTCTTGATAAATAGCAATAATAATAGATCTCATTATATCTCCATAAGGATGTACAATTACAGAATCATAGCTGTGTATAGTCAACATGTTTTCTTGGTGAATGTTAGTTACTTGTTGGATACTAGGCTCTATTCCGTGTTCAATGTCTGTTAATAATAAAACTTTTTTATTCTTTGAATTCATATGGAGCACTCCTTCTTCATTATTGTATTTATGAAACTTTTAAGCTAGTAACAATAATAATTGTTACCAGTTTTTCCAGCGTCCCTCTGGATCAACACTTGCAAGTCTAACCCATCCATTTTGAACTTTTTCTCGAAATGTGAAATCATTATTTAACAAACGTTCTATATATTCAATAGGTGCTTGAATGACAATTAGTAAACGAAGTGGTGAATGATACGTCTCACTATCTGACTGCATAACAGATTGCCAAGGTAAGCCTGGCAACAGGTCACTAGCATTCCCTTGCATAACACCGAGACCCGCCGTTACGGTTTGGGTTGTTTTATTTCCACTACCATAATAATGAGGAGCTACAGTTGATGCGTAATATTGTAGATTTATCCACTGCGCAACTGTTCCTGGTCCTGCAATAATGTTAGCTAATATATCGCCACTTTCATCCTGTTTCCAATCATAATTATGAAGGAAAGCCCTACCTTCTAAGTCACAATCTTGAGTTAATTCACGCTGTCCGATAATAAAAGATGCATTACGAGCTAATCCCCATTCTGGACGTATTTCACTCCAATCTTCTGCAAATCGATGTGCCTCTTTACTAGGATTGTTTATTTCCGTTTTAAAATTAGGTAATTGCATTAAACGCTCTCTATTTGCATGTTGGCTCACATTTGGCATAATTGACTCAATACAATCAAATGCTTCTTGCGCAGTTTCCGAAAGTTCTGGGACGTAAATCCATTCCAATTCGTCCACTGTTGTTTTATGTTCAGCTGCTGCAAAAATGGTATCCTCAGGAATTTTAATGCCTTCAGCAGACAACGCCTCTCTTACTTCTGGAAGATTACATAAAGTAGCGAAAACTCTTGCATTGAATCCTCCTGCTGCTCCTCCACAAGCACCACACTCAAGTGCTGCAGCATAAGGATTGTTCGTACTTTGACTACTATGTCCGCACATTACAACTAAAGGAGCAAATTTTTCTGTCAGTCCCACCATTTTTAAAGCTTGACGCACATAGTTCACTTTTTCTTCTTTCGTAAAACCGATAGGTATCTCGCCCTTTGTGTCATGAACATGATTAAGCGAGAATGTTGTATCAGGTTTTTGTAACATAGTTTTACGAAGGTTACGAATGAAACCACCAACTCCTCTTGGGACAAAGCTTCTTGTCACCATCTGTAGACCAAGTAAAGGACCACTTAACTCAGGTAGCGCCATACTTGTCAGTACGTTCTGTTTCATCGTTTTAAATGTATAACGCACCGAACTGCCTACCCTCTTACGTTGCTCATAAGATTTAAATTCGTTTTCATCTGTGAGCTCTTTTATTTGATGCTTCGGTTTTAATATAACTGGCAAAGAAGGATGGCTGTCATTACTACCTAGTTCACTAGTCGCAATTGGTAATCCAAAGAAACCAGCTATTCCAAACGTTTCAAACGGACCTAGTTTTTCTAAGTGGCGACGAAACGGTTCTGAACGTACATCAATACAAAATGCTAATTGAGCTAATACATGCTTTTTATCATTAGTTACACGCTGTTTAGAAGAAATCTTCTCCCTTAATTGCTCTGCATGCGTCTGTTCCCAAGCTTCGAGCCAAAGTTTTCTGTGAATATTTTCATCAAAACGATATGCAAATGCTAACAATTCGCTTTGTTCAGCAGCAGGCATTTGTAACCATTCCCGTGTTGAAATATCTCCCCAATAGATCCAAGAAGCTATAAGCGGGACGAGTGCAACTTTTTTCTCAACCTTTTGATGTTTTAAAGGTAAATAAGGTTTTGCAATAGCCAGCTCCATAGAAATTCGAACTGCTAAATATTCTATTAGGAGTTCATGTTCCTGAATTGATTGTTGTGAGCGCCATCGTATCATTCCTGCCCATCCAGGCAAAGAAAGTAAGTGCCCTTCAAGGTAAGCTTGTATGTTAGATTCAGAAATTCCTAGTTCAGATAATGCTCTCGCTAAAGCTACTTGGGCATCTTGTGGCCAATCTTTTAAAACTTTACGCTCATTTTTACTGAGCGCTGGATCAAATTTAATAAGGTGTTGCCATGCACGATAAAAACCTTTCTCTCGATTTGGCATCGTCCAACTTGATCCGGAGTCATCAAGATATAATTTACACCATTTAATGATATGATAATTAAGAATATCAGATAGGTTTTCACTATTGTGATTCTCTATAAGCGAACTTATTGGCTGCATAACAGAGGCTTTCATACTCCCTGTATTTATATAACTCATTTCGTCTGCCAGTTTATTTAATTCTGGCGATGATAATAGACTAGAAGGTAATTTCTCTAACTTTAAAGCTGCTTGGCAAAATCGCTCTGCTTTCTCTCGCGGAATATGAAAAGATTGTGAATCCAGCCAACGAGACAAACTACTTTGTAAAAATGATTCCTCAATCTCACCTTTCGCTTTTGCCGAATGAATCATGGAGGCACTAGGATAAATATCCACATTACGAGCTTCTTTTAACCAATTTGCGACTTGTTCAAATGATTGCTTTTCAAGTCCCATCCAAGGGTGGTGAGCTGCAAACGTAGAGATAGGCCAAAGTGGTGCAATCACTCGGCTAGCAGATGCAACTAAATCATTTATATTATTTTCTTGCATATCAATGTTTGTATTTTTCTTTAATATTGACGTTATGCTCATCACGAATTACCTCCCTTTGATACATAATGTTTCAGATAGCTTGGGTGACTTTCTACTGACTTTCTTCTCGCCTCACCTACTCGAACTAACCAAAGATAAAGTACAGCGAATAAAGTAGAAGATTGATTACGAGTAACGAAAGTACTAATAGCACTACTAAATAGTAAAATACATATAACAAAGATAACGGCTGGAACTGAAGGTTGAACACTTTGATAAATGTCAGTATGCAACCATTTATAAAGAGAATTATGAACAGTAAAGTAAATGAGAGAAAATCCAATCAAAACAATTAAGCCAGCAATTCGTCCCATTCTTCCTTCTCCAAAAACAACAAGCTGTTTCCATGAAAAGTAAAGTGACCAGCCTAAGATTAACGCACTAACTAGTTGATATCCCTCTCCAGAAGTCATAAACCAGAAAGTAATTGCTATAAATAATCCTAAAACACGCCCGAATATAATCCATAAATTGGGCATTTTTTCATTAGACTGATTCACTACCCCAAAACGTTGCACTGAAGAACCAGCTTGTAAAAACAGTGTAGCTTTAAACAAACCATGTAAAATTAAATGAATAACAGCCGCTAAATAGGCGCCTAATGCACATTGAATAAGCATAAATCCCATTTGCGCAATAGTTGAACCTACTAGCTGACGTTTATAATCAACTTGGACTAAACTAATTCCTGTTCCGATTAAGACAGAAATACTAGAGAAAATAAGTAAAATGATTTGTGCAATATCATCATGAAAAAGAGGCGAAAATCTAGTTAACATGATACCACCAGCATTTACTAAACCCGCATGCATAATAGCAGAAACAGGAGTTGGAGCAACAGCAGACTCAATTAACCATCTTTGAAAAGGCCATTGTGCTGCTGGAATCATTACCGCTAATATAATTAATAAGTTAATTCCTGTTCCCTCCAATGTTCCATGTAGCGCTACATTTTCATTCGTTAAAACTGATGTTAATTGCCACTGTCCTGTTACTTGAAAAAGCCAAATGATAGCTGATAGCAACGCAATCCAACTTATTGTAAATAAATAGCCAGAGATTTTTGTTGCTTCGCTAACTACTTTCCACCCTTTATTTAGCCCTATGAGTAGAACCAATCCTATAAGCGTTGCTCCCCAAAAAATGAGCATTAAGCGAAAATCATCACTTAACCATGCAACCGAAGATACACCTGTAGTAAATGTAAAAAGTACAAAGTATTTTCGATATGAGCGGTCTCCCATTAAGTAACGTACAGAAAAACGCTGAATGATTAAACCAATTGTAAGAACAAAGAAAGCCATTAACCAAGCTAAAGTATCTAGATGCCAAGGCCCTACAACTCTATCTCCATTGTTATTAACAAGTGCGAGTAAAGAAATCAATGAAGGCAAAGCAGCGATACCAATATGGATATGAACAAAACGTAAAGGCATCCTTGCATTTAAAAACAATAATCCACTTAGCCAAGAAGCACTAAGCGCCATAAAAAATAATGTTAACAGTGTTGATGAACTCAGCGAAATTAACATATTAAATACTCCCTTCTAAGCGAAAATAACCTATAAAAATTCCTTTTAATTAAGATAATTTTTTAAATTTCAATTTTCATTCACTCTTTTTAGTGCATCGTTTTTTCCCATAAAAAAACCGACAACTTCCATAATTCAATGATTTTATATCATCATTGAATTATGGAGATTGTCGGTTTCACTTCAACTAACTTCAATAAAGTTTTTTGAAGAGCTCCCATTTTATAGAGGATAGTAATGTATGTATTACTCCTATTAAAAATAACAGTATATCTCTGATCTCCTAGATTATGCAATCAATATATCAATTTATGTTATGCGCTATCTTTTAATTAAGAAACTTTTTCATTTAGTCAATATTACATATTAAAAAAATGCTAAAGCCTTAATTATAGCAAACAGTTAAAATAAGCATCTATTAATTTTTTAAAACAATTATAAGATAAACTATATTAAGCAGTTTGTCAATTTATTTATTAATTTTTTAGAGTAATTCGAGTTAAGCTTTATTACATTTAAATAACTTAATTTTTATTATTAGCATGTTAATAAAGTTAAATAAAGCGCAAAACTTGTAGACTTCTGAATCCTCCCGCTACATTTTCAGTTTATTTCCCCCTAATCTTAAGCTGTTTTTTATTTTTAAAACTTTTCCTCAAGATTATTAAACAATTTAAAAATCATTACTCGTTCACCTGTACGGGAGCTTATATCCGTATGAAAGCTTTTCACTTTTTCTCCAGTTAATTCTAGAATAATCTCTTTCAAATCTTCAATTCCAGATTCAACTAGCTCCGAACGATTTTTCTTTATCGTTAGCATACCGTCTTTTGTTTCGCAAACAGTATATTCAGCCGGCGTTAAAATACCTTGTAAATTTACGATAATCATATCCCGCAATATATCTGTCTTAACGGATATAGATCCGCGTCCTAGGTAGTCCTTTTCCCAGTGAGTAATTGCTTTGCTTATCTCTGATTCAATCGAGCCTTTTGAGTTTTTCATCTATGTATCCTCCTTCAATAAAATGTAATTACATTTATAATTACAATAACAATATAATAATCTGGATTGATTTTATTTTCAATTATTGAGAAGAATTTATACGAATCGTTGTCATGTATCCTTTAGTATTAAAGTGAATTTTTATATTGCGATATGCGTTTTTTGATTATCCCCAACAAGATACTCTTACTATAAAGGCTCTGTTGCATAGATTTCTAAAAAAGACATTCCGAAGAAAATAAGGAAACTCTTGTAACGTAATATACAAACAAAAAACCCTACACTTATGAGTAGGATTTTTCTCTTTTTATATTATTCAAAAACCTAAAAGTATACCTGCCCTCCAAACATATTACCGATTGGGTTTATGCATATTTCCTTCGAATTTTGCCAACCACCAATAACAGTAAAGGAATCCCTAGCTCATAAATGGGTAATGCAATTGGAATTACGAAAAATATGTAGTAATAATGGGTAAATGTCTGGATATTTTTAACTGACACAGCTATGATAAACGAAATAGGAGCAAGAACTAACGCTACTTTTCGCCAATCCTTCAAATGAAATATTTGTGCTGTTCCATAACAAGCGATAAACATGTATAACGCCAATTTCACAAAAATACTAAAAAACCAAATAATAACTATCAAAATATCCACATTTTGAATGAACTCCATGACAGATATGTATCGGCTCAAATCGTAAACCGGATACAAAAAACTTGAAGATAAATTCGGACCGAATGTTAAAATGACCGCTAATGTTCCGAGTGTTACCATGAAAACGGCTAATCCTACCCCCAACATCGCCCTTGATGACGCTTGCTCTGGTTTATCCATAAAAAAAACGAACATCATCATCATAACAGCCTCTCCAAAAAATGCGGCTACAGGGGTATAGGAACCTTTAAGGATGGGAAGCCAGCCAGAATCGTGATAAATAGGCCGCATATAATCCCAATTCATATTGCCAACATTCAAAATGATTACAAACGTTATCATTAAAAGTACAATTGGCCCTATGATTTCACTTAAACGTCCAATACCTTCCACCCCTCCTTGGTAAATGATAAAAATGAGCAATAACATCGCAGTAAAGACAATGACCCACAAAGGTGTATTATGAAACAAAGCGATAATAATGAATTCACCAAATTCACGGACGGTTATCCAAATTATCATGTACCACCCAAAGAAGTAAGGAATCATCAGTAGCTTTCCTAGCCATTTACCAAGAATAGTTTGACTAAATTCAATGAGAGTTTGTTTCGGATAAAGCGAACCAAGTGTAGTTGCCAAAAAAGTAAGAGCAACCCCTATCACTCCTGCAATCAAAATCGAGATCCACGCATCTTGTTTGACAGTACGAATCGTCGCTGGAATAACTAGAAGGAGTGATTGTCCCACTTCAAATGTGAACATCATCCAAAAGATTTGCCTGCCAGAGATTTTCATCGAATTTCTCACACTCTATATTCCTCCTTATTTTTTCATTTCATTTTTCTTCAACTGCAACGGTGGTCCAGTCAGTCCTACTCGCCGAATAGTAAGCTTTGTATGAACAGAAACCTCCACTTTTCGAAATTGTTTACTCCAATTCTTTTTTAACCCTTTCCATTCGGATGGATATTTTTGATGAATGGCTTCTCCAAATCCAAAGATATCGGTTCCGTATTGTTTTTGAACCTTTTTAATAGTTTGGAGAGCTTCCTTATCGGACTGTTTTTCCAATACATGTTCTAAAAGAGTAAGATTTTTTGGCTTCGAAAGATCTAAATTCGTATTGTTCTCCTGAATTGTTCCTTCACCAGAAAAGACAATGTCACACTTAATTGTGTCCCCTTGTATAGTAGGTATGATTTTTCTATTGATCTTTGTCATATATAAACTTGCACTACCATTTCCTTTAGAGGCCGTTGCTGTAACTGTCTGTTTACTTAAACGATTCACTATCCAAAGAGTAGTTAACCATTCCTGCATGTTCAAGTATCCTACCAATTTGAAATCGTTGTTAAATATAGCACCGCCTACAATTTGAAACCCTTTGACCACGGTTTTACCTTTTTTAGGAGACACATTTAGTTTAATAACGGGCAAAATCGGGGTGATTCCATCACTCGTACCAGCAATAAGAAAATTTAACAAAGACATATCTCCCGCTGCCTCTATTTGCATATGCTCTTTAAGTGCCCCAAGTGCCGGAATAGACTCTAAAGGGATGGATGCTTTCAGAAAATCTTTTGCAGTATTCCCTTTTATGACGAACACACCTACTCGTAATCGAATATCAGGATCGCGGCTATATGCATCTAAAACTGGAGCAAGACCACTTTTAGCCATTTTTTCTCCAATCAATATTACACGCTGGTGCCCTCGAAAAATTTCTCTCGACATTTTTGTTTGCATCATTTGTATAGCTTCATGTGTATCCTTTCCCGTTCCCGATTCTGTAAAAAACGCTTTTCCTGCATTACTTCTTCCGCTCTGTCCCATTCCCATTTTTGATGGAATAATAAACTGAGCACTAATTTCAATCTTATTGTTCTTCGCTTGATCAAGTCCCCATCCTAATTCTATTGCCAAATCATTTAATTCTGTCCGATCCCAACATCCCGTCAAGAAGCATAAAGAAATGACCAGTATCATACAGAGTGCCTTGTGCAGGCTCATTCTGTTTCCCCTCCCCGTTTCTCATCTGGCTTTTGTCCACCTGGAAAACGGACTTTCTCTTCACCAGATACCATTATTGGGCGGTGGGTCATATTCCAACGAGGTGTTCGGAGAAAAACATCCTTTAAATCACGAGGAGTCTGAGGTGCAACTGGACTTAAATACGGAATGCCAAAAGAACGAATGTTAGTTAAATGAATCAAAATCGCAAGGGTACTTATTGCAACACCGTATAGCCCGAGCATTCCTGCCAATAACAGCATAGGAAAGCGTAACATCCGGTAAGCCGTTCCTAAGTTGTAGCGTGGGAACGCAAATGACGCAATACCGGTCGTCGCCACAACAATGACCAAAGGTGCCGAAATAATACCTGCTTGCACAGCAGCTTGCCCGATAACAAGTGCTCCAACAATACTAACTGCGGATCCAACAGGTTTTGGTAACCGAACCCCCGCTTCCCTCAAACCTTCAAATAAAAACTCCATCATTAGCGCTTCTATGACAGCCGGGAAAGGAATGCCTTCTCTCGCAGCTGCAATACTAATAAGCAAATTTGTCGGAATTAATTTAGGATGAAAGGTTGTAATAGCAACATAGAGAGAGGGAAGAAATAATGAAATATTAATTAATATTAAACGTATCCATCGAACAAAAGTTGTGTAGATGGAGCGTTCATAATAATCCTCCGCTGCTTGCAGACCTGTCCAAAATGTCATAGGAACAATCAAAACGAAAGGTGTGTTATCGACTAAAATAGCGACTTTTCCCTCTAATAAACTTGCACAAACCGCATCTGGCCGCTCAGTATTTTGAATTTGTGGAAAGGGCGAAAAGGGTTGGTCCTCAATAAACTCTTCAATGAAAGCTGACTCCAACACTCCATCAATTTGAATTCGCTTTACCCTTTGGCGAACTTCATCCAAAACCAAATCAGGTGCA
This sequence comes from Bacillus sp. M13(2017), assembly GCF_002218325.1. Taxonomy (NCBI): domain Bacteria; kingdom Bacillati; phylum Bacillota; class Bacilli; order Caryophanales; family Bacillaceae; genus Bacillus; species Bacillus sp. M13(2017). The sequence goes on along the minus strand of NZ_KZ268509.1, from coordinate 179,863 downwards.
ATGCCCTCAATATAGGCAATTACCACATCTGTCTGTGACAATTCCCCAATCGAATAAGGTTCCATTTTTAGTTTTTGGCTTCGAATTCTTCGGCGAATCAGGCTCGTATTGACCCTTATCGTTTCCGTAAACCCGTCCCGAGGGCCACGAACAGAGATCTCGGCAGCCGGCTCTTCAATACCTCGTTTTTCAAAACCTTTTAAATCAGCGACTAGAGCTTGACTCTCTCTTTCTGTTAAAATAACGATATTCGCTTTCAATACCGCTTCTATAACCTCACGAACTTTTGAAATTGTCTTTACTTGAGAAACCGCAATTAGCTGATTTTGTATAATTTCTCCTACCGAATCCACACTCTTTACTCCACTAGGCAGACCTTCGAACATCATTGGTTTCAAAACAACTTGTTCCACAACTTTAGTGTCAACTAATCCATCTATATAAATAAAAAGAATTTTATTTTGACTATCTATGATTATTGGACGAAAAACAATATCGGAACAATTTTCAAAAACTTGTCTCAAAACTTCTTCATTCGCAGATACACTCTGCTTGAGTTCGCACTCTTGATCATTTTGGAGTAGCATACTTGCACTCTCAAGTTCCTGAATATCTTTTCTCAAACGCTTTCTACTAAGTTTTTTCATCATACTACCCCATTTATCGAATGGTTTATGTTTTTATACTTGAACTTTAGTGTTAGGATTTCTTGACAGAAACGCTTTAGAAACCGTTCCACTATAATGTTTTGGGTAAGTAATCATTTATCTAGAAAACAAAAGGAAAATATCTCCTCTATATCCTTCTTAAAATCTCCTTACACATGAAAATTATTCAATTTTTTCTATAAGTTAGTTATTTTAAAATGAGGTATCCATAAAGTAACTTGTAACTGATGCTTTGTTAAATTGGTAATAATGAGGTTATAGAAACAAGCAAAAAAAGCATGTCCTGAAGAAAGATGAATCAGAACATGCTCTTAATTTATTTATTTGATACTATAGACGTTGATCTTTCTGGAAATTTAGTTGAAAATGATCCGCTTCATTGTATACCCCGAATTCATACCCTTTTTCCTTATAAAATTTAATAATTTCCGGAAGCGCTTATAATGTCTGTGGTTTTTCATGCATTAGAACTACTTCCACATCTTCTGTTGTTGTACGCTTTACATTTTCTATAATTTGCTGTGGATTACCTTTTAGCTTCCAATCATTTGAATCTATTGTCCAATCCCAAACTTTTATTGCTGCTTCTACAATTTGATTACGAATTTCCTCACCCTTTAATCCCGGTGCAGATCCATATGGCGGACGAACTAGTTTAGGAGTTGTACCCGTAATATTATGGATCAGAGCTAACGTTTCTTTCATCTCCGGTACAAATTGTCCCTTTTTGTATAGCTTATCACTATTATGTGTCATACTATGAGCACCAATATAATGTCCTTCTTTTACCGCTCTTTTTACATTTTCCTGAAAACCTGTATTTTGTAAATTGCTACCTTGCATAAAAAATGTCGAGGCAACATTTTGTTCTTTTAGTACATCTAAAAATTTCCCAGTTAATTCACTAGGACCGTCATCGAATGTTAAATAAACAACCTTTCCTACCGGTTTTCCATCAGGTCTTTTCTGTTTTGCCAGTGATGTGTCCTCTTTCTTTTTTTGTTGTTGCGTATTAGCTAGCTTAATACTTTCATTAGCTACTCCTTTCGCTGGAATAGAGTTCCATTTTCCTATTAAAAAGAACGTGAAAAAGGTCGTTGCTAAAACAACTCCTAGAGATAGTATTGCCTTAGTTCCTACATTTGTTTTTTTCTTATTTTGTGATTCTTTCATTATGTTTCGATCCTTTCCCTACTAATTTTCATATTCATTATTTATACAGCTAAGCATTAACTCCAGTTGATATTTACAATAAGTAGATTAATAGAGGAAGGTGAAGATAAAATGCAGATAATGTCGAAATTAGTTAAAGAATAACTTATTGCATCCACTCTTTAGAAAAATATTGTTTTCTCTAATACAGTTAAATTTGAACACTGGATATACATCCAAAATAAAAAATACTACTCTTTCTAAACAAAATTTTTATATCAAGATAATAGCATGCTGTTATAAAGATAAAATACTGAGTTAGCCATACTATTGAAATTCTATTATAATTTTGTAATTGGAATTAATTTGAATCAAATAAAGAACTAGAAGAAATATTATTATGTGGAGGTGCTCCGATGAATCTTTTAATTAGAGAGTTAGAAAAAAATGATTTAGACAATTTCCCGAAGATCGATGACAGTTTTATAGTGAATGCTCGGTTAATTCTTTCTCTTTCCAAAGTAAATAGACGTATAGAATATACAGTAGAAGACGTTCCGAGTTATGAAAAAAGTTATTTACAAAATCAAGATGATAATGAAGAACTGGCTTACAATGAATATATAAATAAACCTAATCAAGTAATTTACATAGCACTGTTACATAACCAAATCATCGGATTAATAGTATTGAAAAAGAATTGGAACCACTATGCTTACATAGAAGATATAACAGTGGATAAAAAATATCGTTCACTCGGAGTTGGTAAAAGATTAGTTGATCAAGCAAAGCAGTGGGCAAAAAAAGGCAATATGCCAGGTATCATGCTTGAAACGCAAAATAATAATGTCACAGCATGTAAATTTTATGAAAAATGTGGATTTGTAATTGGTGGGTTTGATTTTCTTGTTTATAAAGGTTTGGATATTGAAAATGATGAAGTTGCAATTTATTGGTATTTTCATTTCAAATAAAACTGTTTTTAACATTAAACAAAGTCAAAATAAAAACCCCAATCTCTCTATATTAAAATTGAGAAATTGGGGTTAAGCTATTTAACAATATTTTTCATTTAAAACAAATAACTAATTAATAATCCTGCTGATAATAAGAAGCCAAAAATCGTATTTGTCATCGCTGTTGATTTCATTGCGATGCGCATATACCCAGGATCCTTTGCTCCTTTTTGGAAACTTTGAATCGCAGAAATTGGCTTTCTCAAACCTAGGAACATAACTAATGCCCAAGGGCTTATATAACCCATTAATACAATTACGGCAATCCATAAATATGCAATGAAAAAGGCTACCGCTAGTGTTACTACAGCTTTCTCTCTCCCAAGGAGGATTACTAATGTCTTTCTTCCACCTTTAATATCTTCTTCGATATCTCGGATGTTATTCGACATATTGATTGCACCTACTAAAATTCCAATTGGAATGGAAATCAATACACTTTCAATCGTTACAGTATTCGTTTGAATAAAGAAAGCAATGAGTACAAAACATGTCCCCATTAACAATCCAGAAACTAATTCTCCAAACGGGGTGTACGCAATTGGTAATGGACCGCCTGTATATAAATAGCCAACTGCCATCCCAATTAAACCAATGACAACTAACCACCAGCTGCTATTCATACAAATATAAATGCCAATAAAAGCTGCTACTACATATAATAAAAGCGCAACTGTTAACACATTTTTTGGTTTCAATCCATGACGGACAATTCCGCCACCGATGCCAACGGATTCAGCAGTGTCTAGTCCACGTTTAAAATCATAGTACTCATTAAATAAGTTCGTTGCTATTTGCAGCGCTAAACATGCAAGCATCATCGCAATAAATAAAAGCCAATCAATTTCGGCAACATAAAGTGATGCCACTGTCCCTAAAATTACAGGTGAAAACGTCGCCGTTAATGTATGTGGGCGCGTCATCTTCCATATTAATTTAGCGGAACTAATTTCTTTTTCATTCCCCATAACTCTGTTCAATCTCCCTACATTTTTAGTATAAATTACTAGCAGTATCTTTCTATCTATTTCCTGCTTCGCATCCATTCATTATATCAATAAATGATTATCCTTTCTAACAAATCTACTTTTAATAAAGTAAAAATTATAAAATGAAACTTTAATTATTAGAAGTTTTGTCACCCCCACTGATTATTAGTACATATTCATTGGGATTTTACGGGCAGCCCTCCCTCCCATTCGCTGAATTTTTAAGGAGGGGATCTTATCCGCCCGCAAATATTGGGATAAATAAAAGAGCCAACTCATATGAGCTAGCTCTTTCATCTCTTATTTTATAAAAATTCAATAGTTACGCTACATTGAAAAACAGATAGATCCTACTTTTTTAGCCCATTAATAATGGTATCTATATTCCATTTCATCATTTTTAAGTAAGTATCTCCATCCTCACCTAATTTACCTAGTGAGTCTGTAAAAATTGTCCCTGCAATTGGCACGTTTGTTTCTTTTGAAACAGTTTCCATACTACGTCGATCTACACTTGTTTCAACAAATAAAGCTGGCACTTTGTTTGTTTGAATTAAACTTACAACATCTCTAATTTGATCTGGCGTACCTTGATTCTCTGAGTTAATTTCCCAAATGTATCCCGTCTTAATGTCATATGCTTTTCCAAAGTATTTAAAAGCACCTTCGCTAGAGATTAAGAAACGTTTTTCTTCAGGAATTTGATGAATTCTGTTTACTGTCTCATCGTGTAACTTTTGAAGTTCTGCTACATACTCATCAGCATTTTTAGTATAGAACTCTTTATTTTTAGGATCTTCTTTAATTAATGCCTGCTTCACATTTTCAGCGTATAAAATACCATTTTTAATATTCATCCAAGCATGTGGGTCTGGTTCTTTTTCTAATCCTTTTGTTTCTAAGTAAATAGCTTCTACACCTTCACTTACTTTATAAACCGGTGCATCTTTCTCTGATTTATTTGCCGTTTTTAATAGCTTTTTAAACCATGCTCCGCCCTCTTCTAAGTTTAGCCCATTGTAAAACACCATATCTGCATCTGTCATTTTCATAACATCTTTCGGTAGTGGATCATATTCATGTGGATTAGCTCCAATTGGAACAAGACTATGAATCTCAACTTTATCTCCACCAATTTGCTTCACCATATCGTATATAATGGAGTATGTTGTTACAACTTTTAATTTTCCACTACCCTCTTCTTTCCCATTTGTGTTACTAGAACACGCTGTTAACGCAAATACGAAAATACAAATTACCGATAATAAAATATTTTTTAATTTCATCATTATCCTCCAATCAATTATGACAACTCTGCTCTATTTTTTCTAATTTTAATAGCTCTCCAAAACAAACCTTGTGACGGTGAGAACAAGAATGTTGCAACGAGAACGATTGTTGCACCTGAAGCAAGATTATACGAGAAACTAAAATACAGCCCTACTACAGATGAAAGTGCACCAATTCCTGCCGCTAAATAAATCATGACCCATAAACGATTTGTTAATAAATACGCTGTAGCCGCTGGTGTAATAAGCATGGCAACAACTAGAATAATTCCAACAGTTTGAAGTGAAGCTACTGTAACCATTGTAAGGAGAATCATTAAGCCATAATGAATCCATTTATTCGGTAATCCATAGCTTTGCGCCATCGTTGGATCAAACGTGGATACGAGTAATTCTTTGTAAAACAACATTACAAGACCAATAATGACCACTCCAATAATCAGTGTCATCCACATATCAGAAGAACGAACGGATAAGACATTCCCGAATAAAATATGATACAAATCAGAACTACTCTTCATAAAGGTAATTAAAATAATCCCTACAGCGAAAACAGATGTAAACATAATTCCTATCGCCATATCATGTTTAATACGACTATTTTGACTTACAAATCCGATTCCTACTGCAGTAATAACACCTGTTAAAACCGCTCCTATAAAATAGTTCATTCCAATCATATAAGAAAGCGCTACTCCTGGAAGAACAGCATGTGAAATGGCATCACCCATTAATGCCATACCTCGTAAAATAATAAAACAGCCAATTACGCCGCAAATAACGCCTACCATAACGGAAGTTAATAACGCCTTCTGCAGAAAACTATACTGCGTTAATGCATCTATAAATTCTACAATCTTCATGATGAATGTACCTCCGCTGCATTATTAAACAATATTCCTTGATTCACATACGCTTTTGACATAACAGTTGGTTCTAATACTTGGCGTACTTCTCCGTAATGAATTAAGCTTTTATTCATTAATAGTAATTTATCAAAATACGATTCTGCTTTACTTAAATCATGATGGACAACGACAATCGTTTTTCCTTCTTTACGTAGTTCCCTAAGAATTTTAATGATTGTCTCTTCACTTGTTACATCAATTCCGACAAACGGCTCATCTAAGAAGAATATTTCTGCCTTTTGCGCTAAAGCTCTCGCCAAAAAGACACGTTGTTGTTGTCCACCTGACAACTCACCGATTTGGCGATTTTTAAACTCTTCCATTCCGACTTTTTTTAAGCAATCAAACGCCCAATCCCGATGCTCTTTCTTCGGTCTTTTCATCATACCTAAAGATGGATACGTTCCAATTAGCACGACATCTAAAACTGTAATCGGAAAGTCCCAATCTATATCACTTCTTTGCGGTACATATGCAACACTCTTTCTAACGCTTCGAATATCCTCTCCAAGGATTTGGACATATCCCTTATCATTTGGAATTAAATCTAATACAGCTTTCATTAAAGTAGATTTCCCCGCTCCATTTGGACCAATAATTCCAACGAGCTTCCCTTTCTCAATATCGAAGGAGACATTTTGAACTACTTGATTCCCTTGATACGATACAAACAAATCTTTAACAATTATAGCCTCATCCATTTTTTATGCATTCCCCTTTCTTTTTTTCGTATATATAATTATTTTGCGTAAAGGCAACTTTTAAGCAAAAAAATATAAAGCGAATGTAAATCCATGTTTAAGTTTCCTTAAGGAAACTTTTTTATATGAGTCAAATTATATAAGTTGTACGCAAATTTGTAAACTAAATTTTACTAATTTATAAATATATAATGAAAATAATTATCAATGTGGAACAAAATATATTATCTATTTTATGATTTTTTGAAAAAGATATTACTGTGAAAAATAAGCAATATAGTATATAAATGAAAGAACCTACTCGTATGAGTTGACTCTTTCTCTTTTACAATATTTGATACGCTCTGCAGCAAAAAATATAATTAAATTACTTCCAAACAACACCTCGCCGCTCATATTCCATTCTATATTCAACAGCGGCTGCAATTTTAGGACTTGCGAACTTTTCGATAACCCAAAGAGCTAAATCAATTCCTGAAGTAACTCCTCTTACAGTAATAATATCGCCTTGATCTACAATTCTGTAAGGAAGAAACTCCGCTCCATATTCACTCATTTCACTCTGCGCCAAATGATGCATTGTCGCCTTTTTATCATTTAATATACCGGATGCAGCTAGTAACATACCTCCAGTACAAACTCCCACAACAATCGTTCCTTCGTTGTGCATCTCTCTAATCATTTTAGTCAAAGTACCAAACTCAGCTTCCTTTCGTGCTCCGTGCCCAGCTTTATGATTCCAGCCTCCACCAGGTACAATTAATAAATCTGGGCGATTATCCATTCGTAAAAAATCATGTAGTTTCACCGTAATTCCAAATGAAGTAGTAACTTCTTGTTTCTGTACACTTGATACGAGTTCAACCGTAAATGGAGCCCCTTCTTCTATCGCTCTTTTCAATACTTCAAAAGGTGCAAAGGAGACAAGTTCTCCAAAACCATCAAACAATACAATTTGTATTTTCATTTTTTGAACACCCCATATGCTTTCTTTTTCGCATCCAAAATTAGAATAATAAATGTTATCTACCAATTAACAATGACGACAGTCTTTCTCCTCTTCCTTTATAAACTCTCAAATGTTCTACTAATGCACTCTCGTCACCCATTAGGTTCATCGTCTTTTTAACAAAGTTCCAATTTAAACTACCTGATAACCATAGCAACGAAGAAAGTCTTTCATACTCATTTAAAGTTAAAATGTTATTAGCTCCATACCCTTCTAAAAATGCTCTAGCAACTTTCGGACATACTACATGTGACTCCATTCCTTCTGTCCGGGAATACCACTTTATTAAAAAGGCTAACCCTTCAACGCGGTCAACATAACTAATAGATTCAAAATCCACAATTCCTTTTACCTTTTGACTTGATCCCCATAAAACATTCAAAGGATTTAAATCGGTTTGTACAATAAACTCCAAATTATTCGTATATGCACATTCTATATGACACTTAGCGAGCTCTATATACCCCCGCAATTCCTTACATGTACCACCTTTATTTTCTAATAGCTTTATAAACTCACCATATCCATCTAAATGCGATTTCTTTTGAAAAGTCGAGTTTTGAAATGTACTAGAAATATCATGTATATTTCTTGCTTCCTTTCCAAAAATCTCTGCCATTGTTTCTGTACAATGAGTAATATGCTCCCCTTCAATCCAAGTAGACAATACAAACCGGTACTGTTCATCATTCCAAGTAACAAATGTAAATGACCCTCCCGCCCGATTCTCCTTAATCTGCATAAATGGGATTCCATGCTCTCGTAAATAATACGTAAATCGTACTTGCTCTTTCAATTGTTCATTTGATAATGTCCCAAAAGCTGGATTAGTTGTTCGATCGCCATTCATAAACCGTGCGGAATACCGGTCTCCATTTACGATGATTTTATAATGTAAATCTGTATGCCAACTGTTCTTATGTAATTCTGCTTCCACTATTAGTGGATGAATTTCTTTAAAATAATTTATTACTACATTTCTTATTATGCGTTTCACCCTATTCCCCTTTCATGCAAAAATTCATTCTTGTACTTCCGAATAAAAACCTTTTAAAGTGAGGATTTTTAAGATACACCTAATGTATTCAAATAAAGAATTCTATCCTACTGTGGAGTAATAATAAAGTTATGTAATTTTGCCGCCAAAATTACAATAGCCTTCTATATATGTAGATGAAAGAAGGCTACTAAATCTTTTTAAAAATCTAGTTATTTCATAGTGAATGTATTATTGATTAAATAATACATTTGTTTAATACAAGTACTAAATAAGAAAAATGAAGCGTCATAATGCAATTAACAAATTGAGGATTTTCATTTAAACTTTATAAAACTCAAATGTATTTTTTTCTAAACATATTGTTTCATCAGAGGTTTTGATAATGATATCAAAACGCTGACTATACGAATGCATAAATACTTCATATTGAATCCGGCGTTCTTCATGAGACTGCCTTAAATAATTTATATCGGCTCCCCTTTCAGCTATATCCCGGCTTGATCTTCTCATTAGTTCCGTTTCGCCATCTGTATAAAAATAAATTTTCAAATCAAATAAATCAGGATTAATAAATGCGGCGCTCATTCCTTCCACAATCGTTACTTTATTTTCCGAAGAAATCAACTTACTTTTCATATAATGCGTATCTATCGTATAAAAATCTAGCCCCGCTCTAACCATATGAATATCTCTTTCTAAAGCTGCCAAATGGTGCGCCGCTGGATGACAAGCTGTCATTTTATAACGATGATTTTCATTTTGATATGTATAGTGAATCACTGCATGCTTGCGGATATCTGAACTAACAATGTAAGGATCTGTATTAATATAATTTACTTCATTTTGATTTAGTAGCTTTACGAGTCTATTAGTAAACGTTGTTTTTCCAGCTGCACCATGTCCTGAAATACCGATAACAATTTGTTCATCTCTCATCTTTAACCAATTTATAATTTCTTGTAACAACTTATCCATCATTCTCCCCCTTGCGCTAATATACTACCCTTTATTTATATATCCAAAAATCCTTTCATTTAATTATACTTAACAAAGGAAAGTTAGTGTGATTATTCATCATACCACCTCTAATTCTAAACAACTTTATTATCTTTTATATGACTTTATTATTTATGAACACCTACATGATTAAATATATTTCTAACTTTATAAACCCAACAGAATATCCTCTGCTTTTCGGTAATTTATGCGAACCAATGCAGTCATAACTATGTACAATAAAAAAAGAGCCAATCCCTATAAAATAGAAGATTGGCTCTTTCCTTTATTTACTCCCCTGTATCAGAAAATCTCTTTATACGTTCTCCAATTTCATCGCGAACACGTTGAAATTCAGACCATTCTTTTCCTGCTGGGTCATCAAATCCCCAGTGAACACGATTCACATGTTTTGGTGTAGACGGACAAACAGAATCTGCATGACTACAAAGGGTAACGACTAAATCAGCATTATTTAAAATATTTATATCAATCATATCCGAAGTTTGATTTGTTATATCAATATTTACTTCATTCATTGCTTTAATTGCGTTTGGATTTACTCCATGTGCTTCAATTCCTGCAGAATATACATTCCACTTATCACCTAAATATTGTTTGCCCCACGCTTCTGCCATTTGGCTTCGGCATGAATTTCCTGTGCATAAGAAATAGATTGTCTTTTTGTTTTCCATGTTGTTTTCCACCTTTGTTTTTAAATTATACTGGTTGATCATTAAAATATTTACGCTTAAACCAAAAAGCGACGTTTACAAGTGCAATCATTACAGGTACTTCCACTAACGGCCCGATAACAGCTGCAAATGCTGCGCCCGAATGAATACCAAACACACCAACTGCTACAGCAATCGCTAACTCAAAGTTATTACTACCTGCTGTAAATGCTAACGTTGTCGTCACCGGATAGTTTGCACCAATTTTTCTTCCCATAAAGAAAGAAACAAAAAACATTACAATAAAATAGATTAATAACGGAATCGCTATTCTTACTACATCTAATGGTACGCTAACAATCATTTCCCCTTTTAAAGAGAACATAACGATGATTGTAAATAGTAATGCAAGTAATGTAAGTGGACTAATCTTCGGTATAAATACCTTTTCATACCACTGTCTACCTTTTAACTTAACGAGTACAAATCGCGTCAACATACCTGCTATAAAAGGAATTCCCAAATAGATAAACACGGATTTCGCTACTTCTACCATTGTAATATCGACAATAGCCCCTTCAATTCCTAACCATTCTGGAATGACTGTTACAAACACGTATGCATAAACGGAGAAGAATAGCATTTGGAGTACTGAGTTAAAAGCCACTAAACCTGCTGCATACTCTTTATCCCCATCTGCAAGATCGTTCCAAACAATGACCATCGCAATACAACGTGCTAACCCAATCATAATGAGACCAACCATATATTCTGGCTTATCAGGAAGAAAAATAATTGCTAAAACAAACATAAGTACAGGTCCGATAATCCAGTTTTGTACTAAAGATAAAACCAATACTTTTACATCTTTAAATACTCGGCCCATTTCCTCGTAACGAACCTTTGCTAATGGTGGATACATCATGACAATTAAACCAACAGCAAGCGGGATAGACGTCGTTCCAACTTGTAATGTATTTAGTCCGTCTACTACACTAGGAAATACATACCCTAAACCAATCCCAACAGCCATAGCTAGAAAAATCCATAGTGTTAAATATCGATCTAGAAAAGATAAACGTTTCATTTTATTTTCCATCTCCTATTAACAACAAGAATTTTGTTCTACTACGTTAGAAGTCGTGCAACAAGATGACTCTTCTATTTTGTGAACATCACTCTGTGCTTTTGTATAAAAGAATTCCCACTCGTTCCCATCAGGATCCGTTACCCAAAACTTATCTTGAACCGCATAGCAACAAGTTGTATCCATCTCATCACGTGCAAAGAAACCTTCTTTTTCTAATCTTTCTTTATGCAATGTAATCTCTTCAGCTGTATCCACTTGGAAACCGAAATGATTTACTTGGTTTCCCTTCACTTCATCTCTTACGTTCAGCGTGAAGTTAAGTCCTGGCGTCTCTAATAAAAATTTTGCATAATCTATTTTCACCTTAACTGGTGACTCACCAAATACTTTTTCGTAAAATTCAATAGACTTCTCTAAATCCGTAACATTTATACCAACATGAACATATCTCATAACTTATTCCTCCTCTTTATATGTTATTAATCAATTTTTTTTGATTAATACTACAAAATTTTAACAGCAACTACCTTTGCCTGTTTTTCTAAAAATGCAGCACAATTCTTCTGATAATAAATTATTTACTTCCGCATCATTTAAATCATAATAACTCCACGTACCTTTTGTTTCTTTTACAATTAAACCTGCATCTAATAAAATCTTTAAATGATAGGACAACTTAGATTGCGTCATTTCAAAAATCTCTGCTAAATCACATACACAAGTCTGGCCTCGCTGGCAAAGTTCATACATAATCTCTAAACGCTTTTGATCCGCTAATGCTTTAAATTTTTTCTCATAGAGCTGAAAATCTTGTGCCATTTTAGTCCCCTCTCCCTTCATCAAATTTTTTTGATGTTTATAGTATATATGTAGTTTAGCTCTTTATGCAACTAATTAATCAATTTTTTTTGATTAATATATTCTTCTCTTCTTTCCCTTAACAGAACTTTTAAGTTATCAAATTACAAAATGCCCTGCATAACAGGGCTATTTTGTAGAATTATGTATGTTTGTATTTGAAATCATACGAAATACTTTCACATAGAAAACTGCACTAACAAGGGTACAAAGTAATATAATTCCGAACACAACAATTGGAGATAGCCATGTAGAAAATACAATCATTATTGGTGCAATAAAACGCCCAATGGTAAATTGTAAATTAGATGCTGCCATATACTGTCCTCTAGAATTTTCAGGTGCATATTTACTGACGAAACTATGTACAACTGGCGAACGAATCAATTCCCCAATAGTTAATATTGCCATAAAGCCAAATAGTAGCCATATATTCGTTGTTAACCCTATTAAAAACATACCCATTCCAAATAATATATTAGAGACAATTAAAACGTTTCGGTCGCTCCAATTCTCAAAATATTTTGCAACTGGTAAAGAACATAAAACAAACAAAATGCCATTTAACCCCATCATCCATCCGAAAATTTCAGTATTACTCAAAGAGAATGAACCAGTACTCCATGAGAAAAGAGATTGAGTTGGTACAAATTCCTTTACATATAATGCAAGATAAAGATCTAGCTGCATGAAAGCTATCATAATCAAAACTCCCGCAAATATGTAAAGAGAGAAAATTTTATCACTAAAAATTTTCATATAATTATTCCATTGTTCTTTAAAGATTTTTGATATTGGATTGTTATCTCCATCATTTTTAGAAGCTTCGGGAAGCGTTTCTCTAATTATGAAATAGATTGCTATAAAATAAATAAATGTAACAATTGTACAAGTCCATAACAATTCACTTCGATAATGAAAGAAGAAAAATGAACCTAACACTGGTCCAAATACAGCACCAATATTATTTGCTGTAACAAAAGTGGCAAAGACCACCCTTCTATCCTTTTCTGGCACTATATCAGCTATCATTGCAGAACTTGCTGGACTGTATATTGCCCCGCTAATTCCAATACCGATATAGGCTAAATAATTAATCCAATGTGAATGAGATAAAGCAAAAACTGCAAACATTGCTACTTGTATGATTGTGCCTAATAGCATGACAGGTCGACGCCCTAATCGATCAGCTAAATATCCACCTAACAAATTACCTATTATGCCTACAAGAGGTATAATTGCCATTAAAATTCCGCCAATTGCTTTACCAAAAGCATCGCTATAGTATATTGCCATAAACGGAAAATACATCCAAAACAATGTATTGAACATAGTTTCGCCAATCAATCTAGTTTTTAAATTTCTGTCCCAAGATAACCATTTCAACGTAATACATCCCCTATTTTAACTTTTCAAATATTCACTATACATTCTATAAACTGTCAGTCCAAGGGAAATATAATAACATAAATTGAATTTATTTTACAAATTAATATAGAAATATAAATTTTAATTACAACACATTCTCTAGTTATTATCCTTTAATGCAATTCGAACTCACAGATCACCGTTACTATTAAACTAGACTAGACCAGATTCAAGATATCACTAAAGAAATAAATGATTCATAAATAGAAAAGAACATTGATTTTTCAATGTTCTTTTCTATTATTTCTGCATATGAATTAGATTTATATTCGAAAAAGCGCCTTACCCTTGATTCCTCTGCACCTCTTTAAACTCCTCCTTCACCTTATCTAACAATCCTTCTTCCGTAATTAATCGATACGCCGTATTTGCTAGTGCTTTTGCTGATGTAATTAACGCTTTGTCTCCAAGTTCTGAACGTGCTGCTTCTCTAAATTCATTCGTATGTGCAATTAAATCGTCTGGACCAATTTTAATGTACGGATGAATGGTCGGTACGACTTGACTTACGTTTCCTGCGTCTGTTGAGCCGATGCCAAATCTTTCTTTCCGATTTACGTCTTCACCTTGTAATTCTAGCTCTTCGGCTACGACTTCATTAAATGTTTTTGTTACGAGTAGTTCATCGATTTCATTTTGGAATTGATGAATTTTCACTTTCGTACCTGTTGCTAATGCTGCTCCCTCTGCGATATTTCTTACTTTCTCTGTTATTTCCGCACATCTTTTTCTCGTTGCTGCGCGGATGAAGAATCTTGCTGCAGCGTAGTCAGGAATAATGTTAGGTGCTTTTCCGCCCTCAGTAATAACGCCATGAATTTTCACATCTGACGGAAGTTGTTGGCGAAGTGCGTTAATGCTGTTATACAGCTGAATGACCGCATCTAATGCGTTAATTCCTTCTTCTGGTGAAGCTGCGGCGTGAGCTGTTTTTCCGTAAAAATGAAAATCAAGTGGATCGACTGCTAGTGATGGACTCGTTGTCGCTGTTTTTCCGCTCGGATGAATCATAAGTGCCGCATCAATATCTTTAAATAAACCAGCCTTTACATAACTCGCTTTTGCACTACCGTTTGGTCCTCCTTCTTCAGCTGGTGTTCCAAACACGACAACTTCTCCCCCAATTTCTTCAAGCGTTTCTGATAATGCGATTGCTGCCGCAACGCTAATTGTGCCAATTAAATTGTGACCACACGCATGACCAAGTCCTGGTAAAGCATCATACTCAGCTAAAAATGCGATAACTGGTCCTTGTTTTCCTGAGCTTTTTCGCGCAATAAAACCTGTTTCATGTCCAGCTATATTGTGCTGCAACTGAAACCCTGCGCTCCCTAGCAATAAACTTAACGTTCTTGATGCGTAAAACTCTTGGTTACCTATCTCCGGATTCGCATGAATATCATGACTTGTTTCTATGTACTTTTCCTTATTTCTTTCAATACTCTCTTCGATTGTTTTTCTTTGTGACGTTACTCCAGTAGCTCCCATTTTTCTTCCCCCTTATATTTTCACATAAAAAAGCCTCTTTCTAAAAGATAGAAAGAGGCTTCTGCATATACAGTCAAAATGAGCTTCTTTCTTATCTTTCAAGTTACCTTGCTGGAATTGGCACAGTATTCATAATGAATCCGCTGCCGAGGTGTCATAGGGCCAGTCCCTCAACCTCTCGTGATAAGAATTTTCATAAAATTATATTAAATTACATTCATTCTAAGTTCATTCCGATTAAAAGTCAAGGAATTCCTATCCGAATTTACCGAATATCTAAAAATCCTTTTAATACACCAATTGTTTCTGGTGCTTGCAGTCTTGCACATACGTACGGAAATTCCGTACTACCTTCAAACATCATTTGAGATGTAAGCGGTGCACCTGCCCAGAAGATTTCATCATCAATTACTAAGAATGGGAATGCTTTATTTTGTCTTTGTAACTTTACATTTTTCAGTGGAACTGGTCCATCACTATAAACTGTTATTTGCGCATTTGTACGCATTAACGCTTGCCATACTCGCTTATCCACTTGTTTTGTACTTGGAAGTGAAATAATAATTTTTCGTTTTGCGGCTAAAATATCTTTTAATAACCCTTTCGTTTCCTCAAGATTCATTTCCATAAACCAGCGTAAACGTTTCGAAATTTTCCGTTCCCACAATTGTCTTGATGTCGTGCGATCATACACATCTCCGTGACGTTCTATATGAGCTGTTAATTGTGATAATGCTTGTTTTCTCGAAAGGTTTTTACGCATATAATGGCAATCTGATAATTGAATGAACTTCCCTCTCGCCCTTGTCACTGCTACATTGACGAGGCGATGGTTTTTGTGATCAAAGAATAATACGCCAGGTCGTTCTTGCGGATAACTGTCAACCGTATCAAAGATCATCATATCTCTTTCAGAACCTTGGAACTTATGAACTGTTGCCGCTAATACTGGTATGTTTTGATATTTCGTTCTCTGCAACATTTCTCTAATACACGTCGATAAAAAGCGTGACTGCGCCCTGTAAGGTGTCACAACACCAATCGATTGAACACCATCTAACAATCCGATTAACATCATTTGCATTGCTACTAAACCAGACATAATGTTAAAACGTGAACCAGATGCAGCGTCTTTTAACGAAAAGGCTCCCATTTGGCTCGTATCGAATAAAACACTCGCCTCATTTGCGAACGGCTGCAATTGCGCAAGTTCTTTACGCTCTGAAACAGACGGATGATCGTATACTCTATTTTTATAAATAAACGAATTCGTAAACTTCGATATATCCGCATGCATACGTCTTTGTTCCTGCAACATAAATAGGTTCGGATGTGCTTCTGATTTATTAACAGACTCAACAATCCCAGCATGGTAAAACATATCTTCCCCGAGCCATTTGCGAACAAGTTCATGGTTCGCCATCGCAATTGGAGGTAATTGTAAAAAGTCGCCACAAACGACGATACGTTTTCCAAGTGAAGCAGCTAATGCGATTTGCGGAACATATGCCATACTCACTTCATCTACGACAACTAAATCAAATGTACGCTCATAAATCAGTGAATCAATGGCACATTTCGATAAAGTCGCGCCGATTACTTTCGCATTTTCAATGTATTCTTTTTCTACTTCTTTAATTTTTGCTTTTTGCTTTCGAAGATCACTTTCAATCTCTTGTATACGCTTCTTATCAGCAGAAGTCGCTTTATATGATAAAATCTTTTCTCGAAGATCTTGTCGTGTTTCCTCTAAATAGAGTCTTTCTTCTCCCCAAGATCCGTTCGTCGTTTCAACTAACTTCGACGCAAGTAACGTTTCATGATTTCGTATATGTTCATGTTGGCTATAACCGTAACGAACAATTTCGCCAGGTGTCCATTTCTTTTTCTTCTCAATTTGCTTCGTGACTTCACTCATTAATACGTCTACTGCCGCATTACTATGAGCTAATACAAGTACCGATTTTCCTTTTTGATAATGTGCCGAAATAATACGTGATAAATTGTAAGACTTCCCTGTTCCAGGCGGTCCCCACACGTACGTCGTCGGATTGTAAAATGAACGATACGCCAATTCATTTTTCGGATTTTTCATCTTCTCAATATGCTTCGGACTACTCGTCCCGTCAACAAGACGCTTTATACGATTACGTTTTAACTTATCTTTACGCGCTTCTTTCAATCGCTCTTGCAGTTGCTCTAACAATTGCCACGGTTCACTGTATAAAACAGCTTCTCGTATTTCACCTTGTATATAATCATTTAATTTCAATTCTATTTCTAATCCATGTACAGATAATACTTCTCCTGTCGCTTCCTCACCATCGAACTCAATTCGAATTGGTGAACCTTCCGGTAAACTTACTTCCGAAATAAGCTGAAATACATATACTGTACTTTCATAATCTGTATATAAAAAACGACCGTTCATGATAGAAATTTTACTACCACCTATCGTTTTCCAATGCTTAATTTCATACGCTAATGCATAATGCCACTCTTTCATCGTTTCCGATAATGAAGGAGTTTGAGTAGGTGTATTCATCGTATAATCTCCTTCCTTCTCCCCAAACATACTTTCTCACTATACCATATAACACGCTAAAATTTGTAAGGTTTTTATCTTGCTTATTTTCTTAATTTTCAATAATATATTGTATATAATTTTCAGAAAGAAGGAATCTACATGTCAGTTAGAAGAATTGAACACGTCGGACTTATGGTCGCAAACTTAGAAACATCTATTTCATTTTATGAAGAAGTAGTTGGCTTACAGCTCATTAAACGTATGGGACACCCGAATCCAGACTTAAAACTCGCTTTTTTAGGTGTGGAAGAATCAAAGGAAACGATACTAGAACTCATTGAAGGTTATAACTCTTCTCTTCCGGCAGAAGGAAAAGTACATCACATTTGCTTTAAAGTAGATTCATTAGAGAATGAAATCGAAAGAATACAGAAACATAAAGTAACCTTTTTACTAGGAGAAGAAATCGAAACATTACCAGATGGAACACGTTACATATTCTTCGCTGGTCCTGATGGAGAATGGATTGAGTTTTTTGAAACTGAGAGATAAAGCAAACCTTTATTTTGCGGAATAGAAAAAGAACCGGAATTACGGTCCTTGTTTTTAACCAGTAACAATGAAACATACCTCCAACCTAAGAATTTACCAAGATTAAAAATACAATCATTTTGTTAGGAGGAGAGAATGGGAAATACAGTCTTTATTCTTGTTTTTTGGATACTGATACTATTTCCAATCCTTTATGTCATCAAGATAAAGGATTGGAATATAAAAACAGCTGCCTTATTTGTTGGAAGGATTCTATTAAGTATTGTCTATTTTATAAATGGAATGGTATTAGGTCTGCAACGAAATTGGGTAGAACCTCCCTATGAAACAGAATGGGATTTCTTTGTAAAGTCTTTACTAAACGGAAAAACTGATGCACTTATACACTTGTTACTTCTAATTATTATCATTACTTTGGATCTATTCATTACATTTTATTATATTAATAAAAAGAAATAGGATATTCTCTCCTATTTCTTTTTTATGAGTAGCGCCATATCGCTATCAAACTAATGTTTTACGCTGCCCCTAAACAATAATTTTTAACATTTTTACTCTGGGGATGTCAATTTTACTATTTTTGGGGTATTTTTTTTTACTAGCTTGATGGACATGGGGTTAATTTATTTTCTTAGGCTGATAGGCATGTGGTGCTATCCCATTGCTATTAAGGTAAGAATTTAAGTGTAATATCATTTAAGGTAATACTTAAGATACAAATAAAATATCTTTTCCATGTCGCACTGTTTTATTGAAGTCTATCCCGAGTTGTAGCTAGTTCAATGCGACTGTAAATTCGGAGTTCGGTGCGCCAGCAAATACAACGGTTCCGTTCTCTGGTAGTTTCACTTTGTTATTATCACTAACGACGGTAAAATTGACGCATACTCCATTCTCATCATACACCGCGAATGAACTTCCTGATGACAACTCCACATTCATCGTTTTCCCTGCTGCCTCTTGCGGGACCGTAAACCATTTCGCATGCCCATTTTTTTGCAATGTAACTTTCGATAATTGACCTGTATCAAGGGGTTTTACGTTAGATTCACTGACGTATAAAAAGCTGGACATCTCCATATATTCAGTACCATCCTCTGTATAGAAATGGGCTTCCTTTGTATCCCGCCCATTCATCACAGGAATTTGAATTTGATGCGTCGCCGTATTCGGACCTGTAATTTTTTTGCCGTCCCAATATCCATCCTTGATCGTAATTTGTGTGTTAAGAGGCATTAGTTGTCCTAGATAGTTCATAGAATTAAATTTTTCGTTAACGAGATAGAACTTGCCACCCTCGCGCTTCGCCCATGCAGCAGCTGTTTTCTTCGGTAACACATTGTTTTCTAATTTCTGGGCTAAATAGTGAGTCAGCACATTTTGCCCCAATCCCGGTGATAATTCATATGTGCTCTCTCTCAAATAAACTTTTCCATTCTTCTCTGTGACGAAGTTAAGCTTGGAAGTACCCTTCTCATTTATAAAGCTCCCATCCGCCGTATATACATATTTTTCTTCCGGTTTAGTTGGTAAAAACAGTTCTCCCTTCTTCGTAATTTCTATTTTGAAATGGCTATAGCTATTTCCATAAAATCCTGCTTTTTTTACCACGTCTTGAGGCACTTTAGCCTTGTCAGGCTTGCCGAAGGATTTATCTGGCTTTATATCCTTAATTGTCCCTTTCTCTTTAAGCCTAGCTAGCAGTAATTTATTTGCCAACAGTTGATTTGTCATGCTGCCGCCGCCGGAGGACAATACAGCTGCTGCCATCTTCTGTTCTGGAAGCACGACCAATGTAGCATGTTGCAGTATCGTATCCCCACCCTTAGTCAACGCTTTTATCCCATATTCACTGAATGGGTATAGTTTCACACTATCCCAGCCAAGTCCATAGTTGAACACATTTCCGCTATCTTCCGACCACATTCCTTTTTTATATTCTTCTTGTTCCATCGCCTTGACTGCTTTATTAGAGAGAATTTCTTTCCCCTGTCCCATAAATATTTGTGAGAATCGCACCACATCTTCTGCAGTAGAAGAGATTCCTCCCGTACCAATTAGATTCACCATTTCACTTGGTAGCTGTCCCTGGTATGTCGGAGAATACAGTCCAGCCCGCTTTTCGTCTTCCCATTTGTCTTGCGATGTTATCGTATGATTCAGTTTTAATGGCTCTGTAAACTTTTGATGTAGAAATTCAGTAAAACTCATACCGCTGACTCTTTCTACCAAGATCTCAGCCAGTGTAAAACCGTCATTACAGTATACTGAGAACGCACCAGGGTCTGCCTTCAAGTTTTGGTTGGACAATTGTTGCAATAATATATCATGGGCATAAGCATCATTATCTTTAAATAAAAATGCATTATTGAACGTCGAACCTTGCAAACCCGAGGAGTGATTCAACAGCATACGCGGTGTAATACGCTTATATCGTTTATCTTTCATTTTGAAATCAGGAATATAGCGGGCAACAGGAGCATCCAAATCAACTTTTCCTTCGTCTACCAGTTTCATAACAGCCGCAGCTGTATATACTTTACTGGTTGAACCAATTCCATATAGAGTATCTTTAGTTAGTGGCTCTTTCCCTTCTATGTCGTTCTTACCTGTCTGACCCGACAAAATAAGTTTACCATTATCAATCAGCGCATACTGTACACTAGTCGTCTCATAGGACTTCGTGAGCAGTGCAGCGTTCTCTGCAGCAATCTTCTCCAAATCTTTGCTAGCAACTTCTTGGCTAGATACAACCGGAGTCTTACTGCTAGAAGACGCTATCGCTCCTGTTGGTAGACTCATCGTTAGAGCTAAGGTAGCGGCTAACACTCCAGATAATTTATTTTCCATAAGAAAAATTCCTCCTTAGATAAATGATCGATTTCATCTTTTATTTGTTCAATTACAAACATCACATAAACTACTATTCTGGCTTTATCCCTACTGTCTATATTCAACAAGTAAAATACTTTTAAAAAGCCCAGTATTCTCGGCTCTACCCATACTGTTCAAATTGCCGTCAACATATGCCCCTCCAGCAAAAGTATCAAATCCTAGAATAACATCTGTATGTTCCCATATCGGGACACCGTTAGGAAATATAATTTCATAGATTCCTAGACCATATCCATTGATTCTTCCCTTTCCTGTAGGAACTGTAGTGAGTATTCTGTTCTTTCAGTAATTGCCACCAATAGAATGCTCTTATTACTAGTTTGTTTTTCGTATAAATGTATCCTATTTACCCTCCCTCTTTTACGCTTCTCTATATTTGTATCCTACACAATAAAAATTTCTTTTTTCTTATCCATTTCTTACAATTTCCTTACGTTCAAATCACTTCTATAATTAGATAGGTTTTATTTTAAAATCTCCAGGATAATAAGTGCATATATAATCCCACGATTTTATAGAAGATGGATTAATAACCTTTCATGCACATCTCTGATATTCCCTTAGATTCCACCCTCAACCTTTACCACAGTTCCAACTGGCATCAACACTTCTTCACATTCTTATAAGTGGAAGTCATTATTTCATATTCATCATTGTAAAAAGATAAAACGAGAACTGAAACAGCCCCTAATATAATTGACGTTGTATGAGCTTAGATTGATAGCGACGGGGTACCGCCAGTATTTCGGAAAAAACCACACTAAGGGTATACAAGGTTTTATACAGTTTTTCAGTTAATCCAATAACAGACAAGAACCCTAAAACCGCACCAGGATAGGAAAGTATAAAAAATGCATAGATCCATAGAACAAAAAAAAGACGATTCCCTTGTAAAATTAGGGAACCGTCTTTTTCTTCGCTATCGATAACAAAAATCAAGTACGTAATATTTTATTTGTCGATATTTTTTCAATCTTCATTATCGATTTCTATTGTACCCGTTCTAGCACTAACCTTTAAAATATTTAACAGATTATTAGGTGTCTTAATTTCCACTTCATATTCAAATTTTGATTGTGCTAAGTTGTCATCTTCTAATTCAAATTCTTTTTTCACATTAATAATTTCTCCATTTGTATGAGCTAAAGAAATTTCACGAACTTGTTTCTCTGTGTAGTTTTCATTCTTTTTTGCATAATTGTAACCCATACCATAATATCCACCAATAATAGCAATACCACTTACTAAAATAGCAATTACACTTATAATTATTTTCTTTTTATGTTTTAACATTTTCATCCACTCCTTATTGATTAATCCTCTATTCCAAATCTTGCTTCAAGTGCCTTTTCTGCTTGTTCTAATTGATCTTCCAGTATATCGTATTCTTTTTCTTGCGCTTTATATTGTTCAATCGTTATCGTTCCAGCGTGATAATCTGCTTCTAGCCGATTATCAGATAGATCTATCTTGTCATCCAATTGGTCAATTTCTTTTTTTACTGCTAAGTACGTATTTAATTTTTCTTCTTTTGCTCCAACTGGTTTCGTGTTATTGGCCTTTTCTACAATAGATGTGACTTCGTTTTTGAAATCTTGTGTTTGCTTCGTATCATTCGTAGCGGGCCCTATTTTGTTTGGTTCTTGTTGTAGTTGAGCAACTTCTTTTTGTAATTTATCATTTTCCACTTTCAGTTGTTGCACTTCTGTATTGTTATCAGCTTGAGTAGAACAAGCTGTTAACAATACACAAGATATCGCTCCAATCAGCATCCATTTTCGCATTCTGTTTTCCTCCCTTTACATGTGCACCTTATCCTTGCCTTTATATTACTGAACAAACATTAAAGGAAGATTAATGTACAAAAAATAAAGTGAAGACTTTTACGGGTAGCCCGACTTCCCCTAACTCCCTCGCATTCGCCGAATTTTGAAGGAGGAGTCTTACTGTCCGTTAATGCTGGATAAAATGATATAATTAAATCGTTTCTAATCTTTCTTTAATGTTTTTGAATTATAGTGATACATATTAATAAGAAGAAAAGGAGAATGTTAATGCGAGTTCTTATTGTCGAAGATGAACAAGACTTACAAAATATATTGGTGAAACGATTAAATGCAGAACATTATAGTGTCGATGCATGTGGGAATGGAGAAGATGCCTTGGATTATATAAACATGGCTACCTACGATTTGATTGTCCTTGACATTATGATTCCCGGAATAGATGGTTTACGCGTATTACAAAGATTACGCGCGGACAATAATGCAACTCCTGTCTTGCTTCTTACAGCTAAAGATACAATTGATGATCGCGTAACAGGACTCGACTTAGGTGCGGATGATTATTTAGTAAAGCCGTTTGCTTTTGATGAACTGTTAGCAAGAATTCGAGTGTTAATGCGAAGAAAAACAGGAAATACATCTAATGTGTTTGAAATCGCTGACCTAGTGGTAGATTGCAATATGCATAAAGTAACAAGAGGAGACCAAGTTATCACTCTTTCCAGTAAAGAATTTGCTATTTTAGAATATATGATTCGTAATAAAGAAGTTGTGCTGACACGAGATAAAATTGAGCAACATGTGTGGAATTACGATTATGAAGGTGGCTCGAATATTATTGATGTTTACGTCCGCTATCTTCGTAAAAAAATTGATAGCCAGTTTGAAACGAAGTTAATTCATACAGTGCGAGGAACTGGTTACGTATTGCGAGTAGAATCATGAAAAGACTATCAATAAAAATGAGAGTAACCCTGTGGTATACGGGGCTAATTGTAATTATTATGGCACTCGTGTTAGCTTTTATTTTAACTTCTTCAGATAAAGTTTTGCTTTTTAATATGAAAGATAAATTGAAGAGCACAGTAAAAGAAAGCATGGAAGATATCGAATATAAGCATGGACACTTAAAGATGGACGATGATTTTGAAGCCTTAGAAGATGGCGTAAATATAAGTATTTATAATAAACAAGGTGAGCTGCTAGCAGGAAATAGTCCTACAAACTTTAATAAAAAGGTATCGCTTAAATCCGATGAAATACAAACCATTAAAGACGGTAATAAAGAATGGATTGTATATGATTTTCTCCATAATGGAGGCGACGATGAGCAAGTCTGGATTCGTGGAATAATGACCATGAGCCAATTATCTTCAACGATGAATACACTTATTGTCATAACACTCATCTCATTCCCATTACTTATTCTCATTGCGGCAGCGGGAGGATATTTTATTACGCAAAGAGCGTTTCGACCTGTGCAACAAATGAGTGATTCAGCTAGTAAAATTGGTGATGGTAAAGACCTTTCGAAAAGAATTCATTTACAAGGTTCACCAAAAGATGAAATGTATCATTTAGCCCAAACCTTTGACAAAATGTTCGAGCGATTGGAGACATCATTTGAAAGTGAAAAACAATTTACATCTGACGCATCTCATGAATTAAGAACACCAACATCTGTTATTATTTCGCAATGCGAATACGCTTTATCACAGAGGAATAATCCGAAAGAAATGGAAGAATCGTTAGAAGTCATTTTGAAGCAATCACGTAAAATGTCCGCTCTACTCTCCCAACTCTTATTATTAGCAAGAGCTGACCAAGGAAAACATAATACTTTCCAATTTGAATGTATCAATATGAGTGAATTAACGGAAATCGTCGTAGAAGAGCTCTCATTAATGGTGCAAGAGGCTTCGATTGATATAACAACTCATATAGAGGAAAACCTGTTTATAAAAGCAGATCAAACATTGATGATGCGTTTATTAATGAATTTACTAACGAATGCAATTGCATATAGCAAAGCGAGTGGAACTGTGAATATGCAACTATTCCGTGATGAAACCAACATAATAGGTAAAGTCTCTGATAATGGTATAGGCATCAGCGAGCAACATATTACTAAAATATGGGACCGCTTCTATCGAGTTGACGCAGCACGAACATCTTCAAACATCGGAAACACAGGTTTAGGATTGTCTATGGTAAAATGGATTGTCGAACTACATGGAGGAGAAATTACAGTTGAAAGTGAATTAGGAGAAGGCAGTACTTTTACATTTAAACTACCAATTGAAAAAAGAGCATAATTCATGCGCGTCTGTCGCTTCAAAATAAAGATTGATATTTAAAGGCTCTCTACAATCCTTATGTAAAAATAACTGACGCATTTTAAACATCATCGATTTTATCATTTTGGACAACCTATTCTGTTAAATTGATATACATGCGAAAAAACTATCGAAATAAAACCCCAGAAATCCAACGGTCTCTGGGGCTCCATTATATATTTAGCTCTTTTTGCTTTTTGTTTTGTTTATGTCTATACAGCAATTTTCGGCTTATTAGAGAAATCACTAATAAGGTCAGAATTAATAAGATAAGTTGCATAAATGATAGATCAAAATATTTAGCACCTGTAACGATTAAAAGTGTAGAAATTGTGCCTTTTACAACGAAAAAAATAATAACCCATAATCCGCCTTTTTTCCAGTTCATTTTATATTACCCTTTCCTACATTTAAATTCTTAAAAGATTTAATGATAGTTCTTAAATGTGACAACTTAATAGAAATCTATTATATTAACAAAAAATTCATGTCTAATTAAATGCGACGATTCTATATTAAGTGAAAATGATATTCATTGTCAATTTTATTGACTATTTGAATACTTATTCTTAACCTCTTCCTACTTTGTTTCTTATAAGCAATACACTCTTGTATTCAAACAAAAACACCTCCATTGCATTTGCACACTTAGTATGCGAATGCAAGAGGTGTTTTTTCATATACCATCAGGTAAGATTTCCTGCTTTGTTTATTTCTTGATACGTAGCTATTTTTTAGTACACGATAACTGGATCATAAGTGTTCAAACTATCATATACAGTTTTTGCAACATTAGGAAGAAGGTTCACACATCCACCTGATCCTCCTGTTAAATAAGCGTTATTTCCCCAGTCTTTTCGCCAGCCAGCATCGTGGAATCCTTGACCACTATTTGTGAATGGAACCCAGTAATCTACTTTAACCGCATAATCAGCTTTTCCTACTGCGCTACCTCTTAGCGTGTATGGTGTTCGTTTATATAGAACGTACCACACACCTGGTGATGTATCTTCACCAGTACTATGTTTACCAGTTACTACATTTGTTGTAACAACTAATTTTCCATCTTTGTAAATCCAAATTTGTTGCTCTGCAATTGAAACTTCTGCATACGTGTCTCCGATGCCATTATTCGATGTTGTTTTATAACCGATACCTTCCTTCTCCCAACCATTTCCGTGAATATTAGAAGCAGAAAGCGATTTTTCGCCTTTCTCAAAGGCTTGTTGAACTTGTTTAGTTTCTTTTTCAACATCTAGTGCCCAGCCGTATCCTTGTCCTTTTACTGATATGACTGAACCGGAATGAGCTTTAAATGAGAAATCTTTATTTAATGTTGATTTGGCATTATTAATTTCAGTAATTTTCTTCTTAATGTCACTCGCATCAATTGTAACTTTCATATCCTTTGACATAGAGGCATTTTGAATTAAATCTTTTGCTTTTAAAGGATAAACTTCATCCTGCACTTTATACTCAACAGACTGCCCAAGAAGATTCTGTAGTGCTTTCTCCTCTTTTTTGACAATCGGATCGTCTTCTTTAATAGGTTTTATGTATGCAGACTTCAGATGAATTTCGCTTTTATATTTTTGCTTATCATAATCTTTCAGTAGACTAGTAACATCATACTGTTTTCCTTCCACACTTTTCGAAATAACAATTTTCCCTTGTTCTAGCTTCGCCATAGCATCTTGAGGCGCTTTTAATTTCTCATTCATAGAGATGAGCTTTTCTTCCACAAGTTTTTTCATCGTTTCACTACGATACTGATCTGCCTTCTCTGGTAGCAATGAATAATTTTTCCCCTTTGAAGAAGGGAAAAATGTCCACTGGCTTTTTAATAGTTTCTTAATTTGAGGCAAATCTTTTTCCGTAAGTTCCGTTTTTGTATCTTTTTCATCTAAAATTTGTTGTTGATCAACATAGACTTTGTTTGCTAGTCCAGATGTCTTTAATTTTTGTATTGCTTGATCAGCGCTCAGACCACCAACTTTTGTGTCATTAATTGTAACATTCGAATTGAAGTGAGTTGCCTGATAATAACTCATTCCCCCAATAAGAAGTGCAATTACACCAATACCCACTGCGATAAACTTCCAATTTGTATAACGTTTTTTTGATCTTACTCGTTTTTGATCAATTTCTTCAACTGATTCATTTGTTGTATTGTTGTTCATCAATCTTTCCCCCGTATGCATTAACGTCAAACGATTTTCAACTAAAATCATAGACTAGTGTACCTTATTTTTCCTAAAATTTCATTATTTCCGACCACATTTTATCGCAATTTAATGATTAAATTTAGATTTTTTAATAGTACGATGCATTGCACAGCCCTTTACAAGTTATAAAATGAAATTTCAATCAACCGTTATACCAAGGGAATTAACTACATCTTCTTTGGAAAACTTTTTCTCTTTACGTAAAATACGAATTATATTATCCGTTTTATGAACATCACCTCCTAATTTTGTCAAAAAAAAAAAAAAAACGATAGTCCTTCTATCTAAAATGTAGAAGGACTATCGTTTTTTCAGTTAGAGTATTTGTATAATCGTTTAACTTTTTATTTCCTGAAGGTCAAACTTGATGAAGATGATGAAATTTCATCTCATAGCCTTTAAATGAAAACATTATGTTTTTTATGGCAACCAAGTTTATTTTCTTAGCTTGATGTCCCCCACATATCCAGCAGCCTAAGATTAAGTAAGAGTCTGTTCAACTAGATTTTTTCTAATATTTTTAGGAGCATCTTATTTCACCTTGTCATATTTCACTAATTAAATTTAAAACACATCCATATGCTATTTAGTAAAATTTACGATTCGAGACGTAATTATTGCAGTAATCAAGATAATAATAGCGGTTATCAAGCCAGATTCTCCAATCCAAATCTCAGTTTGATATCCTGCCTTGGATAATGGCATTCCAAGTGGTATGGATGATAACCGAAGGCCAAACGCTACCTGTGATAAGTCGTAAATAAGCTGTAATATAACTGAATGGCACAATACATAAATAGATGCCAAGTACTGAGAGAAAGACAGATGATCCCTCTACATACAGACCAGCGATAACAATTGGAACATGCCACGTTGCCCAAATCAATCCACTAATAAGGATGGGGCGTGAAAACTCTGCATCGATTAGCCTTATAAGCATGTAACCTCGCCACCCCATTTCTTCTCCAATAACTGGGATTAAGTTAAGCAAACTTCCTAAAATGCCGCTCAATACTACTAGATAAATGAAACTGAATGGTGCCGTTACATACTGAAGTCCAAGTATATTGTAGATTGGTTCTAACATACCACCTTCGGGATGCCGAAACCTCGCAATTCCGCTCAACCAGGCTATAGAATAAGTAATTCCACAAATAATCATAGGTATTAACAGAGCAAAACCAATCCCCTTCCATACCTTTAAGTTACCGAGACTAAAAGATACATCTTTAAACCCTTCTTTCAGTATTATGCGAGTCAAAATAGAAGAAAATGCTGGGGTAAACATATATACCACAATAAGCGGCATACTGTTAGTAACCATTACTACTACATTTAGGATAATGGAAGTAATGGTTAAGATACTTAGAAAGAGTTGAAGTCCTATTTTAGCACGTTGGATTTTATCTTTATTATGGAATGCTTCTCCGTGTAACAACATTGTAATCCGCCCTTCCCCTTTTATTCATTTGTTTATTAAATTTACTTCCTGTCATTTCAACAGCTACAACTTAGAATAAAAATATTTTGGCATACAGATTCATTCATCTTTACAATTCCTCCCAAATTCATAATCTAATCTTACTTGCGGCTCAACAATGTAATTATTATTTATAAGGTGTCATAGCCGATAGTACAAAAGTGTAATGATTAGCCTATGACTTGTGTCAATTAACCTTATGACAATATGTAACTAGAAAATATGATATGGAATAAATAAGAATTGAATTAAGGCAATTAATTCGTGTAAGTACATGAATCAATCTTGCTTTTACAAATAATTCAATTGAGGTGAGCAAAAATGAATAAGAAAAAAATGATTGCAATGGTTAGTACAGCTTTATTAGTCACAGGATGTGGGGAAGTAGGAAACGCTCAAACTGTAGCAGTCGAAAACTCAGGTCAATCAATCCAAAAAAATATAGTTAAATCAATACAATCACAGGCTAACCCATTAAAAACGATAGAACCGTCAAAACCATTTGAAGATTTAAAACCACTTAAGAAAATGATTGGGAGCGCACAATATGTAGGATTAGGAGAGAATACTCATGGAAGCTCTGAAATTTTCACTATGAAGTTTCGCCTTGTGAAATATTTGGTTACTGAGATGGGCTTTACAAATTTCACAATGGAAGAAGATTGGGGAAACGGCTTAAAGCTAAATGAATATATCCAAACAGGAAAAGGAAACCCTAAGGAATTTTTAAATTTGTTATATCCTACTGATGAAATTATAGCCATGATTGAGTGGATGAAAGATTATAATGCTGATCCATCCAATAAAAAGAAGATCCAATTTATTGGAATCGACTTAAAAACGTTGGACCAAGGTAGCTTTAATAAAGTAATTGATTATGTAAGGGTACATCGACCAAATTTGCTTGCAGAAGTAGAAGAAAATTATAAAGAATTATCGTCTTTTACTGGAAGTATACAAGAATATATGAAACTTACTCCTGAATTGAAAGAGAAGTTCAAAGCAAACGCTGAGAGAGTAGCCCGATTACTAAATGATGAGAATGAGCAAGCCAACACAGAAATAGTTTCACCTGAGTACATGTGGGTAAAAGCAACGGCAAGTGCAATAGAGAAATTTACCACAATGCTACTTCCTAACGACTATCCAAGTATAATAAAGCTACATGAGCAATACTTGGCCGATCATGCAATGTGGGCACAAGAGACATTTGGTGGTAAAACGATGGTATGGGGACACAATATTCATATTGCTAAAGGAATTATCGATGAGAAATTATACCCTTATGTTGCGGGGAAATTTTTGAAGGAACGTTTAGACAATAATTATGTCACAATTGGTAGTACAACTACGAAGGGGAATTTCACCTTATATAGCGAATATAATCCTTCCACCGGAGGTAAGATTACAACAGACGCTATTCCACAAGATGTAAAAAGTTTCAATTATACTCTCGGAAAAGTGCCCTATAAAATGTTTTTATTGGATAACCGTCACCTTAAAGGACAAGCAGAGAAATGGGTTAAAGCAAAAAGACCATTACTAAGTATAGGAGGACAAATCCTCCCGAACAGTTCGGTATACTTTGATACTTCATTGCTTGAGCAATTTGATATTATTTTTCATATTCGAAAAACAAGTCCATCTCATATTAAATAAAAGTACAAAAAAACCGTTCTTGCAGATGCAAAAACGGTTTTTTTGTGGAGGATTAATAAAGTGAAACTTTAATCAGTCGGGATTTTATTCATCCCCCACCTAACTTATTTGCTTCCACTGAATTTTGAGGTGGGGGTCTTACTGCCCGGCAAATAGCGGGATAAAAGGATCTTTTTTAACTAGAAGTAAGCTGTTCTCCCCCCTTTTCAATCTCATTTAAAACTGTCATATGACACTTTTACACTAGTGAGAATGACAAAAAAAGCAGTATGATTCGGTTATTACATAGATAGGAGCGATGAACTTTATGAAATCAAAATTCATCCAGAATGGTTATTTTTTATTGCTAACTTTCATTACAGGATTGTTTTATTTTTGTTTTTATCTAATAGCTCTGCTATTTAGTTTAACCCTTTCATTTACTGTTGTTGGGATTCCATTAATTATGCGCGTACTACAGACTACCACACCCTTTATCCAATTCGAACGCATACAGACGAAAATTTATACAGATGTTTCAACAGACTCTTACGATCGAAGTATAGCAATGGATACATCGAACTGGGCTCAGGTGAAATTAGTGCTTGCAGATCGTCGCACTTGGTGTGCTGTCTATTGGTTAATGCAGAAATTTGTGATTGGCATTTTCAGTCTCATTAGTGCAATCATTTTTTATGTAATGCCACTTATGTTCCTGTTGGCACCACTACTGTATCGATACATCGATATGAATATTATATTCATACAGATAGATACTTTTGCCAAATCACTCTTTGTAATGTTTATGGGTATAGTATTTACCGCCATAAGTATTAGAATAGTAGATGGTTTGACAAAGAAAATCGGGGGCTATACACGTAGTATGATTCGGCAACTAAATCAATAGAGGTTTACAGTCTGTGAGTAGTATCACAGTTTTAAATTAAAAAGTATAATAAGACATGAAAGATTAAATTATAATATAGGAAGTAAAAAGGCAGGCTATTTAGGAGGTAAATGACTTGTTAGATATGGTTAAGTATTGGTTTTGGTATGATTGGATTATGTTAGGGATTCGTCTACTTACTAGTGTATCTATCATCCTAGCTACATTAAATTTTCAAAATGGTTTAACATTACCACTTTGGATTATTATTCTTTGGGAAATTATTGCCTTCTCAATTCCATGGGTAGCCTTACTATTCAATTATAAATATTATTTGTTCACAGAAATACTGCTATATGGTGGACTATGTATATATTTAACCTCATTATTTCCGGAAGCTTACAACACATTTCTTATATCGGTGTTTCTAATTGCTGCAAATAGTAAGCATTTGTCCTATTATTGGACAGCTCCAATAACAGTTTTTATAACGACTGGAATTTTCTATGCGGTTGCGCCAAGTAATAGCTATTGGGTTATGGTCACCTATTATGGATTCGCATATGTAATGGGCTTCGCTTTTCATTTATTAATCGTCAATCATAAGCAAAATGAATCAATTCGTAAACAAAACGCGGTACTTGAGCAATATATGTCTCAGATTGAACGCATTACACTGGCGGAAGAACGAAACAGACTGTCGAGTGAGCTTCATGATACAGTTGGTCACGCTTATACTTCTATTATTATGGGAATGGAAACGTTGCGCACCGAACTTGCTACTGAAATGGGTATACAGAGGCTAGATTCTCTGCTTGAAATGGGACGTAAAAGCATCGAGGACGTGAGAGGTTACCTACATCAAATGGAGTCTCCGTGTCAATCGCCTTCCTTAATTCAATCTCTCCAAAATCTTGGAGCCGAATTTCAGGAGCACGCTCAAGTTAATGTAAGTTTTCGAGCATACGGAGAGGAATATGAATTGTCTCGGCAAGCGAAGATAGCGTTCATTCGTTGCTTACAAGAGTCCCTTACAAATGCAGTACGTCATGGTCAAGGAACTGCAATTATAGTTTCATTGCAGTTTGAACAACAATATACGAGATTAGAAGTTCAAGATAATGGAAAAGGAAATGTAGAATGGCAGGAAGGCTTCGGTATGAATGCGATGAAAGAACGAGCAATGAATTTGCAAGGTCAATTGTCTGTATATACAAAGCCGGATGAAGGAATGCTTGTTACATGTACCGTACCGCGACAAACTGAAATAAAAAATGGACTTATTCGTTTGTTAATTGTAGACGACCAGCCGTTTGTTCGAGAAAGTTTGAGGACACTACTCGATAGATATGAAGATTTAAATGTAGTGGGTTTGGCCGAGGATGGCAATCAAGCCATAGATTTGTGCGGGCGCCTTCAACCCCATGTTATCCTTATGGATTTAGATATGCAGCAAATGGATGGAGTTGAAGCAACCAAAAAGATTAAGCAACAATGGCCACATATCCGCATATTGATTTTTACAACGTTTCAAGATACCAAACAGGCGTTGGAATCGCTTCGCAACGGTGCGGATGGTTTTTTACTCAAATCTATTGAAACGTTGGAGCTAGCTAATACGATCCGACTTATTCACAAAGGTGGGACACTGATTGATCAGGGAATGTCTCAAAAAATATTTGAGAAGTTTGATAAGCAAAAAGAGACACCACAATCAAAAGCAACCGCTTATGAGCTAACAGCTAGAGAGATAGAAATATTACAGCTAGTAGCAAAGGGACTTCGATACACTACCATAGCATCAAGGTTATATTTGTCAAATGGTACGGTCAGAAATTATGCTTCTACAGCTTATACAAAGCTAGGAGTCCGTAACAAAGAAGAAGCTGTTCAAAAGGATCTAGAAATTGGAATTATTGAATAAGAAAAATGTTTTTTGTTTCTCTATAGCAAGGTGAAATGTAATTACAAGATACAGTAAAGGATAAAGTGAAACTTTAATCAGCCCTCACCAATCGGTTTTTTACGGGCAGCCCGCCCCCCACCTAACTTCTTTGCTTCCGCTGAATTTTGAGGTGGGGGGCTTACTGTCCGGCAAATAGCATCATTACATTAATCTTTTTTCGGGAGTACTATTCCTTTATATAATTGAACTGTAGTTAAGTACTAAATCGAGTAAATTACTACAAAAATAACAAGTGGTAACCAAATGCGAGAGTACGGATCGATTAAAAGAGGGCTAAACATGTTCATACCAACTGATATATGAGTAATCCCTATAATTGCTGGGAATAAAAATATGAAGAATAACTCTTTATAGATTGATTTTGTTAATAATTCTCGGCGGACAACAATTTTACGAAGCATTTGATAACGAGCCACATCTTTTGATGCTCCCGACAGAACTTTAAACATTAAGCAACTTGCCATTATTGCTAAAAATGCAATTCCAACGAAGAACACCATAAACATTAATCCGCTAGCAAAATCATGACTCACAATATTGTGACGAAAAACCGGGAAAATAATAATAACTAGTTACTATTATTATTTATTTGTCACTTTTAAAGCATCTAACACTATCTTGGTTGCTTCTGCAATAAGCTTATCATCGTATTTAGCATCCTCTTTATCATGATTAGAAAGTATCGCAAGAACAATTGGCTTTTTATTTGGTGGCCAAATAATTGCGATATCATTTCTGGTTCCATAAGATCCCGAGCCCGTCTTATCAGCTACTTCCCATCCTCCTGGAACTCCAGCACGAATTAAGTTGTCTCCGGTAGTATTCCTTTTCATCCAATCTATTAATAAATCCCGTTTCTCAGTTGAAAGTACATCTCCTAACGCAAAAGCCTGAAGACTAGTAGCTAATGCCTTTGGGGTACTAGTATCATGTACGTCTCCTGGATGCACTTCGTTTAACTCTGGTTCAAAACGTTCAGGATTTGTAACGGTATCTCCTATTTCTCTCAGTGATTTTTTGAATTCACTAGGTCCACCTAATTGTTTAAGAATAAGATTTTGTGCAGTATTATCACTATATCGAAGGGAAGCATCTGCAAGCTCTTTCAGAGTCATGCCCCTATCAACATACTTTTCTGTAATTGGATTGTAATTAACAAGATCTTCACGAGTATACAAAACTCTTTGATTTAGATCTTCTATTGATTTCTTTTGTAAAAGTACTCCCACAGCTAAAGCTTTGTGGGTAGATGCGTATGCAAACCGTTTATCTGATTGATACGTAACGGTTTGATTCGTATCAGTGTCCAATGCATAAATACCAAGTTTAGCATCAAATTCTTTTTCAAGTTTAGCAAAAGAATCATTACCAGTAGTTTCTTGTTTGATTTGATTTGTTTGTTTCGTTTGTTTAAGTGATTCAGATTGAGTATTACCATCGGAACAGCCTATAAGCGTTGCACATGAAAGAAATACTACAGGTACCATCTTTTTGTAATGTAAAATGTTAAAAAACTTGTTTAAGACTATCATACATTTTCAACCTCTTTCAAGAATATATAGTTTTTCTAGGTGTTATACATACCGACACAATGAAAAAGTCTATCGGATATCACTCTTCTTGCATCTCACTTTCCATAAAGTGAAACTTTAATCAGCCCTCACCAATCGGGCTTTTACGGGCAGCAGGGCCCCCACCTAACTTCTTTACTTTCACTGAATTTTGTGGTGGGGATCTTACTTCCTGGCAAATAGCGGGATAAAATGAGCGAATTATCATGAACACCTGTTTTATACGTATACTTAATAGACAACTTAAGTAACAAGTTTGTTCCATTTTTATCAGTAGTCGTATCTAGAAACCTAAAAAAGTCCATTTAGAAGATCTAAATGGACTTTTTCACTCATATAATCCTATCTATAGTTAAACGAATAAGATTAAATAAATTTAAATTTTCTTGTTTTATCTACTAAACTGTTTAGGCATTTCTTTAACGTGCTTATCATCATCACGCCAATCATAGGTTTCTTTCTGTGAAATATCTAAAGTTTGATCTCCAATTCTAACAATATTCTTATTTACCCATTCAATATATGGATCGGTATCTGGATAATTCCAATATATATTTTTCTCTGAATCTGTATCAAGGTTAACTAATTCACCCCTAACAGCATCCGCACTTAATGATCCTGCATTATGAAAATAAGTCTTGATGAGATATTTTCCATCTGGAGATTTCACTGTTCGAATTAATTCCCCTTTTGGAACACCTTGCAAACTAAAAAATTTCCAATATCCAAACCCAATTATAATTACTAACATAGTAATTATAGTTAGTAATACTTTTCTTTTTGTTTTTTTAATTTCACCTTTTGTATTTATAATACTCATTCAACTCCATTCCATAGAACTAACACCATATTATACCATTAAATAAATGGTATAATATATCAAAAATAAAAATCCTCCCGTAATAGTATTATAAAAAAGGCATGTGATGGTCTCCCTATTTATAAAGTGAAACTTTAATCACCCTCACTAATCGGGCTACCCGTTAATGCGGGATAATCATGAAAATTCCCCTTTAAGAAAAATATAAAAAATCAGACAGTATACTTGAATTGCTCTTCGCAAGAGAATATACTAATAAAGCAGGCTATGACGTTCCTTCCTTCTAACTTCTTTGGCCAAATAGGGATGTTACTTTCCTGCTAAACACATAGGCTATGACAATTCTTCCTTCTTTTTCAGAAATTTTAAATTGTTTTAGAGTTGTCAATTCCCTATGAAAAATAATTAGACTATAAAACCTCTTTCTTCTTTGGGATTGAATAAACTTTAGTTTATCAACCATTGATGTAGAGGTTTTCTTTTCTTAATTAACAAATTACCACTTAACAACTAAATGTTATACCCCTAATTTTTCACTAAAAAATAGCTATGTAACCTCTGTGTATTTTTCTACAATTAGTGTGTTTATGCATGTAAAAATAAAAATCTACCACTGAAAGGAGGACAGTCAGACTATTCCCCTCTTTTATAAGGAGTGAATAGCTGGCGTTCTCATGAAAAATTCTATTTATATAAGAAGAAGTTTGAAAGTAATTATAAAAAGAGAAGAAAATAAACTACCAAACATTTATTTAGCCACTGTTTTAAAAAACTTGGAAAGTTTAGGATTTACTTTTTCCGAGGCTTTAATAGAAGAGTTGCAAACACTTTCGATTGATGCATTCACATCGTTTTACAAAGAGTTGGTAAAACATTTAAAAGAAATGGTTGGTGCACATATTCAGTTTGCTCCTATGTATCCAAACTTTCCGCAACAAATGATGGATTTAAGTGACGCTGATTTATACATCAATGCCGTTATTCATTATGTGACGTTGCGCCTACCTGTATCAAAAATAGAAGAACGACTTCCTCTTTTAGATAGCGTTGATTTGAAAGTTATTGACTTAGGAAGTGAAGAAGATTTCAATAAAATGATTTCTCAATTGATTAGTGCAAATAGCTCTATTTCCTCAACTGATAAGACAGATATAGAATGGGCTATTACACACACTGAAGATGTTTCCTGTTTTCTGCCTAATGTAATTCCTCATAAGGAAAATATGTCTTTTATAATTGGGGTTTTATTAATAAACAGAAAAATATCAGCCGATGCTGCTGCAAAGTATTTTAAAACAGCAACTGATGTTCTTCGCCTTGCAGTTGCTTTATCTGAAGGCGATGTGAGTTTAGCATCCTCCGTCCGATTCAAGAAGTTTAACCGAGCAGAAAGACGCTTCCTTTTAGGATTGTTAGAGCAATGCGGAAACATTACCGAAGATATGCTTCGATACAAAAAACGTTGGATTCGTTTAGGTGAAATTCTTCATCCAGCAGAATATCATACTCGTTTCCCAAAAACCCACCGAGCATTTGAGATTCTTCGCAACAACATTAAAGTTGAAACATTTAATGGAAAAATAGAAGCAGCTTTGTTGAATCGTGATATCATGACAGCGAAAAATCTTTTAAAAACTCGCCCGGGGGAATTTGCCAGACGCTTGGATCATTTAATCCGTTTATGTAGTGATAAGTCAACAGATGTTTTCAATATTCTCGAAGATTTTCTAAGTATAATAGGAAACGTTTCTACTCCTGTATTACTTCAACTCACGGCTCATTTTAAGCATCGAAATGATAAAAATGAATTTCGTACCTTTTTTCCAAAGGGAAATGTAGCAAAAGCTATAGGTATTGAAAATACACTTCCATTTATCTCAGAGGATATTTGTTTAATGATTGTAAAAATGTGTGAAGATACTTTAAAAAATCGCTTCGCAGAACTTCCAAGTCTCGGAAAAGTATTTTTGGATGAACAGTTAAAAAATCACTTAGTTCCCTTCTCTCAACGTTCAGCCAGCAAAGCGCTTCGCACATTATCTCGAGGAAGTAAAGTAGATTTGCCCGAAGGAGATACGATTCGTTTTTTCCTATGGTGGAAAGAAGGCTATGTGAATGGACGACATACAGGGCGTGTTGACATTGATTTGTCTGCTGCAATGTACGACGAAGATTGGCAATACAAAGAACATGTATCCTTCACGAACTTACGTTCAAAAAATTTCAAAGCTTACCATAGCGGAGATATTACTTCTGCACCAAAGGGAGCATCTGAATTCATTGATTTCGATATTCCGTCTGTGCTGAAATATGGTGGACGCTATGTAGTCATGACTTTGCTTTCTTACACAGACCAACCATATAAAGATTTACCAGAATGCTTTACTGGTTGGATGGTTCGTCAATATCCTGGTTCAGGTGAAATATTTGAACCTTCTACTGTTCAAGATAAAGTGGATATTACTGCCGACACCCAAATCTCTATTCCAGTTATTTTAGACTTAAAGGAACGAAAATTGATTTGGACAGATTTGTCTCTTATAAGAGATCTAACTTATGATAATACCATCGAGGCTAATCAAAAAGGTATGATACTTATTGGAAAGGCTTTAACTAATTTAGTTAAACCGAATTTATATGACTTGTTCCGATTACATATTGAAGCTAGAGGTGAACTCGTTCAAGACATCGAAGAAGCAGAAAGCATTTTTTCTTTGGATAAAGGGATTACTCCTTTCGATATCGAAAAAATAATATCTGATTTTATGGCTGATCCACAAGGCTAACTACATTACAAACATTGATAATGTGTGGAAAATATCCATGTATAATGTCTATGTGAAACAGGACCTGATAGATGCATATCAGGTCCTGTTTTTTATTTAGTAGATACTAAATAGTCCGGTTAATCACTATTCATCTAAATACACTATACTAATAAATTGAAATTTATTCGAAAGAATTTCATTAGTTAATATGTATCTAATTAAGAAACATTCATATACCAGCCCAAACATCTTTTCCATATCGCCCTTCATCTTGCACACGATCCAACCAATTTCTTGCTTCTTGTTCACTGACTTCATGAATTTCTTGATATGCTTGACAAAGGGTATCTTCTACATCCGGAGCCATTTTACTTCCATCACCACATATATAAAGGTGAGCTCCATTATCTAATAACGAAATTAAATTGATTCTATCTTGTTTTATTAAATGCTGTACATATGTTTTTGGATGTCCCTCTAGACGAGAAAAAGCTGTGTGTAAAGAGATTAATCCATCTCTTTCATCATTTTCTAGTTCTGTACGATAAAGATAATCTTTTTCAGGATGACGACAACCAAAATATAGATGCGCTTGTCCTAAGTTCATACCTTTTTGCTTTTGAACACGACGCGCTTGCAAGAATCCACGGAATGGTGCAATTCCAGTACCTGGCCCAACCATAATAATTGGTGTTTCTGGATCTTTAGGTAATTCAAAGTTTGATTGTGGCGTTCGAATGAAACAGATAATCTCATCTTTATTATGACGCTGAGCTAAGTAATTAGAAGCGACTCCTTCATATGTCCCTTCCCCACTCCATGCAGGCGCATTAACAACACCGACCGTAATGCTCAGACGATTGTGTGCAACGAGTGGAGAGCTTGAAATAGAATAGTAACGCGGTTTGAGCGCAGGAAGAAGTTCTAAAAAGCGTTCAAATCGGATTTCACAAGCCTCATACTTTTCAAGAAGGTCCAACATTGAAATCCGTTTCTTTAATATTTGTTCATGGTAAACTCCTTCTTCTAACAATGCTTCCAATTCTTTTTTATGAGGAGGACATGCTGTGAATGTTACCATTTCTCGTATTTGTGCACGAGTGGCTGCTTCTTGAACTTCGACACTATAACTAAGAAGGTCCAATAAACTAACAGGACTGTCTAAAGGTATGTGATTTATACTTCGTCCACTTGCACTCAGTATAACTTGATCCTTCCCATTTAATCCAAAGCGTCTTAAAATTCGGTTGATATTTTTCTCGCTATTAACTGGCAGCACTCCAAGGTGGTCTCCTTCTTTATATGTAGCGCCTTCTGGCAAGGATACCTCGATATGTCGTGTACTTCTATCACTGCTGGATGATTGGAGTTCACGATTTTCTAGTATAGACGCATAAACTGCTTCATATGTTCGTGCAAGAGGAGATCCTCCAAGACGACTGACAAATTGCAGACTCAACGTACTGCGCTCTTTTTCCATATTTTTGTTGAGCTCCAATCCAAATGCCTTCATCGCATCAGACCACATGCTTTGTTTCCATTGCTCGAGCTGTTCCTCGAAATCACCACTTGCATCTGCTTCTCCGCGTTTAGAAAATCTTGTTGCTCCTTTTTGAGCCATCTGCTCATCAATATATCTTGGAATCCGTTGATAGGTACTAGCCCAATTATGATCTCCACAACCAAAAACTGCGTATTGAACCCCTTTTAGCTCATCCGGTTTTAGTTCCTCCAACCATTGCACAAACTGCCCTGCATTACTTGGCGGTTTTCCATTATAAGAAGAAGTCACAATAAGTACCGCTCCTTCTTTTGGCAAACTTCCAATTCGATCGTTAAGAGCTACCACTTCCGTTTGAACTCCTTCTAAACTAGCTGTATCCGCTAATTCTCTTGCAATACCTTCTGCTACCCCTGTATCCGAGCCGTACAGAACAAGAAGTGAAAGATTATCGGCCCCAATAATAGAAGGTGTCTTCTGGACGTGCTGCTTAATTTCATGGCTTTTCAGCTTGTCCTCTGTAGGTGCAAGAGCAGTAGGATGGCTTATAGTTTGTTTTCGGGGTAGAATCCTAATCTTAAAATCACCGGGCTTTAGCGTTAATGTTTGTTTTACGTCCAGCTGATAGTTTTGATAATCGATTAATTCAAAATGTTGAAGAAGCATTCCCATTACAAGAGTGGCTTCATGAAGTGCAAATTGCATACCGATACATGCTCTCTGGCCATTTCCAAATGGCTTATAAGCATGATGAGGAACCTTATCCAGCTCTTCAAATCGTTCAGGTTGGAATTCTTCCACATTGTCTCCCCATGCATCTTTA
Source organism: Bacillus sp. M13(2017) (assembly GCF_002218325.1). NCBI lineage: Bacteria > Bacillati > Bacillota > Bacilli > Caryophanales > Bacillaceae > Bacillus > Bacillus sp. M13(2017). The sequence continues at coordinate 138,825 of NZ_KZ268509.1, read as the reverse complement.
TCCCTATGTAGCTGTGGAATAAGAACAGAAATACGATCTTCTCCTTTCTTAATTGGGTATTTCCCGCCAATCACTGTATCTTCTTTTGCATAGAGACTGAATGCTGGAGCGGTAGGCCATAGACGTAGCGATTCATTTAAAATCATCCGTATATACTTCAGTTTCATAACTTGTTGGTATGTTGGAGTGGGATCTGTCAAAACACGGTCTACTTCTTTATAGGCTTTTTTCAACTTATCCGGATTCTTTAATAAAAAGTAAATTGCAAACGATAACAATCCACTTGTTGTCTCATGCCCAGCTATTAAAAAAGTGATAATTTGGAAACGAATGTTTTCATCATCTAATTTTTCACCAGTTTCCGGATCCTGAACATTTAACATACGGGAAAGTAAATCATTTTCTTCCTGATTTCCACTACTTTTACGTTCAGCAATAATATTATCTACTAAAGAAAACATAGATTGGATATCATGCTGAAATTGACGTTTCGTTCTCCACATGAGTTTGTCTTCTATATCCAGCCGCTGCAATTGGTGCATTGCCTCATCTAGAGCACGGCTCATACTAGTGATAAAAGGATGAGGGGTCTCACGATAAAAGCTATTAAATCGGTAATTAAAACCACATAGACCAATTGTATCTAATGTAAGGCGAGTCATATCCTCCGGAACATCTACGTTTTCATTCGGGTTAAGCCGTGCCCATTTTTGAACGAGTTGTACAGCAAGATCGACCATCATGGCATGGTAATCTTTCATTGCCCGTTGGCTAAATGTAGGCATCAAAATATTATGAGCTTTTTTCCAGTTAGGCTCGTGAGTCTCGCTAGTAAATAATCCGTCTCCAGCAAAAGCACGAACTTTCGCTAAAGCACCCTCTATGCTTTTATCGAACCGCGTTTCGTCACAAACTTCTGCTACCAGTTCATGTCCAGAAACGACAATTATGGCATCACTTAAAGTTTGAATTCGAAAAATGGGACCATACTCTTCCGCCAGCTTAATAAACGATAGAGTCGGTTTATCTTTATTGATTAATGGGAGATTACCCAGCGGTCCATATGTTTTCGGCTGGGGAATGGCAGATACTTTTTTTTCCATTTAAAACACCCTTTCAAAAAAGCATGAAATAAAGTGAAACTTTAATCAGTGGGGGTTTTGTTCATCCCCCACTGATTATTAGTTGAACCAATCGGGCTTTTACGGGCAGTTGGTCCCCCACCTAACTTCTTTGCTTCCGCTAAATTTTGAGGTGGGGGTCTTACTGCCCGTTAATGCGGGATAGCATATCCCATTTAATAAAGAGGAAATAGCAACTAATTGCCTGGGATACAGATATGTAATTGATTACCTTATTTTATCTTTTCCCTAACTATTCATGATTATGATATTGAGTATAAGCTTGGCAATTAGATTTATAACTTGTAGAAAAATACTAAATTAAAATGAAGCGAATAAATATAATTAGAGCCTTTTAATGTTGGTGTTAAAAGATAATCTAAAATTATAATGTTTATGAGAAATTGCAAACGGATCTCATCTCTTTTATTTGTTTATAAAAACGATTATTTTGATTCATTTTCTTATAAAACACCCCAAAATAGAAAAGTTGACGAGCTTAAGATTGTAATCAGTAGTCTAGTTAAACCAATATGATAAGCAAGTATACTGTGTTACTAATGAAAGAGGACCTGATATGAACATCAGGTCCTCTTTCACTATATAATTATTTCACTGCTTCTTTCAGCTCTTTTCCAGCTTTAAATATCGGCGCCTTAGCAGCAAAAAAACTTGTAGGAATCATTATCTAGCGTTTTATTCTTCTCTATCGATTTAACTTCTCGACAGCTTCCGCACTTGTATCTACACGTTTAACGAAAAAAACTAATAGTAGTGCAACAACATTCATGCCAAGCGCTACATAGAATGAATATTGAATTCCGGATAATAAAGCCTTCTGAGTTAACATTGCCTTCGTAGCCTCTGTGAAGGTTGTTGGATCTACATCAGCCATTAGACTTTCAGCTTTTGTTTTTGTTACAGAATTCATAATTGTAACAAGAATAGCAGTACCAATCGAACCGGACACTTGTTGAGCTGTATTATTAACAGCTGTACCGTGCGGATTTAAGCGCGTTGGCAATTGATTGAGGCCATTTGTCATAAGTGGCATCATCACCATCGCCATCCCAAACATCCGCAATGTGTAAATAAGAATAATATGTGTGTGACTAGAATCGATTTGCAGGTTTGCCAGCATATAAGTTGAAACAGCTGTAATGGAAAGTCCTACTATACCAAGAATCCGAGGGCCATATTTATCAAATAGTTTACCTGTAATTGGTGACATAACCCCCATTATTACCGCACCTGGAAGCATCATCAGCCCAGAGCTCAGCGGTGAAATACCGCGGACGTTTTGTACATAAGCTGGTGTTAAAATCATCCCCGAAAACATGGCCACTGCGTTGACAATTGCAATTACAGACGCAAGCGCAAACATTGGGTACTTGTAAACACGTAAATCCAATAACGGCTCATCCATTTTTAATTGTCGAATAATGAAAGCAATTAGGGCAATAGCGCCTATGATTAAGGCTGTTAAGACAACTTTATTCGTCCAACCATCGGAGCTTGCAGAACTGAATCCATATAACAAACCGCCAAAACCGACAGAAGATAATAGTAATGAGATATAATCAAGTTTTGCATTTTCATTTTGTCTCATGACATTCTCCGATTTCCAAATCCCTAACAGTAAGCTAATGATTGCTAACGGTAAAATCATTTCAAAAAGCAAACGCCAGTCATAATACTCTACAATATAACCTGATAGTGTCGGCCCAATTGCTGGAGCTGTAATCATAACTAGTCCAAAAATCCCCATTGCTGTTCCCCTTTTTTCTCTTGGAAAGCTTACTAGCATAATATTCATTAACAAAGGTCCCATAACTGAAGAGCCTGCCGCTTGAACCATCCGACCAGTAAGTAATAAACCAAAGTTAGGTGCTACAGCCGCTAAGGCAGTACCAAGAATAAAAATCACCATAGATGTAATAAATAGGCTCCTATTGGAGAAACGCGTTATTAAAAATGCTGAGGCCGGAATTAATATACCACTTACAAGCATATACCCTGTAGAAAGCCACTGGATCGTTGAATAATCTTGAATGTTTAAATCTTTCATTATTGATGGCAAGGCTACATTTAAAAGGGAGTTATTTAGAAATGAAACAAATGCCCCAATAAAAAGGATTACAAGCATTACATATGGTGGTTTTCTTTTATGTAATGTTTCACTCATATATTTAATTGCCCCTTCATTATAAATTTCATTGATTCGTTTAAATCGTTTACATATTTGCACAAGAAAATATTACCCTTGCAGTATTTTGCCAAACTCTTCGAATGGATATTCTCTTTTTAGCAATTCCACTTGCTCAACATACCATTTTAAAATCTTTTTGTTGATTAAACCTTTATAAAAATGTTTGTTAACGGAATTTAAATTAGGCTGAAATACACAAAATAAGCAACTGAAAATCCCCTTCTAAAATAAAGTGAAGCTTTAAATCAATGAGAATTTTACAGGGAGCGAGAAAAATCAAAAAGACCACGCACCCATTCCTTTAAATACAGGCTTGTAGATCTAGTTATGTAACCATCCATAAAAAGGAATATTACATAGGCTAAGTCTAACATTACATTTTTAAAGTGAGGAGAATAAGCGTATGGACCAATATTGGTATTTGAATTCAAAGGGAAATGGGCAACAATATAATAACCAAATTTCATTATATTCACAGCCCGAAATAACTACATCTGAGGTAATGAATGATTTGAAGATTCCTGAGAATTGGAGTTACCGAGTCTATCCAGTTAGTTGGGATTCATCAGCCAATTATACGGGGTTCAATCCCCACCCCCCTCTCTTCTCTTGGGGGCAGCCAATTAATTATGCAGGGATAATGCCCCAAGGTCAGCCTGCTAATTGGACTCCATTACCAAGTCATGCAGGTTTTAATTTTCAAAAACCTCCCTTCCCCTGGGCGCAACCATTCAGTCATACAGGGATGTTCGCACAAGGTCATCTTGCAGCTTTACTATCGCCGCCAGCCAAGCCTTTTCATTTCAATACCAATAACTCGGGTGTTTTTGGAAATCCTCCAGGATGGGGTGGTCCGTGGGGCCCAATGGGATGGGGAAATAACGGAGGTAACGGTCAGCTAGGAATGCTTGGAAACTTACTTACAGCAGGAAAAGGCACCATGAGTGGAATAGGAATGATTAGTAGTCTAATCGGGATGGGGAAGTTCTTCTTTTAGTTAATTAGAACAGGAGAATGTGGCTGTAGCTTTAATCAGCCACATTTAAGGACAGTAATCTCCCACCTAACTTCCTAGCATAGCATTCGCGGAAATTTTATGTAGATATGTATTGTTACAAGTTACTGTTTTACTTTGAGTGCTCCTTTACTTTCTTATCAAGTGCCTTACTATAAGCATCTTTGTTTTCCTGTGATAACTCATAAATTGCTTTTTTCCAATGCTCTCCGTCTACACCTGATAAAAATTCAGTACCTTTCATTGTAGCTTCTTGAATCTTCTGTTTATCTTCTTTACCAGCATCCTTAATTAACTTCGTTGCTTTTCTTGCCTCTGTTACCCCTTCTTGTATGGATTTGTGAATGTCTTTGTATGTATCAGGTACTTTTATGTGTTCCATATTGTCTAAAATTTTATCTATCTCGTTTGATGTTTTTAAAACAGCTTTTGCTTTTGCTTTTTCTTTGCCCTTTAAGGATTCTCCTAAGTTTAGTAATAGTTCATCCTTCTTAAATTGGAACTCTACCACTTGCTCACATATGTAGTACGGATACTGTTGTTCAGAAATTACTGTTTTCGTTATTACTTTACTAGTTTGCTCAGTCTTATGAGTAGAATCTTTATCTCCTACCTCGCATCCGACTAACAGCATAAATGGAACTGCTAACGTTACTAGTTTCTTTGCTCTCATTATGTATTCTCCTTGTAGAAAGTATTGTAAGTAATTAACATATCAAACTATAACATACATTACATTATGGTTCACTTCCATTACGCTTTTAAAATGTAAAATAAGAATACACCCCATAAGCCACAAATAAGATTAATAGAATAGAAATGCCGAGTACCGTATATATAATCCATTTTAAATTTGAATTCATATCATCCTCCTACCTCTCGATAATTCCAGTATATAACAAAAAAAGCATTGGATACCCAATGCTTTTTACACTTACACAAATAAAGAAGTATTCGCATATAAAGCTGGTGAACCACCTGAATGTACGAATAAAATATTGTCTTCCTTATTAAATTTATCTTTTCTAATTAAGTCGATTAATCCCGCTACCGCCTTACCTGTATACACTGGATCAAGTAAAATACCTTCTGTTTTCGCAAGTAACTGAACTGCCTCTACCATTTCCGGCGTTGGTAACGCATAGCCGGGCCCTACATATTCATCAAAGCACGTAACAGCGTCGCGCGAGATAAAGTTTGGAATACCAACGTGTGCTGAAGTTTCATCTACAAGTTTTGCTACTTTCTCTTCTTGCTCAGCTTTTCCTCTACTTACGTTAATCCCGATTACAGGAATATGGCTTTGTGTTCCAGAAAAACCAGTAATTAAACCAGCATGCATACCGCCGCTACCACTTACACAAACAACTGAACTGAAATCAATTCCTTGCTCAAATGATTGCGCCATAATTTCTTGCGCACAAGCAACGTATCCCATTGCGCCCGTAGGATTTGATCCACCAACTGGAATTACATATGGTGTATTACCTTTTTCACTTACTTCTTGTGCTACTTTATGCATTTCTTCCATAAGATCTGCTCCGTTCGGTACAACAATTACATTTTCAGCACCTAATAAGTGATATAAGAAATAGTTCCCGTTAAAGTCTCTCTCCTCTTCTGTCTCAAGCCCTTCCTCTAATACAAGAATACATTTCATTTTTTCTTTTACCGCAGCTGCCAGTGTCAGGCGGCAATGATTTGACTGAATACCACCAGCTGTAATTAACGTATCTGCACCCTTTTCCTGTGCATCTGCAACTAAAAATTCTAATTTTCTCGTCTTATTGCCACCAGCTGTTAAACCAAGTAAATCATCTCGTTTAAAATAAATAGTCGGGCCACCAAGTGCTTCAGAAAAGTTGTTTAACTTTTCAATTGGTGTATATGATTCTGTATATTTTTTTCTCGGGAATTTAGCTAAATTCATTGTAACGCTCCTTTTGTACTTCTTTCACAATATATGTAACGTTACTATTATTACACGTAAAAATGGTGAAGTCATCTTTCTGGGTTAAAAATGTATTAGAATTTCGTTTTGATAAGTAAAACCGTATTAATGATTTTAACTTAATTACGGTACATGAAATTTATATCAACGATTTTTTAAATATATCGTTCATTCCTTACAATATATCAACGATTTTTCAAATATATCTATCGTAACTTGCAATATATCAACGATTTTCTTAATATATCGATCTATCGACAAAAAACGACAGACAGGCAACCCCTTTCTCATCAACAAAAAAAGAGCCTACACATTCAAATGCAGACTCCCTCCAATCACTTATTTACCGAAAAACGAAGTAACTGTGTTAATCCCGGCTCTAAATTCATTTCACCTTTATGGCGTACGTATACGACTTTATCCCCATCAAATTTCGGAGGGTTTGCTTTACTATACGTATGCCACTCATTCGTTCCTTCTATAGAATACTCCATATATTCAGTTGCACCGACAATTATATTTTCACTATCATCTGCCGTTACATTTGGTGCCATCTGCGCAATTTTTGAATCACTAATTAATAACTTCTTTATATCCTTATCACGTTTGTAATCGTAAGCTGTCACAATTACATCGTTACCATATGCTTTCACTTGTAACCCTTGTTTAAATGAATAGCCATCTGGAGCAGTTTTCTCTCCTCCATTTGGCCCTGCTGACATCCAGCCTGTTTCAATACCGCCCGTATTTACAACAGTGAAACCTTTTTCATCTCCACCTTTAATTTTCTTTTTACCAGCCCAGTCAGGTAAGTTTAAATCCCAATGCGTATGGCTCGTGAAGAAAACAACTTGCGGATAGTCTTTTAATATATCGTACAATTTATCCACGTTTAAATAATCTTGTAAATATGGTGATTGTCTTGATCCCGATACTGTATCAGGTAAAACGTGATGAGAGAAAATGAAGATTGGCTTATTTTTAGCTTTTTGACTGTACTCTTCTAAATTTTGTTTTAACCAACCTAATTGCTCATCACTCATATATACTTCATCCCACATTTTTGAATCGTGGTATTTCATATATTTTTCAGTTCCTAAAAATAGAAGCGGATAACCATCTAATTCTTTTTTATGATATACCTTTTCTTGTCCACTAAATTTCAGATAGCGGTTAAATAAAGTTTCCTCAGTTACACCATTTGGCCATGTACTTTGAGAGAGTTTCCCATCTGCTGTCCATTTACCAGCATAAAACTCATGATTCCCAACAGTAGACCATATATTTTCTGGATGCTTATTTTTATTTAACACACGCATTACATCATCATATTGTGACTGTTGTCCAGTCGGCGTTATATCCCCATTCATAATAAGCGCTCTAGAAAGTGGCGTTACTTTATTCATATCTTTTAATACGTGATCAAAATCTCCTAAATCACCTTGAATGTCACTAATAACATTAAAAGTTGTAGCTGATTTTCGAACTTTCTCTTTCCCTTCCGCATGCACTGAAAAAGTCGGTAATAATGCCGCCATAACTGCTAACGAAGCAACTGTCTTTTTCATACAAATTCTCCCCCTAATAATAGAATGTACAAACTGACATGTTCTGCTCTGTCTTAGGTGCTTGTCCAATTCACATTATAGGAGGAGATTGTAAAGATTGATGGAATGAAAAATTAAGTGTTTTTTAAGAGGTTTTGTCTTTTTTCACACTCCACAATTAGCAATTCGCGCCAATCTAGCTTTCTAGTCTTTAACATTACATAAATGTAAATGAATATGATGAATCTCTTAGTTTAATATGTTGTCTTTTTAATCTCTGTTATATAACCGCCACAAAATATGCTATCTTTTCAAGTTCTTTTTCTTTAATAAACGTTACTCCTCTTTTAATTAGCCTTAAAATTATAAAGTGGCTTAATAATATGTTTAATATCAATTGTTTCTTTTGTATTCTCAATAATTTCATCCATTGGCTTATATACCATTGGTGCTTCATCTAAAGTACTTTCTGCAACAGATGTAGTCCAAACCTCTGTCATTGTATTTTGAAAATCCTCTAAGTTAAGTACTTCTTTCGCCTTCTTACGGCTCATAATACGCCCTGCTCCATGAGGGCCAGAAAAGTTCCAATCTGGATTTCCTTTACCAAATGCAATGATTGAACCATCTCTCATATTGATTGGAATGATTACTCGTTCATCTTTCTGAGCTGAAATAGCACCTTTTCTTAGAATCATATTGTCCATATCGATGTAGTTATGGATTGTAGTGAATTGATCTGTTACTTTCCAATCCATTGTAGTGACGATTTCATCAATCATTGCTTTACGATTTAACTCCGCATATTTTTGTGCAATTTTCATATCATTCATGTAATCTTTAAATCCTTGTCCTTCTAAATAAGCTAATTCTTTACGAATCACCGGTTTCTTAATTTCACGTAAAGCTTCATGTATTTCTTGTTGTCTGCCTTCTTTCGTTAAACGCTCAATCATTTCTTCTTTAATAGATTTAACGTTTATAAGTTGCTCGTAAGCAAAGTTTTGATAATACTCTGCTACTTGTTTCCCTAAATTACGCGAACCACTATGAATAACAATGTATACATTTCCTTCATCATCCTCATTCAGTTCGACAAAATGATTCCCCCCGCCAAGTGTACCAATACTTTTTTGAGCACGTTGCAATGTAAACGGGGCTCTTACACTATCAAAATCAATCATTTTTGAAAATCTATGTTCCTTATCTCGAATACGAAAACCACTTGGGACAAATTTACGTATCGTTTCGTCTAAGTAATCGAAGTTGATTTCCTCTTTTTTCTTATTAATTATAACAACCTCCATGCCACAACCAATATCGTACTTACCTCCCAGTTTCCTGAAAGTGTGGACTATACCTTCTCTACAGTCATCGAGATATGCAGTCTCTACTGTAGGCTCACCGTATTAATTATTCCTCTTCAACTCAAAATGGATGAGGAATAATTCTGTACCTTAGTCTGCTAACATGGTACAAGTCTCTGAACCATTCGATTATGTCACCATAACCACTGGCTGCTGATTGCCCTCGCCTTTTATCGTTAGGGTTCCCAGTCAATTGAGTGAGTAGTTTAAAGTCTGAGCCGATTAGTTAACCCCGACTAAATTAGGAACAATCTTATCTTGAATTGTCATTGTTGTCCCAATCGTGCAACCTGCACCCGCATGTGTATCTGGCATAATACGAATCTTGCTATCCTTTACGAATTCTTGGTTACAAAGATCAATAATTTGACCTGCTGCCGTTTCTTCTACATTCGTAGTATATACTTTTGCTTCATTGTATTTTCCTCGTAATTTCAACATCTTCTATTTCCCCTTTCCTTTAGTTTCTACAAAACATTAATTTATATATATTTATAATTATATTTTCCACCACTACAGCTCATTTCCTTTTTTATAAAAAAAGACACAGAGATTCCTCCCCATGCCTACTAATTTCCTACCTTTTCACCGCATGCACATAATGCACTGTCTCAAAAGCTTTCAAATAATCGTTTCGTCCTTCAAAATATAATTTATTTATGTCTTCTGGCGATAAATGTTCATAAATGAGTAAGCCCGCCTTCTCTAACAGTGCTTCCATTTCGGCGTAAGAAAAACATGATTTCATCGGTTCTCCGCCTACCGCAGCCATTTTTACCATATTTTCAACTCGATTGGACAGTCCCTTTTCCGTAAATAAGTTTTCATCCGGATAATCGAAAACGATAGAACTCCCTACTGGAACTATCTCGAATAAACACTCTATTAAACAAGCAAGCTCCTTTTTCGTTAAATAGTACGTAACACCTAAAAGGCTAAAGAAAGTCTTTTTATGTTCAAATCCTTCATTGCGTAAATGTTCATAGGAAAATCCTTTCGTAAAATCCATTGAAACAAAATGAAGGTTATTTGGAACTTCAAGTTCTACTTCTTTTATTCTTTCCTTCTTAAACGCCTGCGTAGAAGGATGATCCACTTCAAATATTTCTATTTTATTTTCTAATTCTCGGTGTCTAAAACTGAACGTATCTAAGCCTGCACCGAGTATGACGTATTGTTTCGCTCCTAATGTAATTTCATGTAGTAATACTCTTTCACAATATGCGGCACGTGCTAAAGGTGTTGGTGATAACTGAACTTGCGTAATCCATTTTAATATTTCTTTCGGATTGTCTTGAAATTGCTCTGCAATGTCTGTATTGAAAAAATGTATTCCTTGAACCATGTTCGTTTCAATATCGTTACATTCTTTTTGTAAAATGAAATCTTTAGCTACATAATCATCAAAGATTTTAGGATTATCAAATTCACTATGATACGCCCTGCTAAAAGCTGATACTAACGACGTTACACTTGCTTCACCTTTTTTCACGCACATACACTCTCCTTCATTTTCACAACAAAAATAGGGTTCCCCTGGCCAGGAGAACCCTATTATACACCTTATTTTTATATTGGTAAATTATAGCATAAATAAGTTTTTTTGTCAAGTTTTCAACCTACTAACGCTCCAATAATTTGTGTAATCTCTAGCAGGAAGATTTCGATCTACACCGAATATTCCAGTTCATAACAATACAAATGGAGGGCGTCATGAAAAGATTAGTCATCATTACAGTTAGAAAAACACACAGTGGAAAAACTACATTTGCAAGAGCATTAGAAAAAGAGTTACCCCACTCTTTCGTTATGGATCAAGATAATCAAGCTGAATTTATTAACACGCATTACGAAAAATTACAGCCGGCTAAAGGCCCTAATACATTTAAGCACGGTCTTTCAAAATTCATTGTTGATTATGCGAAAGAACATTCAAATTTACACCTTATTATTAGTAACTCCAATCGCAGTAAAAATGGAAGGTTATATTTACTAAACGAATTATTTCCACAGAATGAATATGTACGCATACTCGTTCATTTTGATATTCCAGATGATGTCCTTTACGAAAGAGTAGCTCGAAGCACACGAAGTACGAATATTTTTAGAGGTGGTTATTCTAATTTCAAAGAAGTACTCGATCGACAACGGGCTGAATCGCAACATGAAGATGTGGTCGATCCGATAGAAAACGAGGCTGATTATTTGTTCGTTATTCGTAATAGTAAGGATGTAAACTCTACTATAAAAGAAATTGTTCATCTAGCTAAAGTTTTGTCCCCTACTCCAAAATAAGAGACTATAAGAATTCCATAATGATAGATTATTATGCAAATACTTCCTCTAGACATCGTACATGGTATATAATGATAAGATAATCTACTTCTATATGCTCAATTTTACACAAAACAGCTCATGCATATGAAAGAAAAGAGGTACAAAAATATGAAAACAAAACAAACAATCGCTGCGTCTACACTAGCTTTAGCAATGATTGCTGGCGCAAACTCTGCTCATGCGGAAGTAACTGATGCTACTCCTCAGCAAAGTACGGGAGATCGATTAGCTGAAATTAAGCAACATAAACAAGAGTTAGATGCGAAATTGCAGCAACACAAAGAAAACGTGGATCAAAAGTTGAATGAACTTAACCAAGTTAAGGAAAATGTTGATACGAAGGTTAATGAACTACATGAGCGTAAACAAATTGCTGATGAAAAAATTAACGAAATTAAACAACGTAAAGAAGAGCTAGATGCAAAACTTCAGCAGGACAAACAAATCGCCGAAGATAAAATCGCTGAAATAAAAGAGCATAAAAAACAAGTAGAAGATAAAGTTGCTGAAGTAAAAGAACATAAGCAAAATATCGATAATAAGGTTAATGAGATTAAAGAACATAAACAAACTGTCGATGAAAAAGTGAATGAAATGAAGCAACATAAAGAGAACATCGATCAAAAGGTTAATGAACTTAAGGAAGTAAAAAAACAAGTAGATGAAAAATTAGCTGAGTTAAAGAAAGCGAAACAAACTGCTGAGGACAAACTTGCTGAGTTAAAAGAAAACAAGCCGAATACTGGTAACACGTTAGAGGAACTTAAGAAAATTAAAGGCAATTTAGACAGTCTTTCCGCTAACTTAGAACTAGCTAAACAAGATGTGAAAAACAAACTAGCTGCATTACAAGAAGCTAGACAAGATTTAATCAATAAAATTAACGAAATTAAACAATCAAAACAAACTGTTTCAGACGATTTATCAAAGAAAAAACAAGACTTAGATATTAAAATCAACGACTTTAAACACACTGAGAAAAAAATTGATGACAAATTAGCTGAGATACATACAACGAAGCAAAATGTTGATAACAAGATTAATGAAGTATCACAGTCTAAACAAACGCAAGCAGATAATGGTACTAAAAACAATAACGCTAAAGAACTTCCTAACGCTGGTAGCGAGCAATCAAACAATATGGCTCTAGGAATGCTATCTGTATTAGGCGGTGTTTTATTACTTACTCGTAATAAAATTAAAACGTTATTCTCTAAATAAATCCATTAAAAAAAAAGGAAACCCGCACATACATGTACGGTTTTCCTTTTTTATATTAACTGTCCATCTCTTAGCGTCAATATACGATCACATACATCAAGCATTCTTTCATCGTGCGTAATCATAATGGCTGCTTTTTGGCTCTCTTTCACTTCACGTTTCATCATTTCTACAACTTCACGTGCACGTTTTGAATCTAAGCTAGCCGTTGGTTCATCCGCTAATATTAAATCCGGATTGTTCATAAACGCGCGAGCGATTGCTACCCTTTGTTTTTCTCCGCCAGACAGTTGATTTGGATAATGATTTTTTCTTTCCCCTAATCCAAATGCTGCTAATAAATGATCCGCACGCTTTTCCGATTCTCGTTTGTTTTCTTTTTTTAGCTTTGCAATGTAAAGCAATTGTTCTTTTACATTTAAATATGGAACAAGATTTGCGAACTGGAAAATGAAGCCGATTTTTTTCAAACGAATGTCTGTCATTTCCTTTTCTGATAGCTTCGTAATATTTTGCTCACGAATGTAAATATCCCCTTTTGACGGTGATAATAAAGCTCCCGCGATTGATAATAACGTACTTTTCCCCGATCCAGAAGGACCGACGATTCCGATAAATTCTCCAGCTTTCACATCAAGCGATATCGGATGAAGGGCTATTACTTCCGTATTCCCTTCTCCGTACACTTTACTTACTTTGTCTAATTTTAATAATGAAGTCATTACATCCCGCCTCCAATTGCTTCTAGCGCATCAACTTTTAATACTTGATATAATGAAATAAGTGTTCCTAAAATACTAATGACGATAAAGATTGCTGCATATTGTGTAATCATCGGTGCTGTTAATAAGAACGGCATACCTGCTGGTAAAATTTTCTCTAACCCTTGTACAAGAACGATGCTAATTATCATCGCAACGACTGATAAGAATAACGCCTGCACGACTAAGCTATTTGCTAAATACGAGTCCTTTGTACCAATCGCTTTTAATACGCCTAATTGCTGTGTTTTTTGCAATGTAATGACGTAGAAGAATACACCGATTAATAACGCAGCGATTACAAGTAAGAATGCAATGATCATCGTTAACGTTCCTTGCTCTTCTTTAAACCCTGGAATACTTTGTAGTACTTCTTTTTTATCAATAACGTGAGCATTTTTAATTTCTTTATCTGTATTCAGCGCAATTGCACTATAATCTTTTTGGTTTGGTTGTGAAATAGCACCCCATACGTCTTCATTTACATAAACGACTGGTGTATGGCTAAACATTTGGTCTTTCGTAAATCCAACGATTTTAAATTCTTTTTTTGAAACAGGATCGATAATTGTATCTCCAATATCGATTCCCTTCTCTTTAATCGATTCGTCAGCAACCATTTCGTTATTTGCTGTACCTAATTTCTTACCTTTTACAATGTTCGGCTCTAAAAATGTATCGCGTTCGCTTGAGAAAATAGCGATATCAACCTTTTTCGAACTATCTTTCTTTTCATATGTTGAAACTTTCACACGAAACGGAACAGCCTCTTTCTCGCCTACTTGATTTACTACGTTATCTACATCGTCTTTCTTAATTTGTGAACGGAGTAATTTATTTTCCGCATCATCTGCTAAAACGAACTTATTTGCCTCCATATTTTGAATCGATGAAGCATTATCATATGATAGTCCATTTGCCAATCCTGAAATAACAAGAACTAAAAATGATAATAACACCATAATAAGTCCGATTAATCCATATCTTAATTTTGATTGTTTTAATTCACGCAGAGCTAAAAACATTTCGCTCGCTCCTTCCTCTTTCTTTCTATGCACTTATCATAAAAAAGAATTATGAACGGAATATGAACAGAAGATTACAGAGGATAAGATTTAATTTTCAGAAAGTATTGAAAATAATTGAAATCCTTGATACAATTCAGTCAAATAATCTTGACCGAGTAATTTCATTTAAGGAGTTGATCATTTTGAAGCCCATGTTCACACTAACTACTTATAGCCAACTAAAAGCAATGAGCGATCCACTACGTGTCGAAATGATGATGCGTCTATGCGAACGTCCTTATACAGGACAATTACTATCTGAGAAATTCGGCATTTCAAGGGCGAAAATTCATTATCATTTAAAAGAATTAGAAAAGAACGGTTTTATAGAAATCGTTTATACAGAAGAGAAAAATGGCATCGTTCAAAAGTTTTATCAATCTGTCGCGAAAGGCTTCACCCCTGCCTCAGAACTATTACCTCATTTAGAAATATTAAGCGAATCAGGTCGCCAAATCTTTTTACAAATGACGGAAAGAACGAAAAGCCATATTCTCGCTGCACCAGAAGGAGCCTTTACATTACGAAAAGAAAGCGAAGATCCAGCTGAGTGGAATTACGTTTCATCTTGCTGGGAGTTTGATGCCACGCCAGAACAATTTCAAGTGTGGGTGAAAAAGTTTTATGAATTGATGGGTGAATTAAACGAGATCACAAAAGACGCGGATAAAGATCCAAATAGTAAATCTTACTACATTTCTACTACTGCCCTACAAATCGAAGAACGAGCAATGCAGCGATTTGTGAAAAAAGAAGAAAAATCGTAATACGATTTTTTTTATACAAACGGTCAAATTTATTTTACCGAATAAATTTATCCCGCATTAACGGGCAGTAAGACTCTCACCTCAAAATTCAGCTGGAGCACAGAAGTTAGGTGGGAGGTCAACTGCCCATAAACGCCCTATTGGTTCAACTAATAATCAGTGGGATGAACAAAACCCCACTGATTAAAGTTTCACTTTATTATAAAGGAGTAGATTAAATGGACATATTAAAAAACCGGAATTTCCTCTTATTATTTTTAGGGAGAATTTTTACAAACATAGGAGATAGCTTGTATTATGTAGCGGCGATGTGGCTCGTATATAAACTGAGTGGTAATCCTTTTTATTCTGGATTGGCTGGTTTCCTTACACTATTACCTTCTGCACTTCAATTTCTTACCGGTCCATTCGTTGATAGATGGTCAATAAAAAACACCCTCGTCATCACACAAGTTTTGCAATGCATTCTTATTTTAATCATTCCTATTACACACTACTTCGACCTATTAACAGTCCAACTACTACTCATCATCATGCCAATCGTAGCCTTTATTGAACAATTCGCCTATCCCGCACAATCAAAAGCTTTACCACTTCTACTGCATAAAACACAATTATTAAAAGGAAATTCACTCTTCTCATTTGCATATCAAGGCATTGATTTAATTTGTACGACTCTTTCTGGCATATTAGTAGCACTATTTGGCGCAATCACTTTATATGTGATCGACTCTTTTACATTTGCGATTACCGCCCTGTTGTTCTTTTCATTAAAAATGCCAAAACAAACTGAAGCAGACACACCACTTTCAACTAAGCAATATTTCTCTGATTTAAAAGAAGGCTTTTCAATCGTTTTTCGTTCATTGATGGGCGTCTTCTTAATCGGTTCCGTTGTTGCTAATTTTTCAATTGGTATGACGATGGCAATACTCCCTTCTTTCGCTGATTCTTTAGGCGGTGTGAAATTATATGGTTTCTTTTTAGCCGCTATATCCGCCGGTTGTTTAATTGGAGCACTATTCAGTTCATGGATTGGTAAATATAATGTTGGCCGTGTCTCCATTATTAGCTTTGCCACTGGTGCTTTCTTTTGGTTTCTCTCTACGGTTGTACCGTTTCAATGGTTATCTATTTTTTTATTCGGCTTAGCTTGGATACCAATTGGTGCGACCAACATATTATTTGCGACTATTGGTCAAATTGTAATTCCAAACCAATATCTTGGGCGTATCAATTCAGTCACACGGAGTATGGGCACAATTGCTATGCCGCTTGGCTCTTTAATTGGCGGATACACTGCGAATGTATATAGTAGCCAAATCATTTTTGCGCTCGCTAGCATCGGGATTTTATTCATCTCCCCCGTATGGCTGCTTCATCCAAAATTACGGGCTTTGCCGAAAGCTGATGAAATTACGGCGGATACTTTTGAGCTTCGGTTTAAGGAAGAACAGGTGAAAGGTACTGCTTTGTAACAGAAAGAAAATATTTTCTTTCTGTTACAAAGCTCAAACAAGCATAACCCTATTCGAAATTTCGAACGAAGTTATGCTTGTTTACTTTTTGATGCAAAATAGCACCCTTTAATGGAATAACTAATACGTTCCGTTAACGCTTTGCTGGCCATGCCCCCTGCATTTTCCTTAAATGAATAATTTGGCCTGTATGATAAGCATCATGAAGCATGATGTCCAGTAATTTCTCTTCAAGTGAATTTTGTTCAAGCTCTTTTTCAGAAATCACGCTCAATACCTGTCTTAAATTACGCTGAGCATTTTCAGAACGTTCAACGACTTCCTTCCATTCCGTGTCATCATTAGATTGCTTAGTAAGATAAAAAGTGTCATTACCGTCAAGGTTATGTGCCCATCCATGACCTTCCAAGTTTGCAGCAAGCCTCTCTTTGTAATAAATGAGATGATTAACGTTCTCCCAAATGGTATTCGTTTCCTCACCAGATGGTTTCCACATAGCCTGTTGTAAGTCCTTCTATAGCATGTTTAAACGGTGCATACCAACTCTCTTTATCGAATGTTGAATCTAGTGCGTTTAATAACAAGTCAGTTCGTTTCAAATTAATTTCCTCCCTACACGGTTCAAGTTTTAATACAATCCTTATAACTCTGTAGAGATTCTACATTTTTAAATAAACTTCCTGCTAATCTTATGCCACAAATCGGTCCAATTATGTAATTAAAATGACTCCCATTCTTTCACTTTACACGTATACTAGCGCCCAAAAAAAGAAGAGGCCGTTTCCAAACAGCCTCTTCCATCTATTTCGGAAGCTCCACCCGAACAGTAGTCCCTTCCCCTTTCGTACTATACACTGAAACGTCTCCGTTATGCAGTTCCACAATCTTCTGCACAATCGATAATCCTAAACCACTACCTTCTACGTTTCTCGCTCTTGCCGTATCTACTTTGTAAAAACGATCAAATATACGGTCCATCTCTTCTTTTTCCATACCAATTCCGTTATCAGATATAGAGATAATGACACTAGACTCTAACTCTTCGACGAAAAACTCAATCGTCCCACCATCGTTTGAAAACTTAATGCTATTGGTGAAAATGTTACTCCATACTTGATGAAGTAAGTTTTCATCACCTTTTATAGTGATATCTGGCACATCAAATTCAACGGCAATATCTTTTTCCCGCCATTTCCACTCAAGCATAAAAATGACGTCTTTAATTTGCTTCTGTAGATTGAATTCTCTTATTTGTAGAACCTTTTCCTCTTTATCTAATGAAGCGAGCGTAAGTAACTGTTTACATAAACTAGACATTCGCTTACTTTCACCCTCAATAATTTGTAAGTAATGATTTCTTTCTTCCTCACTCATCTTTTCTGTTTGCAACGTTTTTGAAAAACCTTGTATGGAAGAAAGTGGCGACTGAAATTCATGTGAAACGTTCGAAACGAATTCTTGTCTCATTTCATCTAGTTCTTTAATACTCTTCGTCATCTTTTGGAAGCTTGTAGATAACGTTCCTATTTCATCTTTTCGTTTTACATCTAATTCAATTTCATATTCCCCACTCGCAATTTTTTGCGTAGCCTTCGTAAATTTACGGATTGGGCGAACGATATAACCTGCTGCAATCGCTATAAAGATAATACTTAATAGTACGATAAACCCAAGTAATACCGCTAAGAAAATTCGCATCTCGCCAAATTGGTTCTGAATGTCAGGACGAATAAATAACGCGTACTGTTTATCACCGTGCTTTACCGGTACACCAACACTATTTATTAATTCATTATCGAAAAATCCTGTAATAAAAAGACGCGTTGGATACGTAGAAACACCATTAAACGTTTCTCCTTGCAATACTTTATGAACAGTAGCATCGCTAATAGACGTCTTACGAAACGCATTACCAATACGCTTCCCATTCTTTTGATCATCGACAATATAAATTTCATACCCTAACTTTGCAATAGAATGCAAATACGTCTCTTGATTTTCTTCACTTTGCTTTTCATATAACGATTTAACTTCTTCCGCATACTTTAAAATCTTTTCACTATTATACGGTTTTAACTTCACTTGATAATATACGTTCGTTAATAAAAAGCCGATAATACTACTAAGTAGCATAATGCCGACCGTCATAAATACAAATCTAGAATATAGTGATTTCATCTTATTTCAACTCCAACTTATACCCGAGGCCGCGCACTGTCGTAATTTGAAAATCATCCGTTCGTTTTGAGAAACGATCTCGGAGCCTTTTCACATGAACATCAACTGTTCGTTCATCTCCTTCAAAACCCATTCCCCATACTAATTCAATTAATTCTTCTCTTGAAAATGTTCTTCCAGGATAACTAGCTAATTGTGATAATAACTCAAATTCCTTTAAAGGAAGCAAAATTGTTTGACCGTTACACTTTACTTCTACACCTTTTCGATCAATTGTCGTTCCGTACAACGTAATAATATCTGCACTCAGCATTTGATAACGGCGTAATAAAGCTTTCATACGGAAAATCACTTCAGCTGGTTCAAATGGTTTTACGATATAATCATCTGTACCAGAAATGAATCCTTTTTCTTTATCCACTAACTGGTCTTTCGCAGTTAATAAAATAACCGGTATATCATGATACTTCCGGATTTCTTCACATAACGTATAGCCATCAACGAACGGCATCATAATGTCTACGATCGCAAGATGAATATTTTCCTTCTCTAAAACGTCTTGCGCTACCTTTCCATCTTCTGCTTCAAAAACTTTAAACCCCTCTTTTTGCAAATGGTAATGCAACAACTCTCTAATATGCTTATCATCATCAGCTAATAAAATATGTATCATCTTCATTAAACCCTCTCTTGTTCATCCTTCTACATCCTTACCTTAAGAAACAATTGAATTTTTTGCAAGAAAAAGAAAAAGAATCTATTTTGAAAAAAGATGATTCAAAATAGATTCTTACGTTTTAGTATTAAGATTATTTTAATAAAAAATAAGTTCTAAGCTTTAGAAATATCAACGAATCCTTCTCCAAATACGTCACGAACATCATGTATAGCGATGAATGCAGCCGGATCTGTAGTTTGAACAATCCTCTTTAGCTTCACTACTTCTTGCTTATTGATAACAACATAAAGAATTTCCTTCGGAGTTTTCGTGTAATAGCCATGACCTGAATACACGGTAACCCCTCTGCCCATTAACGTAGTTACCTTCCCGGCAATTTCATTCGGGTTATCAGAAATAATCGTAATGGCTTTCTTCGGATTTAAACCTTCAATTACAAACTCCATCACTTTCGTTGCTACATATAGCATAATAATTGTTATCATCAGTTTTTCTGCACCAATGATGAAATAAGATGAAAACGCAACGATTAAATCGAAGAACAGTAGACCGTAGCTAATGCTCCATCCTAAATACTTATGCGTCATCCTTGCTAAGATGGTAGTACCTGCAGTTGTTCCGCCAACGCGAATGATAAGACCAATCCCGCATCCAATAAATATTCCCCCGAAAATGGCATTTACGAGCATTTCATCCGAAGCAATCGTCCATCCTTCTGTCAAATGAAGGAATAGCGAGTTCGTAACTACAGCGATAATCGTATAAATTGTTGTTATCTTATTTAAAAATTTATAACCGGCTATTAACAAAATTGCATTTAAAATTAAGTTAACTAAGCCCGGTGACCATTCAAATAAATAGTACGTAATAATCGTGATACCTGTTACCCCACCCTCACCAAACTCGTTCGGGATAACAAACAAATTGACACCTAACGCAAAAAGAAATGCACCAATAATAATAAAAATAATGTCTGTCGTTCTTTTTTTCATACAGTACCTCACTTCTTATGTAAATATTTATTCTGCCATAAACTCTCACCATTATATCGTGGAATATTCAAATCGAACAGTGGTTTGTTTTTATTTTAATATAAGATAAAAAATCAACATTATTTATTATGTACTGCAAATAAAGTTTTGATTTCAACCGTAATTTACTCTTAAAAAGAAATGCTAAACATTGACTTGCACAAATTTCAAATAAAAAAGTACCCATCTAATTGTCATACGCAATGAGAATTAGATGGGTACTGCATGATACATTTAGTTTTTACATGTATTGTTTAGAGAAAATTGCAAATAACGACCTATACTCGCCTTATTAAGACCAAATCCATACATCATCATTATTTTCAGCGTTCGTCTTTGCTTCATGAACTTTTTCAATATGATCAACTGTGTTCCAGTTAATAGAAATACCGCCCCAGCCTACATACTTCATATCAATTTTTACTTTCTCACCCACATTAAATACTTGTCCCTTTGTTAAGAAAACATCAATAATCACTTTCTTCCCGTTTAGCGATGGATACTCCACTACGACATATTTAGTAGCACCGTCTCCCTCATCTTCCATCGTTCCTACTTTTGATACTTCCCCAATCACATAATCAGGAGAGCCATCTTCTTTCTTGTGCATGCCTAACTTGTTTGTTGTATTTTCAATTGCAGTTGCAACCATATATTCTGTAAAATTACGCATCATAGATCCAGTAGCTTTAACCTCATCTCCTACTTTCACATTTGAGAAAGTATCCATGTATACACTAACAGGCTCCTCATATTGCTTAGATTTTACGACAATTACACCGTTATCTACTTCTACTACTCGTCCTTCTAACGTCGAGAAATTCGATTCAATAGAAGCGGCACTCGCTTTTGTTAGTTCTAACCCTGGTACATTTGTTCCTGATAATGCTGCGATACCTAAAGCACCTGCTAAAATTATTTTTTTCATACCCATATGTAACATCTCCATTCATGATGATTGTATTTGTTTGATTGGTATCGACCAACCTGTAATCATTATAGTTACAAGTCATAAAAATAACAACCGTTTTCCTCATGCAATGTTGCATACTGTAATTTTCAAATGTAAATTGATTATTCCTATATTCAACACTAAGACTGAATTCTTGAATCCCAGCAGGTAAACGGATTAATGATGAAGAAACTAATTTCATACATCATGTTTTTCAATGATACAGTTTGTATAATCGTAGTCCATTACATTATGTAGCAGCGGAGTTAACATGTTAATAAAACCAAAGAGGTTACAAGCAGGAGATATCCTGGCGACAGTAAGTCCTTCATGAGGAGGCGCAGGTGATTCTGAGATAAGATAACGATATGACAGGGCTCAAATAAATAAAAACACCCCTATAAGATATGACTGTGAATTAGTACTTTTCAAATGATAAAGGGGGATTTACATGTATGGAAGTAACATTTACAGTAAGTAAATGGGATGAAAAACCAATCGATGATACTAAAAAAGATTTCCCTATTAATATTGCACATGTCGAATATGATATTGATGGTGAATTAAAAGGAAAAGCTTTTATTGAATACTTCTTATATTATTTAGACTCAAATATAAATGATGGTCACTTAGCTACTTCTAAAATTTCTGGATTTTTACACTTTGAAGGAATTTATAAGGGGCAACAAGGGACATTTACAGCTATAGAGCAAGAAATATTTGATAAAGAAAATTTAGATTCCCCAGGAACAATTATTAAAGCTACCGGTAACTTAGAAAATCTAAAAGGATCCTATAATTATCAATTTACAGGTCAAACCAGTAAACTAATTTTAGAGTTTGAATGTTAGCAAAATATCCTATAATTTAGTGGAAAGGACACTTCTTGTAATACTAGGAATGTCCTTTTTGTTGACGAGCTTATTCAAGTTAAAAATGAACAGAGTATATTATCAATATACAGCAATGCATATCATTTTCGTTATGGTGGAATTAAAAACCTAAGCCCGAGTGACGTGGCCCCCACCTATTCATTACTTTTTCTACTAACTAAAGAATAATCCCAGAAAAACTCCCCTTCATAACTTCCTTTTCAAGTTTATTCCTACATATAAACATCGCAGTAATATTTGTACGATTTTTTTCATCGGGTTCAAATTGTTCAATGGTTACGTCACAACGAATTGTGTCACCACTAAACACAGGACGTAAAAATTCAAAATCTATCTTGCGAGCTAGTACGTTATAATCACCGCCAATTTTTGTAGGTAGTGTTGATGTTAAAAGCCCTTGTACAACAAATCTCCCCTGCTCATCTGGTGTAACATGATGAACACCTTCATCTTTCGATACTTCCGTAAATAACGCAACATCTTCTTTTGTAAACGTTCGTTCAAAGGTGATTTTTTCGCCTACTTGTAATTTCATCCCATGCCCCTCCTCAAAAACTCTTTTAAAATAAGAAAAACCGAAACTATAATCATTTCGGTTTTTCAAAACTGTAGAAGTCTATATTTACTTTAAAGAATGTACAAACAACCCGCTGCGCAGTTTCGGTTCAAACCACGTTGATTTTGGCGGCATAACTTCTCCAGCGTCTGCGATTGCTAATAACGATTCCATTGATGTCGGATATAGTGAGAACGCTGCTTTATATTCACCGCTATTTACAAGGCGTTCTAGTTCTTCTAACCCGCGGATTCCTCCGACAAAATCAACGCGTGAATCAGATCGCGGATCGTGTATTTCAAGTACTTGGCTTAATAAATGATCTTGCAGAATAGATACATCCAAACCTTTCACGAGATCATTCGCATCAAACGTTTCCTCTTTCACTGTAAGCTTATACCACTTCTCATTTACATACATTCCAAATGTTTTTGGCTCATTTGGTTTATACGGAGAAACAGCCGCTTCTTCTACATAAAAGTATTGCGCTATTTGTTTTAAAAACTGTTCTTCTGATAAACCATTTAAATCTTTTACAACTCGGTTATAGTCCCAAATGGATAACTCATCGTGTGGGAATAAAACAGATAAGAAGAAATTAAATTCCTCTTCTCCTGTGTAATTCGGATATTGTTCTCTTCGCATGATCCCTACTTTTGCAGCTGATGCAGAGCGGTGATGTCCATCTGCAATGTACAGGTTAGGAATATCTTCAAATAAGTTTACTAAACTTGCAATTACTTCTTCATCAGCTATTTTCCAAGCAACGTGCCTAACGCCGTCTTCTGCTGTAAATGTATAGATTGGCGCATGTTCTTCTTTCCAGCTGGCAATGAAATGCTTTATCTCTTCTTTTGTACGATACGTTAAAAAGATAGGACCCGTATTTGCATCACACACATCTACGTGACGAATACGATCTAGCTCTTTTTCATGACGCGTTCTCTCATGTTTTTTAATTGTATCATCTTCATACTCATCAATAGATGTACAAACGACAAGGCCTGACTGCGTTCTTCCCTGCATCGTCAGTTCATAAATGTATAACGCTGGCTCTTCGTCTTGAATGAACACTTCTTCTCGTATAAATCGATTTAAATTTTCACCCGCTTTTTCATATACACGATCATCGTACGGTGAAAGTGCCGGGTCTAAATCAATTTCTGCTTTATCAACATGCAAGAAAGAATATGGATTCCCTTTTACAACTTCCCTTGCCTCTTCACTATTTAATACGTCATACGGTAAAGCTGCCACTTGTGCCGCTTTTTCCTCTACTGGACGAATGGCCCGAAACGGTCGTATTTTTGCCACATTCCTCTCTCCTTTACACAATCATTCGAACGGCTACAACACCTGTAATTTTGCTTATATTTTCTACAATATTCTCTTTTATTATATCATCAATTCCGTTATCGATATCAATCATTGTGTATGCCCAAGAATGTTTACTACGATTAATCATATCGGCAATATTAATATGATGTTCCGCTAAGCATCCTGTAATTTGCCCTACCATATTCGGGACATTTTGATGCATAATTGTAATTCGTTTCTTTCCGATATACGGTAATTCTACGTTTGGATAGTTTACTGAATTACGAATATTTCCTGTCTCTAAATATTCACGTAATTGGCGCGCTGCCATTACTGCACAATTTTCTTCTGATTCAGACGTAGATGCACCGAGGTGAGGCGTCGCTGTTACGTTTTTCATTTTAATCACATTTTCATTCGGGAAGTCAGTTACGTAATGCGCAATAACATCTTCTTCTAACGCTTTTTGAAGAACTTTTTCATCTACAAGTTCTCCTCTTGAGAAATTGAATAAACGCATTCCTTTTTTCATCTTCTCTATAGCGTGTTCACCAATAAGCCCCTTCGTTTGATTGGTAAGAGGAATATGCAGTGTAATATAATCACACGTTGCAAAAATTTCATCAAGGCTAAATGCTCTTTGCACATGTGTAGAAAGGCGCCAAGCTGTTTCAACTGAAATATAAGGATCATATCCAATAACGTCCATCCCTAACGCTAACGCATCGTTCGCAACTAAAGCACCGATTGCGCCAAGGCCAATTACACCTAAACGTTTTCCTGCAATTTCTGATCCAACGAATTGTTTTTTTCCTGATTCAACAAGCTGCGGTACTTCTTCACCCTCTAAATTTTTCGTCCAGCTTACACCGTTAATAATGTTACGTGAAGACATAATAAGGCTGGCGATAATAAGTTCCTTTACTGCATTGGCATTCGCTCCTGGTGTATTAAATACTACAATCCCTTTTTCTGTACATCGCTCGACAGGAATATTATTTACACCAGCACCAGCTCTTGCAATCGCCTTTAAGTCTTTTGAAAAATCTTCTTGATGTAAAGAATAGCTGCGAAGTAAAATACCATCTGGGTGATCCATTCTCTCCCCTACTTCATAACGCTCTCCGCTAAGAACTTGTAAACCTTTTTCCGCAATTTGATTTAACGTTTGAACACGAAACATATCCCCATCTCCCTATCTATTCTCAAGCTCAAATTCCTTCATATAATTTACTAATTGCTGTACGCCTTGTACTGGCATCGCATTGTAAATACTAGCTCGCATACCACCGACTGAGCGATGTCCTTTTAGCGTAACAAGACCGCGTTCTTTCGCTTTTTGTAAAAACTCATTGTTCAGATCTTCTGACGGTGTTGTAAACGGAATGTTCATAAGTGATCGATACGTAGGATCAACTGGTGAAGTAAACAATGTTGATTCATCTAAGAAATTGTAAAGAAGTGAAGATTTCATTCTATTCTGTTCTTCAATCGCAGATACCCCGCCCTGTTCTTTCAGCCACTCTAGTACAAGTTTCGTTACGTAAATACTAAAGGACGGCGGTGTATTATATAAGGAGTTATTTTTGCTGTAAGTTTCATAGTTTAACATCGTAGGACAAGAGCGATCTGCTCCTCCAATTAAATCTCTTTTTATAATTGCAATCGTTAAGCCCGCTGGCCCTAAATTCTTTTGCGCTCCCGCATATATAAGGCCAAACTTCGTAACATCATATTGTTCTGATAAAATATTTGAGGACATATCCGCAACGAGCGGTACTTTATCTAAATGTGGAACTTCTACATATTTCGTCCCCTCAATTGTATTATTCGTTGTAATATGTACATAATCTAGTTTTTCATCGCTCAGTAAACCATCCAATTTAGGAATTGTAGTAAACTTCTCTTTTTCAGAAGAAGCAATCACTTGTACTTCCCCTACTTTTTCAGCTTCTTGCATCGCCTTTTTTGACCATGAGCCAGTCAATACGTACCCTGCTTTTTTATACGTATTCATTACATTTAACGGTATCATAGAGAATTGTAATGACGCACCGCCTTGTAAAAACAATACATCATATTCATTAGGAATGTTCATTAATTCACGAAGTAGGTTACTCGCTTCATCTATAATACTTTGAAAATATGAAGATCGATGACTCATTTCCATAATAGACATGCCTGTCCCGTTATAATTTACAAGCTCCTTTTGCACTTTTTCTAAAACTGGCAAAGGGAGTATTGATGGTCCTGCTGAAAAATTATACACTCTCTCCATCCCCATGATAACCCCCCTATTTCTCATTTTTATTAATTTTTAAACTTTCTGAATTATAACCTAAAATATAATAT
The DNA here is from genome assembly GCF_002218325.1 of Bacillus sp. M13(2017). Lineage (NCBI taxonomy): Bacteria > Bacillati > Bacillota > Bacilli > Caryophanales > Bacillaceae > Bacillus > Bacillus sp. M13(2017). Next base: position 112,026 of record NZ_KZ268509.1, on the reverse strand, counting down.
ACGGTCAATTTGTTTTCCACTATTATGGCGTAAGACGCAATGGAATCGCTTGCAAGTGCAAACCTTTTTTTTATAAACATACAAAAAAGTGTTAAGTACATAATCGTACTTAACACTCTAGTAATGAAAGAATAATAGCTAATTGTCCGTAAAGAACCGATCAAAAATTTGATAAATTGCAGAAAGACCAATGAGCCAATAAATAGTGTCCACAAGCGCCGGCATAGAACCAAACCATTTCTCAACTACATTGTAATCTAACGCTACAAACAACCAATTCAAACCGCCAAGAATCACCAAAATTACTGTAAGGTAAGACAAAAATTTCATTATGATTGCCCCCTAGGTGATAAGATGGTGAAAGGCCTTTCACTAGAAATATATGTGGTAAACTTTAAAACTTACCTATTTTATAAAATTTATTTTCGGTACCACCCGCTAATAACTGCCTCTGCTTCTTTACTATGTATTTGATACGCATGCGTACTATCATTAGATCCAATAAACCAAATTGAAAAACCTTTAAAATATGGTTTTGGTTCTAATACGTCACGGTAAGCGCGCCATCCGTTTAATTGTACGTCTTTTGAAAACACATTAGAAACATCTGGATTCCACGGATTTTGCAGTCCAAGTTCACGCGCTGGAACGTTAAATCCACCAAAATAAACAGGCTTTCCTGTTGCTTTATGTAATTGTTCTAGTTGCTGAACAACATTTTGCCCACGATTATATACTGTCGTCGCAAATAAACTTTGCTTCACTTCTTCGTATGATGGATTTCTTTTTCCTGAAACTTCAAACCAACTGTCTATGCTAACAATATCCACCTTTTTTAAATACGGGCGATTGATTTTCTCTTTAAACTTCGCTTCATAAGAAGGGTCCCAGCTTGCTGTTAACCACCAGTTCATTTGATACAAAACATTTCCTTTATACTGATTACGAACAAAATCAATTGTATCGCTCCAGTATCCTTCTGCATACTCCATATTCACGAAATTAGAAGCAATCTTTAGTCCATACACATTGTATTTACTTGTAATGGAATTAAAAATATCTTGCAGAATAACCGTCTTCCAATTCCAGAAGAAATCATTAATGTTACTTGGGTTCCATTCTGTCTCTCCAACATTCCCCTGCTGAATATACGGGAACGGTTCCACTATAACTTGAATATTACGCTTTAATAATTCTTGAATTAAAATAATAGCTTGTTGCTTTTGCGCTTGATTAATTACCATGTTAGTAGAAGTCACATTTGGGATATCTACTTGAATCGGTACATTTACTGTATTTAAATTTAAGCGCTCCACATCCGCTAATACTTTCGCTACATTTCCAACTTCCCATACTGTTACGTTTCCTGATTTGATTTTTCCAGATTGAACAGTATTTACATCTGCCTGTACATTTCCTTGAAAACAAAAAGAAAACAACATAATAAACACTCCTAAAAAACTTATTAAACTCTTATTTTTCTTCACAACTTTCCCCCTATAATTTTTGGCTTTCTTGATTATTTTATACAACGTTTCATATATATTCCACAAAAAATCCAATAAATTTTTATTGATAAAAATGCTATTCATCCTTTATTCACATCTTACTCATACTAAGCTCCTAAAAATAGTAAGATAAATAAAAAAGGAACGGATTTCCGCTCCTTTTTTATCTTTTTACAATTATCAATCTATTTCCCTTTTAGGCTCTACCAACATGATATGAGATTCCTTTTCAGTGAAAGGTTTATGCTCAACGCCTCTCGGGACAATAAACATCTCGCCTTTAGAAATTTTCACCTGTCCATCACGAAAATCGATGAACATCTCCCCTTCAAGCACAATAAATAGCTTATCCGTATTAGGGTGCTCATGCCATATAAAATCTCCATTAGCTTTAAAAAGCTGAATTTGATCGTCATTCATTTCACCAATCACTTGTGGATACCAATAATCGTTAATTTTAGATAACTCGTCATTTAGTTTAATAGGTTGGTAATGGATAATAATCCCTCCTCACTTTCAAATTCCACTATATTACAGTAATATAAGTAAAAAAGTCGTTATTACGCTTAAAAAGAAAATGCTCCGGCCAGAACTTTTCATTCAGATAGTACAAAGGAGTGATTTCAATGAAAGTACTTTCAATCCAATGTTTCCTTTAACTCTCCATAAGTATAGAACAGTGATTTTCAAATAAGAATGGACCCCTGTTGACATTAGTATGGATTATTGATGAACTTCTCGCGATATTTAGTAGGCGAAATGCCAACTCGCTTCTTGAAAACTCTACTAAAATAAAAAGGGTCTGCGATTCCAACAGCCTGCGCAATTTGTTGTACAGGCACATCACTTGTACATAACATTTTTTGAGCCATCTTTATACGATAGTTCAATAAATATTCTGTTGCCCCCATACCTGCATGCTTTCTAAACACGTAAGAAAGACGATTTCGATTAACATTATTTTGTTCTGTAAGCGTATGAATTGTAATATCCTTATAATAGTATTTACGAACGTAACTAGATATTCGTTCGAATAAAGTATGCGACTCATAATTGCTTTCTCTATTGACAACACTTAATAAAGCTTCATTCAACGCTTCGCGAAACAGCATTTCGGTCTGAAACATCGAAATGCCTCCACGCTGATTATATACATCCCAAAGACGCATAAGTAATTCGACAAGACGAGGAGATTGTCCTGTTAATAATTCAAAATGCTGATGAGTAAAGCCAGAGTCTTCTCGTTCTGAATTGCTTATCTGATATAAAACAAGAATATATTCCCAGTTCATTTCACCAAGCATTTTATGGGCTAATGTCATTTTTGCACCCCCATGTATAACTTTTCCTGGGGAAAGAGTATACGGCGTACCATTAAATTGAAATTGCGTCTTCCCTGTAATTGGAAATACAAATCCTGGGAAAGAATCTGTAGACTCAGCAAAAGGCACACCTGGATTTTTAGCATAACGATATACTCCTTCTACTCGGAAAGGAGTATTGGCAAGATACTCTGCTAACTCATTCACGTCCAACTTCACAATACACGCCTCATTTCAATAATAGTTTTCTTGTAATTCGCGAGATTAATTGGTGTACATTCTGGGAAACGCTAAACTAAAAATAGTACATACAACTTAACATGATCTGGTTATTAACCTATAAATATATTATTTTTCATTTATTGACCAAAGTATCCTCCCTATATTATTGATAATGATTTTCATTGTAGTTTGATAAAAAAACATTTGTCAAGTTGGCTGGCCTAGAAAAATGATGAAACAAGGGGAATAGAGGAACAGTTCTGTTGCAAATAATACCTAGTCTTTGTTAACTAATTCCCCTCAAAACTGGAATGATCATGTTAATAGTTGTAATGACTTTATTAGTTACAGCACTTGCAGCATGTGGAAATAATCGTAATCCTGAAGAAGTTGCTACAGCGTATTTCGAAGATGGAAACAGCCTACTATCAAATTAAATGATAGTAGGCTGGCTGTTAAAATTATTTAAGAACTGGGTTATGTTCTAAATGATAAGCTTTCATTATCAAAAAGAGTATTACTAGTTCCCTCCACAAACAAAAACACCCTATCACTTCGGTTCTAAATTTAGCACCTTCCCCTCTATCCCCTCCGTATTCAATGTAGTCGTATGATACGTACCATTTACCCAATCATCTATTTGATCATGATACCAATCGCTTCTAAAATGTCCCGACTGTCCTGGTCCTACGATATGATAACCGTTTGACATATCTTTCGTATCAATAATGAATCTCCAAGACGCTCCGTGATTGACAATGCCGTTCTCGCCGTAACTCGCTGCTTGGACGGTAACTTGACTTCCTCCAATTGGAACTGGTTTCTCACGATTAAAAGCGAGTAATGCTAACATACTCGATGATTTCGAAATTGGATGTGTAAAAGCGAGTTGATGGTAATCGCCCCACTTCCACTCTCCAACATCGGGTCCATATTCCTTCTGCAATTTCTTCATTACATTCTCGTACGATGTATGCACAACTGTTGTGAAACCTCCGTACTTCGTAAACCAAACGCTATTTTCTCCCGCTACTTCTTTTCGAATCAATTCATCAACAACTTGTGACTTCCCTTCAAATAACTCCATTACATCTTTCGGTATTTCTTTTGAAAATAACGTATTTGAAATCTCTTTCATTAACAAATGGAATATTAATGGTGCCGCTTCATCTTTACTATCGTAAAAATTCCACTTTGTTAATTGGTCTACGCCTTCTTTCTCTACCTCATTTAAAGATGCTTTATTTAACTCTTTTAAAAATATAGGAGTAAACTCTTTCCCGTATAAATTCTTTTGATCCATCTGTAACTCTTCTAAATCTTTCACCGTATACTTTTCCTTCTCTTGCAAAAATTCTTGAATACGCATTTGCCTATATGGCTGCGCCCACGTATCGCTAATATGATATGGATAATCATCATCAACAATTTTATTATTCGCAGTTGAAATAAACCCTTGTTTTGGATTGATTACTTTTGGAAGTTGATCAAACGGGATATACCCTTCCCATTCATATTCATCTGTCCATCCTGGAACAGGCAAGCTACCATCACCTTTTTTACGCACTGGTATATTTCCATTCGCTTTATAAGCAATTGTGCCGTCATTTGATGCAAACACAAAGTTTTGGGTTGGTGTATGAAAATCTTGAAGAGCGGTTTCAAACTCATTCCAGTCTTTTGCTTTGTTCATATTTAATACAGCTTTTAACTCAGCTGACGGTTCTAAAGCTGTCCATTTCAAAGCAAATACTGTTTTCGTTTTCTCCTTCCCCTTATCCGCAAACTCTGAAATTACTGGCCCATGTCTCGTAATCGTAACGTTATAAGGAATTGTCTTCCTGCCTTTTACTTTAATCGACTCGTCTACAACGGTAGCTTTCTCCCATTTATCGTTATACAGAAATTCATTTTCATTATTAGGATTTCTCTTCTCAATATATAAATCTTGCACATCAGGCCCCGTATTCGTAACGCCCCACGCTATTTTGTCATTGTGTCCTAATATAACACCTGGTACTCCGGCAAAAATAACGCCACTCACATTCAAACCTTTCATTTCAAGTCGCGTTTGATACCAAATAGAAGGCGTCGCAAGAGATAAATGAGGATCATCTGCTAAAATTGGCTTACCTGACGCACTCTTCTCACCGCTCACAACCCAGTTATTACTACCGTTAAACTCCGGCGGAATTATCGTTTTTGAAAAACTTTGTGCTACGTCCACATTTGTATTTTTCAGTTCAGTTAGCAATCTAGGGGCATCTTTCGGATATGCAGGAAATAGCTCATTCGCTTGCTCTTTCGGAAGATTTTTCAGCGCCCAATATCGAAATGCCTGTCCGTGCCAATGTCCTCCTAAGTCAAACGCCATATACTTCCCGATTGTTAAAGTATCAACAATTGACCACTCAGCAGGTTCATAACCTAATATAGTAAACTCAACTGGTAATTTCTTTTCCTTTTTCGCCTCACGTATAAAAGCGTTCACCCCATCAGCAAATGACTGGAGGGCATATTTCGCTTCTCCATCATATTGACCAACTGAAGCTTCGGCCGCTCGCCGTAAACCGAGTGTTCGAAACAATTTATCTCGATCAACAGCTGCTTCCCCAACAACTTCACTTAACATACCAGACGCTTGTCTTCTACTTAAATCCATTTGAAACAAACGATCTTGCGCTTGCACATATCCTTGTGAAAAATATAAATCATGTGCATTTTCCGATTTAATATGCGGTACACCTTTACTATCACGCTTCACCGTAACAGCCTGTTGTAAACCCTCTAGCTTTATCGTTCCATCTATCTTTGGCATAGATTTCAGCGTATATATGTTCAAAAAAATCACAGCGGAAATAACTAACAAAAGAACGATACTACTAGCCCAAATAAAAATTCTTTTTCCCTTTTTTCGTTTCTTCTTTATAACGACTTCCATATAACCACCCCTTTCTCACAATATTCGCTTCTATAGTAAAAGAACCTTTTAGACTAGAAAAAATCCTTATCCAAACTATGGATCATACAAACCAAATACTTCTCTCCTATGCATTCCTTCACTAAAATCTACTCGTCCTTTCTTACACCAATTCCTCAAAATCCCCTTCACATAAGCTAACGTTTTCTTATTATTTTCAAACGCAATTTTAAGTGCCTCTAACACTTTCTCTCCAGAAAGTCTTTGTATCCAATTCTTCAATTCCTTCACAATATATGGGGATAAACTACTAATATTTTGTTCATAAAACTTATAAACTTCACTATTTGGAACGTCCTCTTCTATGGTTTCCACCTCTATCTCTTCCGCTTCTTCTTTCTCTTCAATAACTACTTGTGAACTACTATTATCCTCTTCTTTTGGCATACCAAAATGCTGCAATAATAATGGAATCTTGTATTCTTCTTCAAGGCATTTACGTAAAAATATATGTATGAACTCATTACTTTTTATAGTCTTTAACTCACGTAATACGCACTTCTCCACATTCGTATTTGAAATAGGGTTATAGTGTAACCAGTTTATTATGAATACCTCTTTCGTTTCCGTATCATATAGAATCTTTCCATACTCAACAAACCTGTTTAGCAACTTCTCAACAGTCTCCATACTATAACCTGTTTCAAGCTCTGCCACACGCTTCGGTAATATATAAATACCACATTGCTTCGTTTTCGTACCAGTTAACAAATATATGTAAAAATAACGCTCCTCTGGCGTTAAATCTAATATGAATTCATCTTGCCAAAAGTTCACCTGCACATTACGGTATACTGCCATATGTTTCCCTCCACTCTTTGCTAGTAAATAGGAAAATTTTAATCCTTCATTATAAAGATAGGACTGCGGGAATGGTTTTGGCATTCGAATTACAATTTTTTTACTACTACAACGCCGGTTTCATTTTTTCGCGCTTGTTTTGTTCTTGTAGTTGTTTTTGTTTTTTCTTAGTGATTTATTACTTGGTAGGGGCTTATGAGGGGCTTGGAAGGGCATTCTACATTACAATCTATCAAATACAATTGTTCTTCCTACTAAATAGGAGCTATTCCAAATTATTATTTTGGATAGCTCCTTTCAAATTCTTCTTATTTTTTTACTTCTACCAATGTCAGCTTCTACATACAATTTCTTCTGCTATTTGTGGGCAGTAACACTCTCATTTCAAAATTTGGTGAATAAACTGCTTGATTGCAATGCGAGTGGCCCTCACTGATTAAAGTTTCATTTTATTTTTGCATTGAATCTAACATCTTCACAATAAAGGCAGCCGCCTGACCACGAGTTGCTGTGCCTCGAGGATCAAACTCATTATTTCCAATACCATTAACTACCTTTAGACTGTATAATCGTTGAACCGATTCTTTGTATGTTATTAAATGCTTATCTGTAAATGGTAATGCTACTAACTCACCTGTAATTCCTTTATATCGTAATGCTTTGTCAATCATAATAGATACTTCTTCACGAGTAATTGGTGAGTTAGGATCAAAAATCCCTTCACCACGACCATTAATAATTCCTGCACTTGCACAACGTTTAATACCGTCATGAAGTGATGGATGTGCCTCATTGATATCTACAAATGACTTATTTCCCTCTGGTAGTTTAAGAGCATTCGAGATTAATTTCGCAAACTCCGCTCTCGTTACATTTCGATATGGCGCAAATACACCATTACCTTCGCCTTGCATAATACCTAGACTGTTTAATTTACGAATATGCCCTTCAAACCAGCCACCTGTAATATCATCTTTTGGTTTTTGTACTTCTTCCTTAGGCTTTTGTACTTCTTTCTTTGGTACATTGTAGTTAATTTTAATCCAACTTGGGTCATAGAAAATCCATTCTCCATTACCTACTTTATACCAACCATTTTTAACCGCTAATACTTTGTAACGATCTCCGTTTGAAGCTTTACGTACAACCCGATGTTCAATACCCGCATCACTACGTACATTGATGCCACTACCATTTACCACTAGTTCCATGCTAGGTTCAGCTGGATTATTTTCATTTGGATTAAATGAGTCATTTTTATCTTGTAAAGGCGTATCAATCTGCGCATTTATATTTGCATACCACTGAATTCCTTGTACGAAACCAGCCCAATTACCACGTGAAATTAAAATGTCAGGACATTTTTTCCCGCTCCATTGTTGATGCTTGTAAATATGACCTGCACCAATTCCTTCTTTGTTCATTAAATAACCTGCAAGTCGTTTTGCATTTTCTAACGCTTTATTGTAATCACCGTCTTGGTTAACCGCAATCTCGATACCGATAGACTCCCTGTTTCCTGAACCATCTCCATCGCCTGCATGCCAACCATTTTCGTTTGTTGGTAAGTGTTGATAAATTTGTTTATCATCTACAGTAAAATGCCATGAAGCTGTTCGGAAAGTGCCTTCAGTTGCTTGCTTGTATAAATATTTCGCATGATTTTCAGCATTAGCACCAGCGGCTGTATTTGCGGTCTCATGAATTGTAATGTAACGTGCTTTCATCGGATTTGCAGGACGAATATCAGGATTTCCTGCTGGAACAATCCACTCCACAAATGGAACCCCTGCAAGTGTTCCATATTTCTTCGTACTCTGTGCACTATATTGAATACCTCTTGGCTTTGCAACAGGTTTCATTTGACGATCAGATCCATCATTTCGACCATCTACAGATTCAAATGCCTTTTCAATGTTTGAAATAGCTTCCTTTTCTGCTACTTGCCCCTTCTTAGCATCTTGCACTTTGTTTAATTCTTCTGTTTCATCATGTTTATGCTTATATTCTTCTAAAAGAATTTTTTCATTTTCAGATACTTCTGCTTCGTTAATTTGTACATGATCAGGAACTTCCAACTTGAAATTAGAATAATTTAATCCGCTCGTTCCATTTTCTCCCTGGGCAATATTAAGTTGATCAGTTTGAGATTTGTTCAACTCTTTTGCTGATGCTGATAAAGGTACGCTCCCTAAAATCACTAGACTTGTTGATAGTGCGATTACTTGTTGTTTGATTGTCTTATTCATTATTATAATAGATACATACACATTGCCGCCGTGTATGTATCTCAACCTCCCTTTATTCTCACATTAATTTGTTAAAATATGAATCTACTATGTACTTCTAATATGACTTCTTTTTATTTACATATTTAAATAATTATATTTTATAACCATTAAGAAAATATTTATATGTCATCCCTACAGATGAATTTCATCTAACATACTTTTTACAAAATCCGTCAACAAACATTATTTTACAACTAATTACAAATACCGTCAAAAGCATTTGTACATACTGGCATGTTTTTAGGCTGAATCATTGAACATAATTTATTTAGTCAAGAATTTGAAGAAGAGTCTCCAGACGAAATTAATCAATTTAAACTTAGACAAATGACTGGCACACAAATTTATATAAACTGGGATGGCGTTTTAGCAGACAACATGTTAAATGATGAGGGCAACCAATTCGCAATGTACTACTTTAACAATAAGGATGAGTGGAAGTATATAGATGATTACTCAGGTATTTTTACAGACGATGGAGAAACTCTCTACCACGTGCAAGTTACTTGAGAAAATTATTTCAAATTAAAAGAAGTTATTGATAATAGCTATAATTTTTGGAAAGACAACTTACAAAATATATAATTATAACAAGTCGATTTCTTATTTTAATAAGGAATCGACTTTCTTAATATTTAATTTGCTGATTAACATCTCACTCAAAAATTATTTTACTAACGATACTATTATAGATACCGAATTATCTATAACGGAACGTTCTGGGCGTGATTTCATTAACACTGTTAATCCAATTAAGGACGTGACTAATGTTTGCGCTAATGCTTTAGCGTTCAAATCACTTTGTAGTTCTCCTGATCGAATTCCTTTCATGATTAATTCTTGAAAAATAACTGCAAGATACATTTGGTGTTCTCTAGTCAGTACTTCAAACTTTTCATTATGAGGAGCAAGCTCAACCATTGTGTTAATACAAAAACAGCCTTTACTGAACTCTTTTTTATATTCCTCTTCCACCATATTTTCAAAAAACATCCGAATTGCTTCTTTTACAGATTGTTCGTTTTGAAGTTTTGTTCGTATACGAGCCGCATGTAAATTTGTGTATCTCCTTAATGCCGCTTCAAATAAGCCCTCTTTATCACCAAAAGCTGAATATAAACTCGGTTTTTGTATTTCCATTCTTGCAGTTAGATCACTTAATGAAGTAGTAGCGTATCCTTTCTCCCAAAAAAGTTGCATAGCAGCATCCAAAGCTTTTTCTTCATCAAATTCGCGTAGTCGAGCCATTTAAAAATATCCCCTTCCTCTACATTTTTAGATTATAAACTAACACTTTATGTACCAATCAGTATATTATATATCGTATTAAATTATAAACGATGTGTCAAAGAAAACAGAATTAACTCAAAATAAACTTGACATATACATTTACTCAAGATTATATTTTACTTACAAAATAACATACCGTTCGGTACGTTATTTACACCAATACAAAATGGAGCTGATTTTATGAATAGCAAGGAAAAGATGATGACCACTCTTAAACATAATGATCCCCAGTTATATTCACCTATTAGCGCAAACATGTCCCGCTACATGACTCTATTATTCGCAATAGCTTGCGGGATGGCGGTGGCAAATATATATTTCGCTCATCCGCTACTTGATTCTTTATCAAATGAATTTAAGATTAGTCATTCAACTATCGGTATTGTGATTACTATTACTCAAGTTTGTTATGCAATCGGATTACTTTTATTAGTTCCACTTGGTGACTTATTAAACCAAAAAAGACTCATTATTGTTCAAATGGTTTTATCCGTTATCGCTTTAATTGTAATTGGGACCGCTCCCTCGGCCATCGTACTTTTTATAGGTATGGCCTTAGTAGGAATTCTTGCAACAGTTACGCAAACACTCGTCGCATACGCATCCATTTTAGCAAATCCAGCTGAACGTGGACGCATAGTAGGTTTCGTTACAAGCGGCGTTGTAATAGGCATTCTCCTTGCGCGTACATTTGCAGGCGCATTAACAGATTTAGCTGGATGGCGATCCGTTTATCTCACCTCCGCTACACTTATACTATTCGTAACTGTTTTGTTATATCGTAATTTACCTACTCTTGAACAGAGCAGAATGACAACTATGCCTTACCGGAAGTTAATACGTTCTGTACTCTTATTATTTGTAGAAGAACAACTCTTACGCATTCGCGGAATATTAGCATTGCTCATTTTCACTTCATTCAGTATTTTATGGACTTCTTTAGTATTACCTCTAAGTGCTACACCACATAATCTTTCACATACAGCTATTGGTGCGTTCGGCCTTGCTGGAGTTGCAGGTGCATTAGCTGCTACTAAAGCTGGACAATTAGCTGATAAAGGATTAGGACAAAGAACAACTGGCATAGCTTTATCTTTATTAGTACTTTCATGGCTCCTAATTAAATCTATTAATCACTCTCTATTATTACTAATTTTCGGCATTATCCTCTTAGATTTAGCGGTGCAAGCTGTACATGTCACCAATCAAAGTATGCTGTTCACAGTGCGTCCCGAAGCAAGAAGTCGACTTACTGCCAGTTACATGATTTTTTATTCTATCGGTAGTGCAACAGGTGCAATTCTTTCAACAAATACGTATGCAAAATATGGTTGGGATGGCGTATGCATATTAGGTGTATCTATTAGTGCTTGTGCTCTTTTATTTTGGATAATAACCTTGCGGCGATCATCACAGCTGAACGAAGAATAATTCATTTATGATTAATACGTGTTTTTCTACAAGACTATAGAATAACATTTATTTTTTAACACAAATCAACGGCATTTTCATATAAAAAATGCCGTTGATTCACAATTTCATAATAAGAGATCCTATACTATCGAAATACATCTATTACAAATTCCCTTTAACGTTTTCAACAATTTCGTTTATCGTATTTCGATCAAACTTATCACTAATTTCGTATGGCTCACGATCTTCTACTAATTGTACGCCGACGATATCGTTGCGATTTTTACCATATTGCACTTCAATAATAGACCCACGCTCTATTTGTTTCCAAACGAGACTTGCTTCATCTTTATTATCTAAAATAATACAGTCCTCAATATTTTCATCAATTCCAATTAACTTATTATCATCCATATATCCAATCTCGTATTGTTGCCGTTCTTTCGCTTTGCCACTTACTAATATACCTTTGCTACCATATGAATAATCCATATAGTCCTTTTTCTCCGTTTGTACCGCTTTCGGCTTTTGTGCTTCAGTTTTTTCAGTAGCCCCACAACCTGTAATAAGACTGATTGGCATAACCACTATTAATACTAATCTAGTGAATTTCTTTATCATTTGTAACCAACCTCATATATTTAATGCAAAACTCCATTTATTACTCTATTAAAGAATAACATGATACTAAGTAAACAGAACGAAAGATAACATATTATTTACATACCCACACTTTAATGAAGGACCAGACCATTTAAACCTAGTCCTCCATAATTTTAGCTTTGCTTCACATACTTAATTGTACGAAATGACGTCTCATTAAATAATCGCAAGTTTTCCCCATCATAATCTTGAACTTTATATGCTATTTTCTTTTTTTGAATTGTATCTTCTACACCGTCTACTAAACGTTTATTGAGATGTAAATAGATTGTAAAAGCTTCCTTATCATATTCCCAAGTGCCTTCAATATAATTCTTTTTATTTGGATACTCATCTTTACCATACGTTTCAAATGTCTTATCACCTTTTAAAATAAGTGACATAATGAAACCGTCTGTTCCTTTGAATCCCCAATTACCAATTAATTCCGTACCATCCTTCACATTCTTCATAACGTTATCCGTATTAATTCCAGCTTTCTTATCTAACTCTTTCAAATCTTTCACAGATACTGTACCGTCACCGATTTTAATATCCCCTTCAAGATCTTTGAATGCCTTAAGCCAGTAAATATCTCCTTCTTTCACTAACTTTTCAGATTTCTCTATTAACTCTTTATCAGTCTTATCACCTTTTTCTCTTTTTTCTTTTCTGGTGAAGACTTCATTTATTAAAGAAAAAGACTCTCTAAAATAACTAATTGCTTTTTCAAAATCTTTTTGTTGGTTTACATACTCTGTCGGGGGATCTATCGTCTCAAATTTATCTAACACTTTATTTAATTCTTTCACACTATCTACTATATCTGATTTCTTTTTCTTACCATCAAAAACCTCTCTTGTAATATTGTTATGCTCCGCAAACAACTTATCAAACTCTACCCCTAATTTATACACTTTATTAGGATAGTCTTCCTTTGAAACTTTTTCTTTCTTACTATTAGACTTCGATTCTTTTACTTTAGACTCTTCCGTTTTCTCCTGTTTAGAAGTGTTCGTTTTCTCAGAAACTCCACAACCAAATAACAACATGACCGGAACTGCTACCCCTAGTAGTTTCTTTGCATTCATGACTGATTTCTCCTTCTACTTGAATAGATTACTCTTGCTATACCCATCCTCTTTTTTATCTTGTAATTAAAGTTACAATCGCAATAACTCCTAGAATCGGTCCCCAATATTCCATTTTTATAAAAAATAATGAGTGCTTTTTGTTAAACATAACTTTTTCACCAGTTTCGGTATCTATATAAACTTTCCCATCTGGCTTATTAATATATTTACCTAAATACCAAGACATAACCCCTGATATAATAAACATTACCGCCATTGGCCAACTATGGTCTTGAAAATATGTAGCGTCCCCCGTTATAGATCCAAAGATAGCCTTACCCAAAAGAGTATTAATAATTACAATAATTGCGACTAAAAAACCCCAACCAGACCAAATAATCATCTATTTCTCCTCCTAAAGCGTACAACTTTGTACTTTATGTTAATTTGAACTGCAAACGAAAATGTTTAAAAAACCGAATATTCAGACGTTAATAATTATATTTAGCTTACATTCGATTCTAACTTTAATGTCCTAAATGCAAATGAACCAGATATAATTTGTAAAATTGTCGGAATAAGTAAAAAGAATAATGACATACACAACATAACTATAGGAATCACAATCATACAAACTCCATAAACTTTATTATTAACCTTGTTTACTAAACACGATAAAATGAACAACCCTATTTGAACCGTTAAAATAATAGAGTAATAAGCTAAAAGTTCGTAATCAACACCTTCCATAATATTAAACGCTACAACTATTAATATTATAGAAATAATAATTCCCAAAATGCCACCAATTAAACCTAATACAAATTCAGGTGTTCTTTTCAATTCAATCCCCCTTTTATGAACCACTAACTGCTTGTATATTTTTCCCATTCACCATCATACCAAATATTCATTGGAAAAACTATACATACTTTTCATTCTTTCTTACAGTGACCTTCTTACCATTATAGATAGCTTGTAGCAGTCACAAAATCAAAAGCTTCAAAATTACTAACTGGTTTTGATACCTTTAGAAAGTAGACATACCTCTTAAATACAATTAGTATTAAAATAAGAAATATGAAAGACTTAAAAAGGCTCTTACATGAAGGAAGGAAGTGCACAGCTATGGATTTTAAAACAGTTATGCAAGAACTTGAGGCTCTAGGTAAGGAACGAACGAAAAAAATATACATATCTAACGGTGCGCATGAGCCAGTATTCGGAGTTGCTACAGGTGCTATGAAACCAATCGCTAAAAAAATAAAATTAAATCAAGAGTTAGCTGAAGAGCTTTATGCCACAGGTAACTACGATGCTATGTACTTTGCAGGTATTATTGCCGATCCAAAAGCTATGAGTGAGTCTGATTTTGATCGCTGGATAGACGGGGCATATTTTTATATGCTATCTGATTATGTAGTGGCAGTAACTTTATCGGAGTCAAATATTGCACAAGATGTTGCTGATAAATGGATTGCAAGTGGGGACGAGCTTAAAATGTCTGCCGGATGGAGTTGCTACTGTTGGCTTTTAGGAAATCGCAAAGACAATGAGTTTTCCGAAAGTAAAATTTCCGATATGCTTGAAATGGTGAAAGATACAATTCATCATTCTCCAGAACGAACAAAATCCGCTATGAATAATTTCCTAAACACCGTGGCAATTTCATATGTACCACTACACGAAAAAGCAGTCGAGATTGCAAAAGAAGTTGGTATAGTTGAAGTCAAACGTGATAATAAAAAAAGCAGTTTGTTAAATGCTTCTGAAAGTATTCAGAAAGAACTAGATAGAGGAAGACTTGGTTTCAAGCGTAAGTATGTAAGGTGTTAAAAGTATGAAGGTGTCAATCTAGGAGAGATTGACACCTTTTTTGTGGACATTACTAGACTAACGGAGCTGCAAGTTAAAGGGAACCAATCATTCATCTCCCGCTATACATCTCAAACTTCTTCTTTCAACTTATATACCCTATCTCTTTTCTCATCATCTTTGATAAAAATAAGTTTTCCTTCTGTAACAAAACCTTCTAATAGTAAACATACTTGTCCATATGCTTTAGGCTTATTCGTAGTAAATCTTTCATCGGGTATTTTACCAGATCGTATTAATCGTTCACATAGCTCAAGCGCACTTATTTCTTCAGAATCAATTAATTCTAAAATATCTTTTTGTAATGGTGATAAAGGGGCTGGTACCTTACATACCTCAGCTACCTCCACCTTTTCTTTTTCTTCTTCAAATAAATCTTCAAATGAAATTTGATTCATTACATCTGTTCCTTTCTAACGATTGATTTGTATAATATGAACTGAATCCTATAGCGTATTTATTATTATGTATTACTTACCTTTTTTCATAAATCTCAAACTCATGTACATCGTTTCATATAGTATGTTTTGATTATACCAAATATACGTTCTGTTTTCTATTGTAGAATTTTCATAACAGAAATGAAAGTAATAGTAAACATTTCTCTTCTCGTTAGTTATATAGAAAACTATGTAAAAAGTTTACATAATAAAATTATAGTGATCTGTTAAATTTCTATGCAAAAAAGAAGCACTTGTTGCCTCAAGTAGACAATCAAGTGCTTTAAGTTCATATGTTTTTAAGTAGCATTAATCTTGTAAGTTTTGTAGTAACAGTATGACACCTTTTATACGTCATGACAACTACTACGTTAAAACTTACGAGTTTGTACGAGTTCGTTAGTTTTATGTCCATTCCATGTCTTTATATTCGTCGCACATTAAAATGTCATCTCGCCTAAGCTCGTACCTTATTTTCTATTCTATCATTGCACACAGTACTCCATGACGGTACAACCATCATGAAGTGCGTACTTCAAAATGACCTTTTCTTTTTTGTACACTTCAACTATCCCTTAATTCTATCAGCCCATATATTCCGAATGAATAAAAAAACAATTTTATTGTCTCTATAAAAATAAACTTCGAAGTTTAAAGTACAACGTCCTGATAACCTACCTCAGTTACTTCACCTTTCACAAAACAAAGGCCTAATCCATTTTCCATATCCCATGTACAGTCAAACGTAAGTCCGATATCAAGAAAGTCGATAAGGTCATTATCTGGAACAAAAATTCCAACTAAGGTTATTTTTTCAAGAATTTGAGTAGCTGTTTCTATTAAAGGATAATTTTCGTTAAATTCAACATCGTAACCAAGTTCATATCTTTTTTGTTTATAATAATCTAATATAGGCTCCAAAATACTTTGTTGTAATTGTTGCCATCTTTCTATTAAAAAATTATATGCCATATATTGTTCTTCCTCAAACTGACCATCATCTTCTCCCCTGACTATTAATGCCACCTTAACTTCGTTCCCAAAAAACTCAATGTTTTTATATCCAATCCAATCATAATTATTAAACTCAAGTTCGCCAAAAACTGCATCATTTATTTTCATTATATATCTCTCCTTTATTGTTTACTAGCAAATCCATCTGGCATAAACGCTCCTGCATTGATTTCACCTACTCCACCAAGATGTCCAAATTTACTGTTTATCTCTGTCGGTACAAGTTGCACTGTCTTTACATCATTTAATTCATGCCAAGTTAACTTGTGTGCACGTCGATATTTCTCTATTTGCTTCCATGTAATTTCACCAGATTCCATCCCAAACTTACGTGCTAATTCAGGAGAATTATTCAATTGCTCAGCCAATTTTTCATCTGCTTGAGTGAAATTAAGACGTCTTGCTGCTGATCCATTTCCACCAGTGCCGCCTACCATATGATTGATTTCTACCTGTGCTTTTGATACTGGTGAAAAATCAGGAACTCCATTTTTATATTGAATACCCTTTATACCAGCCTCATCTAATATGCTTTTCAATTTAGGGTCTGGTGGCGGTTTAAGCGTACTTAAAGATTCTCTCCTAATTCCTTCAAATTCAATCTTTGGATTAATCTGTGCAGGTGTTTGATTAATCCTTGATTCATACGAACTAGCAAAATCAGTTTGTCTAAAAGCAGGTGGAACTTCAACCTCTCTATTACCCGTACCCTTAGCCACACTACCTTCCTTACTAACTCCTGAACCACCACTACCCTTAGCAAGTTGATAAGCGTCATCCTTAGCTGCCGTACTTGCCTTTGAAAACTTTCCGGCTACTTCACCAACAGTTGAAGATTCTATATAAGGAAGCTTCATTCCTATTCCAGTATCCACCGTCCTAACTGCTACTGGAATAGGAGTATTTTTCATAGCATCTAGTGCATTTTTTAAAGTCTTATTTTCCCTAGGCGATTGTACCATATTATTTCTACACTAAAACAAAAAAAGCACTTGTTGCCTGTAATTGACAATCAAGTACTTTAAGTTAATATATTTTTAAGTATCGCTAATTTTGTAAGTTTTGTAGTACAGTTTGACACCTTTTATATATCGTGGCAACTACTACGTTAAAACTTACGAGTTTGTACGAGTTCGTTAGTTTTATGTCCATCTCATGTTTTTATATTCACCACCATGTAAAATGTCATATCGCCTAAGCTCGTACTTCGTTTTCTATTCTATCATTGCACACAATACTCCATGATGGTACAACCATCATGAAGTACTTACTTTTTAACAGCTTATTCTTTTTCTTTCCACTTCAAAAATAAATTCTTTTTCGTTTACTTGTCTTATGTGAATTCTTTAATTTCTAACCCTAATTGTCTATACCTTTCAATACTAATTAACCCTCAAATTATAGATTTCCTGCTAACATTAAAAGGATCTACGTTATTTTCCTCTAACAAATCTTCAAATTTTTCTGTTCCGTATTTTACAAAACATTCATATTCCGACTGGGAAATAAAGAATGCTAACAAAATTTTACCATCTTGATCTTCACTTCCAGTACGTACATCACCATATTCTTCTGGAAAAGCGAATGGTTCAGTAAAGTAAACTGCACTTTTATTATATTTTTGAACAAATGATTTATCAATACTTTCAATACCACTAATTGCTGTTCCTCGTCCTATTTCTATTCCATTACCTATACAATAAAATAAAGCACTTGCAAGGATATACCCTGTACTATTAAATGCCCCATCAACTACCATTGAAATTTCAACATTATCCCCTACTATTTCTTCATATTTACTGAGTCCAAGTGTATTAAAAACTAAACATTCTTCAAATACATTTTCATATTTTAAAATTTGCATACTCGGAAGCTCTTCATTATTTTTAAAAACCTCTCGGTCTATTGGATCACCTAAATATTTACTATAATGGTCATAATAAAGCTCTCCGTAATTTATCATTCTTTTATCTCCCCTTTATATGTTCCTTCTATTCCTTCAAATTTATGACTTATATTACATTCATGACATTGAACCCTTATTCGAGCATTATATTCATCCAATACTTCTTTTCGTGTTGGTTTTACTTCACCTGTTTTCATACTTACAACTCTTTCTGCCCAAGTATCTGGATAATGATCTAAGTCATATCCAATTCTTTTTACTGGTCCATTTTTAGTATTAATGGTAATACTATCTGGAATATCTTTTCCGCACGTAGGACAAATCATTTTTCCTGTTGCATTTTTTGGTGCTTCACTTTCTGCTTTAACACGAGTACCTTTTCTAAAACTACTTCTCTTATACAAACTATCAGTTTTTTTAACTTTTGTACTACCTTCACCCGTACCCTTACTAGCAAGAGAAGCCTCTACACCCTTAATCTTATCATCTATAATCTTATTACTTTCTGTATGATGCTTATTCACCCAGCTTTGGAAATCTGTACCACCTTGCTTAGATATTAGTAAGCCATTTCCATCAACTTCAAAACTTGCCGATTTGGCTGTCCTATCATCTATGCTTTTGGCTATTTTTTCGCCAAATTGATACATCTTTTCATTTCCGGATTTCTCCATTTTAAGGCTCGCTAGTTTCAAACGGTCAAGCATAATAGCTTTATTATCACGCAATGATTGTACCACATTTTTACCCAAATTTGGATTAAAACCAGGCATTCCTTCTTTGAATTTTAATAATTTGGCTAAATCAGCTAATTCACTCGTGCCTTTGAATGCTTTTACTCCTTTTCCTACTGCTCCAACAACTGGGATTGCATCTAATCCGCCAAAAATGATGTTTCCTACCCGCTCTTCTTGGCTCAATTTCCTATGTGTTCCCCAGTCTTCTCCGTCGATACCGCTTTTTATTTGTACACCTCCGTATACTACTGCGGCAGCGGCCCCGAGTGGCGGGCAAAGGATTGTTGTGATGATGATTCCTAGGCCTATTCCTATGTCTCGCACCATTTCTAGTTTTTTCTGTTCATCTTCTATCGATTTGTATTCAAATCCTCGTGTGGATGGGACTACTTTCTTATATTCTTCATAATTTAGTTTTGCATCTGGGTTTTGTTTTTTTAGTTCTTTGTACTCCGCTCTCAGTACGTTATCAAATGCAGGTGAATCTCTAAAAATATCTTCTACTGTTATTTTATCTTTTTTTGTTTTTATTGTTTGTGGTACACTTCCGTACCCTGCGTGCGCATCTGGTAATACTGTCGTTGTTGTGGAGCCAATTCGGTTATCTGTTTCGAAACTGAGAATAGATGTATCTCTCATTTTTTGAGCAAATTTATCCATTTCTACTAAAAAAGGTTTATCTATATGTTCAGAGACCAATCGCCCGGCTTCTCCGCAATATTTTTGTAATGTCGAATAGCTATCAAGTAATTCTCCTATTTTTTGCGATTGATCTTTTGGGTTAAAGTGTATACTGCCATCTGAGTCTAAATCTCGTATTCTTCCATCAATTTTTTTCAATAATTCATTTGCGCGCTGTAATTTTATGAGTGCATCTTTTGTAATTCGATTCATACCATCCCCCATGTTTTGCCATGGTTCAGGTCTATATTTCACATCCATTTCGTTTTCATCCCCCAGCCGTATGGTGATTTCTACAACTTACTTAATCTTTCACGTAATTGTTCGTCCTTTTCAAGCATTTCCACGCATACATTTCCTACAACTTTCGCCGACCTCAAATAGTGTTCAGACAATTCAAGTGTTTTGTGTAATATATCAGGATATTTTTCAATTACTCTCATCGCTTCACCTTTTTGATAAAAATCACTGCTTAATAAACTCTCAATATTCGTTCCAATAACGTCTACATGGATTTTATATATATCTTCTAATTTCATTACTATATCAAGTAGTTCTTGAAAATTAACTAATACTTCTTCTCCACCACCAGAACCACCGTCTCCCATTGATACTTGCATTATTCAATACCTCCTAACGAAAATTGTCTCGGATCAACTAATTTTTTATACGGCATTTTTAACACGTCATACAATTTCTTATTTACCGCATAGAGACTCACCCAGTCATATCGATTACGTTCTACATCAATTTGAACGAAATCTTCTCCTTCAGTGAAATATAAGAAACATTCCCATTTTCCTCCTCTATTACTACGAGGCCTCGTATACGTTTCTATCGCTATAACGTCTTTATTTGATAAATCTTTTCCCTCAAATGTTTGTTGTTCTGCCTCTGTCATTCTCTTTGAGAAAAATGTATCTTCTATTTCCCTCGGTTCTCTCAATAAGAAGGGAATGCGTGTTAATAATGAAAAATATACGTCCGGTTTTGGTATGTAGTCGATCTCGTATTTTTTATTTGGTTCTATTTCTGTTAATACAGCCACTCGGTCTTTATCCTCTTTTAAAAAGCCAATTAATACATTATTCATTCTCGTGTATTCATGACAATTTTCATATTCCTTTAATAGTTCAATTATTTGAAAAGCTGCAGGGGTAATTCCATTTTCACTTGTAAGTAGGCCTTTTTCTTTTAAACTCGTAGTTGCTTTCGTGACACATTCTGCATCAAGTAAAATAATTGCGTCACGGTTTGGCAATCCAAATATATCGGTAACCCCAGCTGCACCTGCGAGAACATATAATTCAGCAGGTGCAAAACTCATTTCTTTCCCCATTCTTTTATCCCTCGTTTCTCCATCACAATTGTTTTATCGCCCTTACTTCCGATTTATCTCCGTACGTTTGAATGCTTTTATCTAACTCTTTCAAAGCTTTCGTATGTCCTTCAAATGCCTCTACCATTTCTGAATTATATTGAATGATCAAATCAAGATAACTTAAAAATGCATCTCTCGTTTTTCCATTCCATTTCGCACCTGTGACATATGCTTTTAAGTCTTTCGCTTGGTTTAAAGAATCCTTCATACCATTTTCAATGTTTTGTGCGTAAGAAATGGCACTTGCAGTGTTACTTCCTATAATTTCAACCTCTTTACCACTCATGTTCGTTTCCTCCATTCTTTGTATACTTAATGGATAAGTTTTTCAATTTCCTTTTTCTTTTCTTCAAAAGCCTTGGTCGCTGCGGCGTATGCTGACGCTTTCTCCGATTCTGCTTTCGCTTTATATTCCAAATACTTTGCATAAGCTGTACTTTTTGCAGATCCAATATCGCTTAATGCACTTTTAAAATAGGATAATACTGTATTTAAGTCTTCATCCTTTTCATGACGTTTTTGTTCAAATTCAACTGCCGGAATTTTATTAGCTTCTAAGCCATTACTTTTACTCTCATACTCTCTCTTCGCTGATTCAGCCTCTTGAATGAATTGCTTTAACTCTCTTTCTTTATCTTTTAAATAATCATGTAAATCATCATACCGATCTCGTTTCCTCGCACTTTCTGTAAAACCAGACGCATTTAAAAAAGCATTATACAATTCATCTAACATCTTTCTCCCCCTTTAGCACAATAACTATGTAGTTAAATCCGTATATTTAAACATGAATATTCATTACATTAAGAATTAACAAATAATTTTTTTACATATTGCTATTTTATCAAAGGGATTTTAACATTTCCATATTTTATGAATGGCTTTCGCATTTTTCTTCAATAAAGTGAAACTTTAATCAATATGACTATGTATTTATGTGCAGAAATAATAAAAAACACTGCCAGGCGCAGTGTTTTTTATTATTTCCTTTTATCCAATTCATTCATATTAAATCCTTGCTTGAGAGTAAGACCAGTTCTTTCTTATTTTCATCAACAACTATTTCTGGATAATCCCAATGAAGCGTACGAGTAGACTCCCTGATTCGTTTTACTATTCCTTTGGCTGTTTTATTTCTATATTCATTCCAATATTTTGGCTCAGTCGCTCTTAAAAGAACGATAGAAAAAGGATCTGATATGAATATCAGATCCTTAACTTTAATTTCTTAATACATACATCTTTTTACACGATAACTGGTTCGTACGTGCTCAAATTATCATACTCAGTTTTTACAATACTAGGCGGAAGGTTAACAAATCCTCAGATTTACCTTTTCTTGTAGCAGTGCATAATGTTTAATAAAATTAAAGCATATTTTTACTTACCAGACTTAATTTTTTCGTTATATTCTTCTAAAGTTAACCCTTTTTCTTTTAGATAAACGGCAACTTCTTTCCCTACATAACGATAGTGCCATGGCTCATACTTAATGCCAGTAATATTCTCTTTCTCTTTTGGATAGCGGAGAGTAAATCCATATTCTGCAGCATTCTTATCTAACCATTTGAATGCATCGGTAGTTTCAAATTTTGCATTTAAATCTTCTACAGTATTCTGCCATTCAACTGAAATAATGTCTAACGCTAATCCAGTATGATGTTCACTTGCACCAGGATACTGAAGATATTCCAATGCCTTAGCACTAGCCTCTTTATCCGACAAACCTTGAGATTTATAGCTTTTAACTGAAGCATCATAATAAGTTTGTTGTAATTTTATAGCTCGATAACCTGATCTTAAATAAAGATTGATTCCCTCTTTTTTTGCAGCTGCTACCATATCCTGATAGGAAGTTGCAATTCTACTATCTATTTTCATATTTGGCTTCGCATTTTGGGTGATACTTGTTAATTCAATTCCTAGTTCCTTTGATAACATATGCTCTCTATTTACAAGGATAATTCTCCAATCATTAACATCAGAGATAGGTAAAACATCTTTTTTCTTCGCATGTATTTCATTTTTATTTTTATCGTTATTATTAGTAGTTGCCTGAGATGTTTGCTTTCCACTACAAGCAGCAAGACTCCATCCCATTGCTAATACCAATGCTAAAATTATAAATTTTTTAATTGTATCTCATTCCCTTTTGTTTATTAGTCTTTATACCAATTTCCCAACACGTCTCTAGGAATCTCCTTGAAATCCTTCAAAGAAACGGGGCCGACAAATTTTTTAATTCCATGTTTTTTAGAATTTTCATCCGAATAATCTTTTAAAAATTGAATTTTAAATTGTTTCTTACCATCAGCATAGTCGGTTACTGTCGGTACGATTGCCGCTTGTCGTATACCAAAAGTTTTATCTTCATACTTAACAAATTGTACATAAGATAATCCTCCAACTAATGTTTCTAATTTTTCTTGCGCAGAAATAAGATTTCCAAGAGAATAATAGATTAGCGTTTCATGTCCATCTTTATTTTGTTTCCACTCAATTGGTTGAATTACATGTGGATGATTTCCAATTACTACATC
Source organism: Bacillus sp. M13(2017) (assembly GCF_002218325.1). Classification (NCBI taxonomy): domain Bacteria; kingdom Bacillati; phylum Bacillota; class Bacilli; order Caryophanales; family Bacillaceae; genus Bacillus; species Bacillus sp. M13(2017). Next base: position 87,910 of record NZ_KZ268509.1, on the reverse strand, counting down.
TACACCTAAATCTGTTAAATATTGAGCAACTTCTTTTTGTTGCTTTGAAGGTGTGGAGGTATATTCTACTCCCCAATGCACCATAACAATCACCATATCAGAGCTACTCTTTGCCTTTTCCACATCATTTTGTATCGCTTTTTTATCAATTAAATTTAAAGCCCAAGACTTATCAGCTGGAATTTTAATTCCATTCGTACCATATGTATAATTTAGTAACGCAAAACGAATACCATTTTTTGTAATCGTTTTTATTTCATTACGCTCGTTTTTACTCTCATTAATACCTACCGGGATAACATCCAGATATTTTTTCCAGTATTCTCTTGTATTCGCAACACCTTTAATACCCATATCCATAGCGTGATTTGTCGCTTGCGTCACTATATTGAATCCAGTGCCCACTAAAGATTGGCCTACTTCTTCAGGTGTATTGAAAGTCGGATATCCTTGTACTTTTAAATTATTCCCGGCAATCGGAGTCTCCTGGTTCACTATAGCAAGATCACTTGATTTAACAGCTTTTTTGATATTTTCATAAATATAATTATAATCATATGAACCGTCTTTTTGTTTGCCATCTTTAATTACTGCGTCATGATATAAATTATCACCCGTAGCTATTAAATTCACAACCGATTGTACTTTTTTATCTTCCGTAAAATTAGGAGACTGTTGGATAGGACTTTTCTCTACCCAATTTGGTGCTTTTAATGATGTATCTATATTGGATTCAGCCGGTGGTAATGAAGCTTTAGATGTCTTAACATCAGTATTACCACAAGCGGTTAAAAGCACTAAAAAAATAAGACATACTAAAAAAAACTTTTTACTTCTCTGTAAAGTATCTAACATGTGATCCTCTTTTCTGTTTTATTCCTTATAACCTGTTCTAACAAATCATTCTTTAAAAAAACGTATTTTGGTTTTACCCTTAATTATGGAAGGACACTCTGTTACACCTGCTTCGGAATATACTAATAATTGTTTTCCGCTTTCTAGCAATCTATCGATTCCATCAGAAGTAATAGATTACTAGAAAAACATAATCCATCAGGATGTCGACTAGTTTGATATACCTATTCCAATTGCAATAACTCGTTTAATATTTAAACAAGATAGGAGAATCGTTCATATAGCCTCTTCTCTCGCTTTATGTTTAAGGTGCCTCCAAAAAAGGGATCGTTGCTGTACCCCTTTGCATAGTGCGAAATTTTTGTAACTAATTTCTTTCATTCAAGCGACAAACATTATACCGATAACAATAAGTAAGACCCAAGAACTTATTTTACCAATATACGAAAAAAGTAGCAATCTTTTGCCCCATATAAAGAAGCCAATTAGGAGAAATGAACGAGAGATTCATTCTATTCAATTCCTTCATTGATTAATAAAAAAACAAGCCACCCAACTATTGGATGGCTCTATACTATAAAGAGAATTTGTTATTGGATTACTTCAATTTCCCTTCAAAAACAATCTTCCTACCGCACGGCTCAACTACTGTTTTGCCGTCTTTCTTTACTTCATGAAAGATTGGCTCTTCCATACGACGAGACGGAGCGTATCCTTCTTGTTCCATACGTGCTAAGCAGTCTGTAATTGTTTCATTTTCAAGTACTTCAAATTTCTTTTTATTAGGTTGTTTTGTCATGCCCTAACCTACTTTCTATTTTTCTTGATGCGAATTGATTTTTCATGTAGACCATATATAACATTGCGAGAATTCCCATTATAATCATAACCGCAATAAAAAAGCTTGTATACTGTATTTTTTCTATAAATACGCCGCCTAATACAGGTCCCATAATACTTCCTAAACTAAAAGCGATTCCGGATAATATATTACCTGCTGGTAGTAAGTGTCTCGGTAATAAATCAGTCATAAATCCAAGCCCTAAAGAGAAGCACGATCCAATAACCATACCCGCTAAAAGCATGCAGGCAAAGACGATCCAGTAATATTGATCAAATACGGCGGCAAGTAGAAAAATGCCCGTACTTATGCTAAACGTCCACGTTAATATACGGTCCCTTCCGTATTTGTCACTTAATATACCGAGCGGAATTTGTGTAATAATACCCCCAACTGCAAATGCTGGTAATAAGAAGGATACATCTGAAACAGACCACCCTTTACGAAGTGCGTATACTGGTAAGTTACTGTTTAACATCGCTTCAAGTACGCCATATGCAAGTGGACCTAGCAATGCAATCCATCCTAATCCAACAACTTGTTTATAACGAGAAAATGATGATTCACTCTTCACTTCTCTTTCATCTTGCGCTGGGAATGCATTTTTTGTTGGAAGTAGTAAAAGCCAACCTATTAGACAAAGTATAGTAGATATAATAAATGGTGTTGCAAGACCGTACTGCACAGTGCTTGCTAAATACGGACCAACGGCAAAACCAATTCCGAAGAATACACCATATATCGATACTTGTCTCCCTATTTTACTTGGGTCTGATGTTGTCGTGATCCATGTTTGTGTTCCGACATGAAGCATATGATCTCCGACTCCAACTAGAAATCTAAGGATAAACCATACCCAAAACGAAAATGTTTGTGTAAAAAAGAATAATGAAATAATAACGAGAAACCCACCTATAACAATAATCGGCTTCATTCCAAACCTTTGCATCGGTTTTTCAAGAAACGGCGAAATGACTAATATCCCAATGTACAATGCCGTCGCATGAATACCATTAATACTTGAACTAACCCCTTCTTGTTCAAAAATCATTGCAATGGCAGGTAAGAGCATTCCTTGTGACAAACCCGAGATTGCTACAATCCCAACCATAATCCAAAAAGTAAAACGCATTGACATCCCTTTCCCTCTCCTTCTCACGCTTCCACTTTTCATTATAAACTGTTTCTGCAAATGCGTGTACGAATATTCATAATAAAAAAGAAGCTAAAAGAATGAACCTTTTAGCTTCCTATCCTTCCCAAACTTGCGCTTTCACATTGTAATGAAAGTGTTTAAAATATGGATTTTCATAAAATGAAGGTCCATATAAGTAATGTTGCATATGAGCTGTTAGTGGCTGCTGCATCTGTAAAGGAACTACAGCTGGTGAAACTTGCATATACATCGGATCTATCATTATTTTTGTATAGATATGATGATTATATGGCGAATAAGCGATTAAGGATGGTTTATGCATTGATAATCTCCCCTTATACATACAAATGTTATAGTATATGCAACACTTCTCATTTCCGGGATTATTTCTGTTCTAACCAATCCTCTACATGTTTTATAAATACATCTAAACAATCAATAAACGGCGAGTGTCCGCAATCTTCTAATACCTTCAACTCTGCATTTGGCAAATGTTTCGCTAATTCCTCACCGACTACTTGCGGTACGACATAATCTCTATCACCTTGTATGACGAGTGTTGGCGCTTTAATACGATGAATTTGCTTACTTCCCCCTACAACCCCGTTATGTTCATCTGAAATATTAAATGTAATGAGCGCATAATTCACATCTACGAAATTACGTTGCGTTAACATATCATCTAAATACTTTTCATAACGGTCCGGTTCAGGTTGATTATGTGTATATATTAATAGATTCCATACTGTACGGTAATATAGTTTGTTCATATTTTTTATCGCGTCTAATACTGGAGCGATTTGTACTGGATCTTGCGCAATTTCTTCTTTCGTCTTTACTAAACTTGATACAATCGGCTGCCCATTCGTATCTTTTTTAAAGATTGGGTATCCTTTCATTCCTACTGATTCTACTAAAATTAACTTTTCTACAAAAGTTGGGTGGTTCGCTGTAAATTGCATCGCAACGCCACCGCCCATTGACCAGCCCATTAATGAGAATTTCTCTAGCTTTAACTCGTCGATAAATAATTTTATATCTTCTACAAAGTCTTGTAATGAATCTATGGACTGATTATACGTTGATTGTCCAAACCCTCTTAAATCAAGAGCGTAAATATGGTATTGATCTTGCAACTTTTCAATAACTAAATCCCAATGTTGTGACGATGTCATGTTCCCGTGAATGAGTAAAAGAATATCTGTATTTCGCCTTCCAACTTCCTGATATGCAATCGTTTCTCCGTTCGATAGTGAAACAAACTCCATTGTTGCAGGCTTAATCATCACAAGTTCCCCCATTCTATTTAATAGAAAGAAAATTCTTTACTTAATTAAAGAATAGCATGTAGAATGTACGTTCGCAACATAAAACCTATAAGAATTTTTTACATAAATCAACATGTCTATTACTAGACAATTATTATAAAAAAGTATATAGTTAGCTAGGTAACTAATTTGAAAGGATCAAAATACATGGACGAAAAACAACATTTTTTTCACATCGTCAGCCAGACTTCTCGAAAGTTTACGAAGAAATTTAATGAACGTGTATCTCCAACAGGGTTATTTAGTGCGCAATGGGCTGTTATTTTCCGCATTAATCAAACTGGTTCTTGTACGCAAACAGAATTGTGCCAGTATTTAAATGTTGAATCACCAACGATGACTCGTACGTTAACACGTATGGAAACGATGGGATGGATTATTCGTACAGAAGGTAAAGATCGCCGTGAGAAGCTCATTTCTTTATCCGAAACAGCGATAAAGATGATTCCAATATGGCAAGAAGAAGTTGATACTTTCGAAGAAAAAACGCTAGAAGGTATTAACGAAGATGATTTACATCAAGCATTTCAAGTGTTACAACAAATTATTAAAAATTTAGATTAAATTGGAGGGATGACGATGCAAAGTGAGAAACTTTGGACGAAGGATTTCCTCGGAACTTGTTTTAGTAGTCTATTTCTCTTCTTAACGTTTTACATGCTTATGACTACTCTGCCTGTCTATGTAATAGACGGCCTAAAAGGAAAACCTGAGGAAATTGGTTTAGTTGCAACTGTGTTTCTTATTTCTTCTGTTTTATGTAGACCATTCACAGGAAAATGGCTCGATGATTTAGGAAGAAAGAAAATATTATTTATTTCACTTTCATTATTTTTAGCCGCTACTGTTATGTATTTCGGTGCGCAAAGTTTATTCTTATTACTTGCCCTTCGCTTCTTACACGGTATTGGGTTCGGGATGGCAACGACAGCTACTGGTACGATCGTAACTGATGTTGCGCCAGCTCATCGACGAGGCGAAGCACTTGCATATTTCGGCGTATTTATGAGTCTACCGATGGTAATTGGTCCTTTTTTAGGTTTAACAATTATTTCTCATTTTTCGTTTACTGTGTTATTTATCGTTTGTTCCGTATTTTCATTACTTGCATTTTTATTAGGACTACTTGTCGATATTCCTCACGAAGCACCTGTTAGCAAACAAAAACGTGAAAAAATGAAATGGAAAGACTTAATCGAACCATCTTCTATTCCAATTGCACTTACAGGATTTGTTTTAGCCTTTTCTTATAGTGGTATTTTATCCTTTATTCCTATTTATGCGAAAGAACTCGGTTTAAGTGAAATTGCAAGTTACTTCTTTATTTTATACGCACTTGTTGTTGTCATTTCTCGTCCATTTACAGGAAAGATTTTTGATCGCTTCGGTGAAAATGTACTCGTTTACCCTGCTATCATTATTTTCACAATCGGAATGTTCATATTAAGCCAAGCACAAACTTCATTTTGGTTCCTTGGCGCAGGTATGCTAATCGGTTTAGGTTACGGGACATTAATTCCGAGTTTCCAAACGATTGCGATTTCTGCCGCTCCAAACCATAGACGTGGTTCTGCGACAGCTACGTATTTCTCATTCTTTGATAGTGGTATTGGTTTTGGTTCTTTCATTTTAGGTATTGTCGCAGCGAAATCCAGTTATCATAATATGTATTTTATCGCAGCTATTATCGTTGCGTTCACTTTACTTTTATATTATGGATTACACGGACGAAAACAAAAATTCAAGAAACAACCTACAGACGGAAAAATTTCCGCTTAACGTTAATAAGGAAAGTAAACTTCCCCGTTTACTTTCCTTATTTTGTATTTCTTTCAAGACGAGCGTATACTTATAGTAGAAATAAAAAGGAGGGCCATATATGAAACTAAAAAGGAGGGCCATATATGAAACTAAAAAGATCTCCCCTACTCTTACTTATACTAACATTCATATTTGTAATTACAGGGCTTGGGTTTACTTACTTCAAACAAAATAAAACGACCCCATCAAAACATAATGTGACAAAAGAAAACTGGTTAAATGACCCTTACTTACGTTGGTCATATACCCATATGAAAGAATTCACTTTAGTTAATAACGTAAAAAACAATCCTGACCAAATTGCTCACTTCCCTTCCGCATTGCAAAACTTAGACGATTTTGCTGTGGAGCGTAGATTCGGAAATACAACTCCTCTAAAAAAACTTTTAGACGATAACAAAACAGATGCTTTTGTCGTTGTACATAATGGACAACTTGTTTACGAACGATATTTCAATGGGTATAAACAGAATGAACCTCATGGTATGGCATCATTAGCAAAAGTCTTTACCGGGGCAATTATACAATCTCTCGCTGAAGAAAAACGTATTGACTTAGAAAAAACAGCTGACACTTACATAAAAGAATTAAAAAACACACCGTTCGGTAATGCCACACTTCAGCAATTAATGGACATGCAAGTTTCAGCTGAATATCCTACTCATGGATATGAGCAACCTGGGCTAGAAAATCAAGATGCACAATTATATTTAGCTAGCAATATTTTACCCCGCGGCAAAAATTACGACGGTCCCATGAAAATTTATGATATGTTACGGGAAGCCGAAGAAACTGCCCCGCCTGGTTCTTCCTTTTCTTACAATAACGGATCAACAGAAACGCTCGCTTGGATTATTAGAACTATTACTGGTAAATCACTAGCTGAAAATGTAAGTGAACGAATTTGGTCTCAAATTGGTATGGAAGAAAACGCGTATTACGTTACAGATGAAACAAAAGTAGAACAAGCTAGTGCTGGATTAAATGCAACTGCTAGAGATATGGCGAGATTTGGGCAATTACTATTAAACAACGGGGAATATAACGGAAAACAAATTCTCCCTTCTTCTATTACAGAAAGTGTAAAAAATGTACAAGAAGGTGAACTTGAAATTAGTAGTGGCGCTTCTATTTCTTATCATAATCAATGGTGGATTCCCCACAATGAACAAGGTGCTTTCGAAGTGTTAGGTAGTTACAGACAAACACTTTACATCGATCCGAAAGCCAATATGGTAATCGTTCATTTCTCTTCTAACGCAACGCCAAGTAATGAAATACATTCGGTTTATTCAAATATGTATATTGATATTGCACATCATTTAGAAAAGCTTCCACAGTAGTGGAAGCAGGAGTTTAAACCTTGCACAGTTATGACTATTCAATTGAACACTCGATCTGTTGTGCTAAAACGTCAATATAGTAAAAAAGGATCTCTCTTGATATAGAGAGATCCTTTTTTTTATTTCTTCTTCTTTTCTGTCGGTTGGCTTTGTTTAGCGAAATTAGATGAATCATCGAAATTTGGTTGCTTTTTACCTGCATTATTACTTCTACCTTTTCCCATATGTAATGCACCTCCCCTCATCCTTACTATTCCCAATAAAAAACTCCTCTTGCGTTCAGGAAAAAATTTTTATTGTCGCTTATTAATAATGTCCAACAGTTCTCGTAGTACTTCCAACACTCTCGGTTCTGCCATACCATATTGTATACTTTCAACCATAATGTTAATGGTGATCATCATGCTGAGCTTGATAAAGAACAGCTTGTGGATAAAAAACCGTACATTCCATACATGTGAAAGAAGTTTTAGTGGTATTTTGACTCATCCAAGCATATAAAGTAACTAAATACTTGCTTGGTACCTATCTGTTTGTTGCACAAAACCAACATCCCTAGTAATCTCTCGTAAGATATTTGGAGATAACAATCTTTAAAATTCTTAAGCAAATAATTGTAATTCATCAGATACAAGAATAGACATAAAAAAACGCTATCCTTTCCTATATATTTATAGAAAGAATAGGTTTTTTCATTTTAATAGTATTACTTGATAGTATTGGCATTCCTATTAAAGCTAATATACAAATAACATCAATAAACTTGTAACTATGCCAACCCAAATGCAAAGAATGAAACAATAACCCATAATGTCTTTAATTTTCAATCCCAGCACACCTAAAAGAGGTAATGCCCAGAACGGCTGAATCAAATTTGTCCATGCGTCCCCCCAACCTACCGCCATAGCGATAGTAGCCGGATCTACACCTAACTTCAATCCTGCCGGGACCTGCAGTGGTCCTTGTAAAGCCCATTGCCCCCCGCCAGATGGCGCCAATAAGTTTACCAACCCGGCTGACCAATATGTAAATATATCAAATGTATCCTTTGACGCAATGGATGCCATCCATTCAATGATTGAGCTTCCCAAACCTGAACTACCTAAAACAGCAATAATCCCTGCATAAAATGGAAACTGTAAGATAATTGGAGAAATGGATTGCGCAGATTCTTTGAATCCTTGTGCAAAGTTACCAAGAGAACCATGTAGGAGCAAACCAAGTGACAAGAAAAACAAATTAATGATATTTAAATCTAAACTATGACCGTTCATGAATTCATAAACACAATACAACGTGCCGATTGCGCCTAATATTATTCCTAAAACTGGTGTCCATTCCAGTTTTTCCGCAGGAGTTAAACTTTTTTGAGGAGGTTTTACAAAAGAATTTGTATCAGTTTCGATTGCTTTATAGCTGATAATCCCACTTTTAGGAGCCATAAGTACAATAATAATTGGCATCGTGATGAATAGAGTGAAAAAAATAATTAAAGTAGAGTAACTAAAGATTGTTTGTGAGGTAGGAATAATTCCAATCATATCTACAAGAAAATGATCCTTTGTGGCAATTGTCAGGCCAATAGAACTGGAGAGACCTGCGCTATATAAGGCTGTCGGAGCATAAGCAGCTGCTACAAGTAATGGAAAATGTGCATTCGCATTCTTTTTTGCTACTTCCTTTGCAATGATAGCTCCCACAACTACGGCTAGACCCCAATTGATATAGTATGCAATTGCACTGATCAAAAATGTCATCGTATAGGCCTTTTGAGGTGTATCGGCTAACTTTGCAACAGACTGCAAGGCTCTATTAATAAACGGGACAGAAGCTAACGTCATCCCTGTAACCATTAGCAATACCATTTGCATTGTAAACGTTAAATAAGTCCAAAACCCATCCCCCCAAGATTTTACGATTTTGTACGGATTTGAGGGATTCATCAACAAAGCTATAATAAAAGTAAATAAAGTGAGCAGCACTGCAATAACAAAGGCATCCGGGACATATTTCTGAGACCATCTCGAAAATATATTTGCACATCGTGTAAGCAACGATTCTTTCTTTTCTGGTTCTGAATTTGTCTCCATTAAGGAATGTTTCATAAATATTCTCCTTTCTAAATTTTAATAAGGTAAATATAAATAACATTCCACAAAAGAAAATAAAATCCTTTTGCACTTGCTGCATATTAATCAACTAGATCAATATTCAAATACCGTTCCTTTCAACCTTTCTGGGCATTACCAGCATTAGCGATAGCTGGTTTAGGTGCTCGTGACATTATGGGATTTTGTGTTGTGAACTTACTATATGCGGGTTTTATCATTTAGTCTATACTTCTTATTTATTTAAACGAAAAGCTAGTTTTATACTAGTTTTTTTACATAATAAATCATTTATTTCCCATGCAATTTATAACTGTATTCCACTCTACGTCCTTAAGATGTAATGCCTCAAACGCAAAAAAATCTTCACACACTTTTTCAATTAGATATGGATTTTCCCTCAAAAAATTCCACTGTAATACTTTAGGAAAAAAATGCATTTCATATTCTTTACTTCCCCGTACTACCTCATCAACTTCTCTTTCACAAATTCCTCTTATCAAGTAGTCATTTCTTAACTCAATTTGAATTTGTTGAAATGTATCGCTGCATTTTTTCAATTGAAGTAAACGCGTAACATACTTCCGAAAAAGTTCGCCATCATACTGAACACAGTTTATAATACGGTCGACTTCATTCATAATGTACGAGCCTTTTCTTCTATTTGTAATAACCATTTTTCACGCTTTGATACTTTACTCGTTTTCACAGATTGAAACACTGACCGTTTTATATCGCGAATGCCACAAAAACGTAAAACACCTCTCTTCATCATAATCCAATCTGCTGATCGATATAACAATGCGACGTACCATAGAGGCGAGTCTAACGTATTAATAACCCACGCTTTTTTCCCTTGCAATAATCCTTTCGGCAGAACCCCTTCATATTTATAAGCAAATCCAGCTACGAAAATACGATCGATAAATCCTTTTAAAATTGCTGGCATCCCCCACCACCATATTGGATAGATGAATAAAAGTGTATCTGCTTCTTCTACTAACGTTCTGTACCGAGCTGTTTCTTCTTCATTTACTAAATCACGTCTTTTCTTCTCTTCATGAAATACGAGGACTGGATCAAATTGTTCTTTGTATAAATCAAGTACGGTAACTGAATGATTTGTTTCCTGTAGTCCTTTTTGCACATGATTTAAAATCGCCGCGTTAAAACTTGAAGGATTAGGATGAGCGTATACAATTAGTACATTCACTACATAACAACTCCCTCTATAAGTTAAAGTTTCCCCTTCTTTAACAACTTCTCTACAATTTGCACGTTTTTCGAACTTTGTAATAAACGGTTTAATACAGTAAGTAACTCTTCCTTTTCTAAATCTTTCAGTTTCTCTTTAACTGCACTCTCACCAGTGCCTTGAATATCATAAACAACTGCCGCCATATGTTTACAATAATTTTCATAGGGACACTCACAGTTACTTTCTGAAAAATCTTTGAGGTCGATAACGACTTCATAATTTCCTGCATTACCATTCACAAAAGCAAATACTTTATTATCATGTACTTCAACATCTTCTACATGTCCATCTTCATAATATTTATATCCTCTATCAATAATATATTTCGGAATATGCCTATATAGTTCTTTTATTAAATAAGCATACATAACAACACCTCTTCCTTTAATTCCCTTTTGACTTCTAGAGCCCCTGCATGTTATTCTAATAACTGTCAAATAGCAAGTCTATATGACAAAATGACTGACACCTATTCGGCGAAGGTGTCTCTTTTCATTTGCAGCCGATATGAATTGCCTCTTTCAGGCACATTCAATTTTTGACACTACACACTCAACACCATTCCCTGTATCAGGCTGCTTTAGCAGTCTTTTACTCTACATACTCCGTTATTTTAAGAAAAAAAGAGAGCTTAGCTCCCTTTTCTCGCCTTATACAATACCCCTTTTTCAGCATAGAGATATTCATCAGCTAATGTAATTTTCCCATCCAGTTTTAGTTCGTCTAATAATCTTGATAAATAAAATTGATGCAACATCTTTTTCGTGAATTTTCCTTCATGATGCGAAACGATATGTTCTTGAATATCTAATAATGATATCGGCTTATCTTGCTCTATCATATATTCATAAACTGTACTACGCAGTTTTACGTATTTTTCGAGTGTCACAGTAATGCGCAACCCCTTTCTTCTTAATATAAATTTTCGTAATCGGTTTTTTTGCAATAAAAAAACCTCTCCGATAAGAAGAAGTTACGTATATATCTTCGTCTTATCTCCCAGAACAAATATGTTCTGCTGGAATTAGCACCTGCATCGCGGTTGCTGGGTTTCATCGGGCCAGTCCCTCCACCTCTCTGGATAAGAAAATATTCACTTAATTCTTACTATACGTAATTCCACTTTAATTGTCAAACAAATATAATAAATATAACAAATTATATTTTCTTCCTTACTGTTCATACTACCCATATACGAACATGCAAGGAGGATTATGAAATGCATCAAAATGCTCGCGGATATGTACAAGATTCTTTTCAATCATTACAAGAAGCTAAAAATTGTTTAGAAGAAGCGCTCGAAACAGTTGAAAAAGATTTTAATCGCGCTCGTATTGAACAATCACTTTATGCTGTTGAACAAGCTATTCAACGTTGCGAGTACACCGTTCACATTTTAGAAAAAGATTAAAAACTTCCCATCAATTGATGGGAAGTTTTTTCAAATGGCATACTTCATAATTATTGCCGTTATGATTAAAAAATATACAGAATTAGCAATTTCTAAAATTCCTACTTTTATAATAGAAATTTTTTTGCCATACAACACAATTGCTCGAATGACACTTGGTATAAAAATAAGAGAACACCACGGATTAATCGCAAATACAATTATCGTTAATAAGATATGATATCCCCAAGATATAAGACGATACTTCGGGTTATTTTTTTCACGAATCATCGTTTTCACATAAAACGTACTACCTAAAAAGTATAAAAATGAAATAAGTGCAATGAATAAAGCTGTATGATCGATTTGCTTCATTGAAAAGTAATAACTAATTAACCCACCGATACAAAACACAATGATTGCACAAATATCATTTAATAGTGCTCTTTCATTTTTTTGACGGGCGTAATACATATTCACTATAAATAATGGAATCATTACTATTAAGAATAAAAGAATTCGCCACTCATATAATAAAGAAATCATCCCAAATAGGAACGCAATGCTGAAATAAACAATGGCAGCTTGTAAAAACTCTTTTTTTCGTCTTTGCTTTATGTACGTAAGAAATGGATACGTGGCTAAATAGATAAAAAACCACGCTAAAAACAATGGAATATGATAAATAGTAGGTTTCCCAAGTATGACACTTAATAAAAAAGGAATAACAAGCATGGCCCATGCACCATGTTGCTTCGGAATAACTAACTTCATTAACTATACACCTCACTTTTGAAAAAAGTTCTCACCTACCATTATACAAATAATTTTATATAATAACGGATGCATATTAAATCAATTTTTTGACAAAAAAATGCTCCTTACAATATGTAAGAAGCATGAAAGAGGCAAACGAATATGTAAGTCGCGACCCTACCTTATATGAGTATGCTTTTCTATGTCACGTTATGCTCATCTAATATACCGTATTTCTTTTTAAATCTTGTAAGAATCGTAATCCATGAAGTACTAAATAGTAATAAGAAAATAACATTCGAAATCGCATGGCTCAAATCAAAGTAAAAACTTGCGATATAATACGAAATGACAGTTTCCCACGTTGCTTCTCGTATAAAACCGAGAAGGCCCCAGAAATTCATAATCCAGCCAAATAAAAAGCCAACAATTACTCCGTAAAGAAGTCTTCCCCATAGCTTTTTCATAAAAAATGTATTACGAAGTAGACCTGCTATAAAACCAATCATACCCCACGAAAACATTTGCCACGGTGTCCATGGACCTTGTCCTAAAAAAATATTGGATACGATTGCTGCTGTAGCACCAATCATAAAACCAGTTTCACTTCCAAATACAATTGCAGAAACGATAATGACAAAAGAAGTTGGTTGTACACTTGGTAAAATAGAAAATGGCACCCGGCTTACTGCTGCAATTGCCGCTAATACAGCAACGAGAACAATTTCACGTGAAACAAACGCCTTTCTTTCAAAACGGATATAGAAAGGTAACATAATAACTGCTAATATAAACAAACTACTTAACATGTAATAACCGTCCATGACAAGTGTCGTAAGAAGTAATGTGCCGATTATTACTGCAAAGATACATATTATGAATGCAACATATCGTTTGGACACGCTTCGTACACATCCTCCCACGTTAATGCATATGGCAATTCTTTTCGAATGAATCGATTAATAGATGTTGTATAAAAGAAGTTGCCGCTAAAAAATTCTTTCGGTGCATCATTCATAATGACTGTTCCATCAAATAACATCATACATTGATCAACGTATTTCGCTGCAAATTCAATGTCATGCGTCGCCATTACAATTGTTGTTCCTTCTTTTTGCAGCTTCCTAAATAGTTCTCCTACTCTTTCTTTCTTCCATGGATCCAACCCCTTTGTCGGTTCATCAAGTAATAATAAAGTCGGCTTTGATAATAACGTCGTACATAACGCAAGTAATTGTTGCTCTCCTCCGCTACAATCATGCGGATGTCGCTCTTTAAGCGCATGTAACCAAAACTTTTTCAACATCTCTTCTGCAATTTTTCTTCCTTGTTCTCCATATAATTCACGTGCACGTTCATACACTTCTTCCCACACTGTATCAAATGTAAAATGATAATACGGATGCTGCGATACATACCCAATACTTTTAAATCGTTCTTTCGAATCAATTTTATGTATTACTTTTCTGTTCCACTTTACTTTCCCTCTTCTCGCTTTTTGTAATCCTGCTAAAATCGTTAACAGTGTAGACTTACCTGTACCGTTCTTCCCAACGAGCGCTACCCATTTTCCTTTTTCAATCGAAACTGATAAATCACGTAAAATAAGCGGACTATTTTTTTCATATTGGAACGAAATATGCTCTGCGCTTAAAATTACCTCTTGCTTTTCACTTTGTGCTATTGGCTCATTTCCATATGATATCGCTGCAAAATCATTCATTTTCATTTGCGCCTCTCGCACTGTAAACGGAATATCTCTCACATTCCACTCTAAAAATAGCCTTGGAATTTGCGGAATAAATGGACGGAATGTTTCTACTCCCCACATATCCGTAATAACAAATTTAGGACTACCATCATACATAATACGGCCATTATCCATACAAACAACGCGTGTTGCAAGCGGGATAACTTCATCTAAACGATGTTCACTTAAAATAATCGTAATTCCAAGTTCTTCATTAATCCGTTTTAATAATCCTAAAAACTCTTTTGCAGCGATTGGATCTAACTGCGCTGTCGGTTCATCTAATAATAGCAATTTCGGCTGCATAACTAATACCGCAGCTAAATTAACAAGTTGCTTTTGCCCACCAGATAACGTGTGAACAGATTGATGCAATAAATCTTGAAATCCTAAAAAGCTAATAAGCTCTGCTATTCTTTTTTGAATAATATGTGATGGTAATCCGATATTTTCTAAAGAAAATGCTAATTCTTGAATCACTGTATCCATAACGATCTGGTTTTCTGGGTTTTGAAATACCATCCCAATTTCTTGGGCAGATAACAAATCAGCTACTTCCTCTATTAAAACACCCTCATAAAATATCTCTCCAGAACGCGTACCAATTGGAAGTAACTCCTTTTTAAAATGTTTTAATAACGTCGTCTTCCCAGATCCCGATCCTCCAGCAAGTGCAATAAACTCACCTTTTTGAACAGAAAGAGAAATATGCTGTAACGCTTTTTCATTTTTATCAGCATATACAAATGATAAATTGTTTATTTCTGCATGCGCCACCATATCCATTCTCTCCCTTCCATTATGATTGGTAAACTAATAAACATCGTAAATACGACAAACATCATCCCATCGTATTGCTGAAATAGAATCGATTCGACTTTCGGATAAATAATCAATTTCCCTCCGCCGTAATTACTACATACAATAGCAGCTATAAATAAAATGATTAAATAACTGAGCGTATACCAATCGCGCCTTTCCATTCTATAGCGAATATACGTCGTACGCTTCGTTACACCAAATCCACGAGCCTGCATAGAATCTGCCGTTTGCAGTGCATCTTCTAACGAACAAATTAATAATACTTGCAGCAATTGCATACCATTTTTGACGCGTTCAATTATCGAACCTGAATCTACCTGCACACCTTTCGTCTTTTGAACGAGTGTGATTTTCTTTAATCGCCTTATAAACAAAGGAACAAATCTCACTGTAATCATCGTTAACAATGCAACTTTCGGTGAAATTCTTGAAAACAAATATAAAAATTTATGACTGGAAATAATATCATTGTATGACGCAAACGTAAACATAACTGCAACTAGTAATAACCCCATTACTATTCCAAACATAATCGCCTCAAGCTTAATACGGCTATCACCTAACCAAAATAACGTCGTTCGGCCTCTATGCGTTAATAACGAATTAAATAAAATTACCATCAAAAAGAAAACAATTGTGCTCGGTAGCATCTTTCTTATCTTTTCGCTATTTCCTTGCATCACATTTAACATAATAATTAATACTATTGCTCCAATTAAAAAAAGAGGATGAAGACACATCATACATAGTATCATCACCCCGATATAATAGAAAAAATTCACAAAAGGATGTAAAGAAGAAAAACTTATTTTCATAGCCCTTTACCGAATGCCTTTCTTATTGTAATACGTATACCCACTCAATTGTATCGCCTGGTTTTACCGCAGCTACACCAGCACTATGGTTTGGAAAAGCACCGTTCACACGATATTTCCAACCACTAGTATCCGAAATATCTTTTTCATATAAATCATTAATACCTTTTACATAAATACTATCTCTAGATCCGCTTGCATCAACATCTAATCCTGTACGTTGCAATACTTTATACACTGTATCGCCTTCTTGTACATCCATCTTTTTCGCACCCATTATATATCCGTTATTTCCTTTTACCGAGATTGTTACTTGTTTTGCTTGCGGTTTCGGTACTGGTACTGGATCTGGTTTTGGTGGTTCAGGTTTTGGTACTGCCGGAGTCGGTATCGTTTTCTCCGCTTTATTCGGATCAACTTTTTGCTCCTGCTTCGGTGTTTCTTTCGGCTGATTCACAACCTTTGCTTCTTCTTTTACTTCTGGTGCTTTCGGTTGTTGTTTCTCTTCTTGTGCTGGTTGCTGCTCTGGTTGCTTATTTACAGCCGGCTGTTCTTTCGGTTGTTCCTGTTGTTTCTCTTCTTTCTTTACCTCTGGTTGTGCCTGCGGCTTTTCCTCTTTCGGCTTCTCTTCTACTTTTTGTTCTTGTTTCTCTTTCTGCTCTTCTTGCTGCTTTTGCTCTGATTCAGCTTGCTTTTCTTCTGTTTTTTCTTCCGGCTTCGCTTCATCTTTTTGTTCTTCTTGTTTCGCTACCTCTTCTTGCTTCGGTTCTACCTTCTTCTCAGGCTTTACAGCTGCCTCTTCACATCCGGCAAGTAGCCCGAGCGAAAGCAGTAAAGAAATGAACCATTTCACCTTACTCATCCTATCTCTCACCTTTCATACGAAAATTAGGAGCAAATAATTGCTCCTAATTTTTTGTTAAGCTGCTTTACGTCTCCATAATACATATGCAGAAGCAATACATAATACACCCATACCTACTTCTGTTGCTGCACTATGAGAAGATGCTCCTGTTTTTGGTAGACTGTTATCGTTTCCGATTTTTTTATTCTTAACCGGTTCGTTATCTACAACTACTTTTAGATTTTCATCTTTTGTTTCTTGTTGTACTTGTTTTTGTTCTTTCGGTTCTTCAATAACTTCTTTTTCTACTACATTATTTTCTTGTTCAACGACCTTTTCTGGCTCTTCAATCGGTTTTGGCTTAATTACATTACCAGCGTCTACATTAGACCAATCATAAATAGATTTTCCCATTTCCTTAAATTGAAGTAATGCTAAAAGAGCCTGTTCTGTAGCCATTCCGTTACCATTTTGATCACTTGGTAACCATTTAAATTCACCATTTGAAAGTTGATATGATAATAGGTTTTGCATTGCCTTATGAAGACGATTTTGATCTACATCTTTAACAAGCGATAATCCAATAATTGCTTGCGCAGTACTATTTGAATTTTCTTGTCCATCAGCTGAAAAACCGCCATTTTGCAGCTGTTCGTTATATAAATACGCAACAGCTTTTTGTATAGCTGGTTTCACATCTGATCGCTCTTGATAAGGAGCTAATGCTGATAAAACCATACCTGTTACATCAACACTACTAGCACTATCTTTACTACCTGAACTATTATAAGTCCATCCACCGTCTGTATGCTGATTATTTAACAGTGCTTCCACTAGAGCAACTCTGTTCCATTTTGATTCAACTGGAATCTCATACTTCTTCGTATCAAATGCAAGTAAAGCAAATGCATAACCTGTAACAGAATTCACTTTATCTGACTCATACAATTTTTGAACTAAATTATGTCCACCTACATTTTTAGGGTCTGCACTCATTGCATTCATCATAATAATTGTTCTAGCTAAATCTGTCGCTGAAAAACGATTAATGCGCTTTTCTACTTTTTCAGTTACTGACTTAACATAATTTAATTTTGCCTCAATTGGCACATTCTTTCCAGAACGAGAAAGCGCTACAGCTACCCAGTCACTTTCAATTCCATCTTGTAACATCTTATCTGATGTTTTAGAAATGGCTTCGTTTAATTGTGCACTTGGATCTTGAATGTTCTCTTGCTGTGGTTGTTCTGTTTTTTTCCCATCTGGCGTTTTACCGTCTTGATCACCTTGGTTTTTCTCATCTGGCGTTTTACCGTCTTGGTCACCTTGGTTTTTTCCATCTGGTTTTTCACCGTCTTGGTCACCTTGATTTTTCCCATCTGGCGTTTTACCGTCTTGGTCGCCTTGGTTTTTCCCATCTGGCGTTTTATCATCTTGACCTTCTGATTTTGGTTCTTCTGTTTTGCCACCGTTAGGTTCTTCTGTTTTACAAGTCCCGAACTTATCTAACGTTTCTTTCAATGTTTCCTGGCTCATATTGCTCCAGTCTGAAACAAAACGGAATACAACAACATCACCAGACTCTAATTTATAACTATCTGCCCCAACTTGTGCAGATGTATCATTTACATCGTATGTCCAACCACTTGTAGCCCCGGCCATTAAGCCATCGATGCCTTTTACATATGTTCCAAACGACATCGTTTCAGATTCTACCTTGTCCCCCATGACCTTTTGCAGCAAACTTAAAGCTGTTTCCCCATCTTTAATTTGCTCTTCTTTCGGACATAACATAATGCCTTTTTGTGATTCCCCAATAATTGCAAGTTTTGCTGTATTTTCTTCAGCAAACGTAATATGTACTGTATTCGCAAAAGAAACAAATACAAGTGTCACTGCCATTAACGACGTAAGCAGCCACTTTTTCAACATTGCCATCCCAAAATTTCCTCCCTTACTACCATTTACACAAAAAAAGGCCCTTCAAGGGCGTGCGATTGACACTCTCTTTTTGTAAGTGTCGAACAAAAATGTACAACACCTCCTACCCGCATTATTCGCGGCTATATTTGTATAGGAAAAATAATTTTGTTTATGAACGTATCATTGTGATAACATTCACTTTTCTCGGCACAACTTACTTCCATTTAAGTTATCGTAAAACGATAAACCTATACATTCTGTAAATTTTAAATTTCTGTATTATTTTACTATTGACAAAGAATTTTGTCCATGCTTTATCGGATTTATTTTCTAAGAATAATAACTTATTAACTCTTAACTATGTAAACTCCTTTCACTAATAATGACGCCATCTTCATCCGCATAGACATATTCATTTGGATTCCAATCCACTTGTCCAAAGTGCAATGAAATATTCCGTTCTCCTTTTCCTTCTTTCACACTTCTATTTGGCATCGTTCCTAACGCTAAAATACCAATATTAATATTCTTTAGTTCACTAGAATCACGAACATACCCATTCACAATAATTCCTGCTAGCTTTCTTTCTTCCGCAATAGCTGCCAAATTATCACCGAGTAACGCACAGTTAGTAGACGCTCCGCCATCAACAACTAATACTGTTTCTTCTGGTAATGTTTGCAATCCTTCCTTCACTAGTACATTATCATCTTTCACTTTTACAGTTGCAATTTTTCCGTGGAATTGTTCTTTCTTCCCAAAAGATTGAAAAGACTGGCGACATATTTGTAATTCCTTTTCAAATTCATCACATAGATCTGTAGTTTTCCACATCTTGTTCCCTCTTTTCCTTTTTCTTTCTACATAACATATTCTGGGCTTATTTTCGTTTCCCTGTCTAATATTGCAATAATTTGTATGTACGGGAAAGGATACAAAAACTATTGCCTTAAGAAGCTACCTTTATTATAATCTATTCCACGGATTAAATTCAGAATATTAAAAATTAACCAAGTGAAGAAGGAGGGATTTTATGCAAATACAAACTGAGACAAAAAAACAATCTAGTAAACAAAAGTTTAAAATGCCTGATGCTTACGTACTACTATTTTTTATTGCCTTACTTTGCGCCATTGCTACGTATTTCGTTCCTGCTGGAGAATTTAAAAGGGTTACAAACGGGACCGTTACAACAACAATACCAGGTAGCTACCATTCTGTTCCGCAATCACCCGTAGGATTTGTTTCTTTTTTTACCGCTATTGAAAAAGGAATGACACTTGCTGCTCCTATTATCTTTCTAATTTTATTTACGGGCGGGGCTATTGCAATTCTTGAAAAAACAGGTGCCCTTGACGGTTTAATCTATCATGTTATTAACAAATTTCGTAATCAGCAATTACTTTTCATTTGTATAGTTGCCGCACTTTTTTCTATTCTTGGAACGACTGGCATTATCGTTAATTCAGTTATCGGTTTTATCCCCATCGGCATCATCGTTGCACGCACATTAAAATGGGACGCTATCGTCGGTGTAGCAATTATTTATTTAGGTACTTATGCTGGCTTTAATGCTACTATTTTATCTCCCTCACCTTTAGGTATTTCACAAAAGATTGCAGAACTTCCGATGTTTTCCGGAATTGGTTTACGCACCGCAATCTATATATCTTTTTTACTTGCCACTATCCTTTATATAAATTGGTATGTAAAGCGCTTGAAAAAATCGAATAAAGGAAGCATTCTTGGCGATAACTGGTTTCCAAGTAACGCTCTTTCAAGCGAAAAAGAAACAGAGAAAAAAGAAGTTCCTTGGACGATACGTCATAAATTAATTTTAATCGTTTCAGCTTTATCATTAATTGCATTTTTAATAGGCGCTTTTCGTCTACATTGGACGGACGCAGAAATGACTGCTACTTTTATTTTCATAGCAATTACAGCGGGAATAATAGGTGGTATGAAAGCAAACGATATCGCTTCTACTTTTCTAGCAGGTTGCCAAAATCTCATATACGGTGCTTTAATCGTTGGAATGGCTCGTTGTATTTCAGTCATTTTAGAACAAGGAAAATTGCTTGATACAATTGTTAACCAACTCGCACAAGCTCTCGAAGGACAAAGCCCTGTATTTGGTGTTATCGGCATGTATGTGAGTAGTGCCGCATTACATTTCCTTATTTCATCCGGGACAGGAGAATCGGTTATTTTTATTCCGATATTAGCTCCATTAGCTGATTTCATGCACATTACACGCCAAGTTACAGTACAGGCTGTTATGCTTGGAGAAGGTGTAGTCAACTGCTTAAATCCAACTTCCGGTGTTTTAATGGGCGTTCTCGCAGCAAGCGGCATTTCTTACGGCAAATGGATTCGATTCATGGCTCCACTTGCATTCATTTGGTTTATCATTGGACTTGTTTTTCTTATTGTTGGGGTGAATATTGAGTGGGGACCGTACTAAAATACCCATATATACTTAACTTGATAAAATATCTATCCTATTCTCCTCTTCAATCCTATAAAAATCATTTATTCTAGTAAACATATAAGAAGGGATTGATCATAATGATCAATCCCTTTTATCAAAATATAATACCTTTAAAAATCTTAGTTCCAAATTTTATTTACCCATTCAGGATGATCAATAAAAGGATTGCGGTTATGTTGATATTTTGTAAAAATCACTTCATTACGCTTTCGCTCTAAATCATCGACCGGGTCTTGTTCATTCCATTTTAATAAAACAGATAGTTTCCCCATGTATGCATCTTTATTGTTATTCACTTTTTCATTTAGTTCTAAATCTATTTCGCCGTTGTCCCCCTCGTAACGAACAGCCATATAAAACAGCATTCTAGCAATATCTCCTTTTACACTATCACGAGGTTCCCAAGAATCACTATCATATTTACATTCTGTCGCTTCAGAATGATTTACACCACCGTTATCAAAATCCAGATTTCCACGTGAACTATTTACAGATACATCCGTCGCTCTTAAATGATGTAGATCTGTTCCAGGTCCTGCAGTCGTTCCAAAGTCACCGTGAGATTTTGCCCAAACATGCTCACGGTTCCAGTTATTTACTCCTGATCCATTCGTAAGCTTCCCTTGCGAACGACCAGTATATAAGAGTATCACATTATTTTTATTATTTGGATCTTCATCAGTATCTCTTAGCGCTTCCCAAACCGCACTGTATGATAACTTTGTATGATTATCAATAATATTATGCAGTTCCTTCTTTAATTCTAAGCCCGTTTTTCCTATTGCGTTATTATAATATGTATCGTCATAACTTTTTACAATAATCTCTTGTGCTGATGCAGGAGCTACTTCACCGTGTATAGTATCTGTGAATGATAGAGATGCAGAACCTAAAATAAAAAATGAAGATAGTGTAATCATAGCAATCTTTGTATTTCGAAACTTCATATACCCATTCCCCTTTAAAATATAATTTGAAGCTATTAACTAAAAAGCGCTTTCTAACCCCCGAAACCTTTTAGAAACCCATACCCCTTTTCTGTTTATTTAATACAAGACTCTATCCAGTCTGTATCACTTCTAAACTTTTTGTTTATTCACATTCCAAACAATTTCACTTTTTACAAGGAATATCCTTCTCTTATAAAGATTATTAAAATATTCTTTACAATTTAAAAGTAGTTTAATATTAACTTATAAATTGTAATTTATTTATGCAATAATACATATTTGATAATTTGTTCAAAAGCATTTAAAGAAAACTGTGCTCAAATATATAAAATTTAATATAGAAATTAAAAATCCGATGCTAATATGAATTCTTTTCTCTACAAATAAAAAAAGAATGTGTCTCACACATCCCTTTTTTCATTCCCATTTGTAAAAGGATTCTATATCCCTTCAAGTCTTACTATTTATTTCGTTATCTCACCAAACTGCGCTCTCGTCACTTTCACCAAGTCATCAACTTTAAGCTCAATTTGTATACCGATTTTCCCGCCGCTTACTATCATCGTTTCAAGTGATTGGGCGCTTTCATCGATACATGTAGAAAATAGCTTTTTCATTCCGACTGGCGAACAACCACCGCGAATATACCCTGACACTTTCGTAATATCTTTAACAGGAATCATTTCAATCTTTTTTTCACTTACTGATTTTGCCGCAGCTTTTAAATTTAGTTCCTCATCTACCGGGATGATAAACACATGATAATTTTTACTATTCCCTTGAGCGATTAACGTTTTATATACTTCTTTCACTTCTCTTCCAATTTTCTCGGCTACTGATACGCCATCAATTTTCCCATCACCTGGATCATATGACATCATCGAATATTCAATTTTCTCTTTATCTAATATTCGCATCGCATTTGTTTTATCTTTTTTCATGGGTTTCTCCTTAAAAAGTCATTTCATAACATTAATTTTGCTTTTATTATACACCCTTTTCCATTTCTCCTACATAACTTCACGTATTTTTCAAAACTAAAAATATTGATAATTGAAAAATCATCTGATATAATTTGGAAAAACTTATGTTAAGGAGAGATTTGTAATGAGAAATTTTAATACTTCTTTCCAACTTCATCATCATACGTAACGCCGTGTATCCGAAGAAAAATTTTTCTTCGTGGGTACAGGGCTTTTCCTGTTGACCCACGAAGCGTTCATAAAGCTATGTGGGTATTTTTATACCTGCATAGCTTTTTTTAATTTAAAAAAGGAGTGATTATGATGGAAATGAGAAATGTAAAAGGAACGAAAGACTATTTACCAGAGGAGCAAGTGCTGCGAAATAAAATTAAAAGGGCTTGTGAAGATACGTTTGAACGATACGGATGCAAGCCGTTAGAGACACCAACGTTAAATATGTATGAGCTTATGTCTTACAAGTACGGTGGTGGCGATGAAATATTAAAAGAAATATATAAACTTGAGGATCAAGGAAAACGTGACCTTGCGTTACGATACGATTTAACTATTCCATTCGCAAAAGTTGTGGCAATGAATCAGAATATCCGCCTTCCGTTTAAACGTTATGAAATTGGGAAAGTATTTCGAGATGGGCCAATTAAACAAGGAAGATTTCGTGAATTTATACAATGCGACGTTGATATAGTCGGTGTAGAATCAGTCATGGCTGAAGCGGAACTCATGAGCATGGCGTTTGAGCTGTTCCGAACATTAAACTTAGAAGTAACGATCCAATATAATAACCGAAAATTGTTAAACGGTATTCTCGAGTTCATTAACATCCCTACTGAGTTAACGAGTGACGTCATTTTATCATTAGATAAAATCGAAAAGATTGGGATTGATGGTGTACGAAAAGATGTATTAGAACGCGAAATTTCTGAAGAAATGGCTGATACGATATGTAATACCGTATTATCTTGTCTAAAACTTTCAATTGCCGACTTTAAAGAAGCTTTCAATAACCAACTCGTTGCCGATGGAGTAAACGAATTGCAACAATTACAGCAATATTTAATCGCTCTCAGAATAAATGAAAATACGATATTCAATCCGTTTTTAGCAAGAGGACTCACAATGTATACTGGCACCGTATATGAAATCTTTTTAAAAGATGGATCGATTACATCCAGCATCGGTAGCGGCGGCCGTTACGATAACATTATCGGAGCATTCCGTGGTGATAATATGAACTATCCAACAGTCGGTATTTCATTCGGTTTAGACGTTATTTATACAGCACTATCGCAGAAAGAAACAACCCCATCTACAGCGGATCTATTTATCATCCCACTCGGGACAGAGTTACAATGCTTACAAATTGCCCAGCAATTACGCACCACTACTTCATTAAAAATCGAACTAGAACTAGCAGGACGCAAATTAAAACGTGCCCTTAATTATGCCAATAAAGAGAATATCCCTTTTGTGCTTATTATTGGTGAAGGAGAACTTAGTACAGAAACCATTATGCTAAGAGATATGAAAGAAGGTAGTGAAGTGAAGGTCTCCCTTTCTTCTTTAAGTAGTTATTTATAATACAAACCACCCTCGTTTGGGTGGCTTTCCTATTTTATAGATAATCAATAATTAGTTTACATAAAATAATTACAAGCTACTTAAAACTAAAAATATATAATATCCAATTACCTATTATTTTTGGTGATATACAGATATTAATTATTTTAGGAGGAATTATTTTGAAAGTCTACATACAAGCACTAAAGTGGACCACAGGGATCTCTCATCTTTTATTACTTCCTTGTTATTATTTATTTCAGGAACTTGTTAACTTAGATGGGATACTTTTACTACTATTGATTGCTTTACATATCACTACTTTTTTATTAGCTAAAAAAGTAGACATGAATACGTGCCCTCATTATATCGGTATTATCGTTACTCTAGTTGCCTTTTCCCCTTATATAGACCTCGTTCTACATATGATAGCAGCCATTTTACTTTTATTAGATGCGGTTTCTACGAATACAAAAGAAGTGTATAATTCATAGCTGGGTAAAATAAAACTTCAATTCATAGAGTTTTGAAATAGGTCAGCAAAAAGGATTTACTTTTTAAGTAAACCTTTTTTCATTTTTAATTACTTTCCTTACTCCAGGCTAATAAAAGAATATTCTGTTTAATCTTTATAAATTTCTAAATATTTATAATACATTCAAATTAACATACATTTTAGTTATGAAAAAAATCTAAGTTTTAAGGAGATGAATCCATGCTTAAAAAGTTGATAGCAGGTGCATTATTAACTGTTTCATCGTTAACTGGAGGAGTGGGATTAGTATCAGCTAGTACCGAAAAGGATTATTCGATTACCTCTTTTGAATATGTAACTGTAGATGAAAAGACTGTAGATTCGTTTAACAAATTGAGTGCGCCATTAAAGGAAGACATAAAAATAACGTTAGTACTACCGAAACAAAATCAAAATGGAGACTGGTTATCTTATGGATTTTCGAGCAAAGAAAGTTTAAAGTCTTTTATTGAAAAAGATAAACAAAGATTGAATAATACAATTACTCCCCTTGGGGTTGGCGGGAGCGGACCTAATAGTACAGACTTCTATGAACATGCAAATAAAGGTGGCGAGTATTTTTCTCATAGCAGCGGTTTTAAAAATTTGCCTCCTAGTTGGCAAAATAGAATTTCTTCCATAAGTACAGCATCCCCTACTGCTAGCTATTCAACAACGCTATGGGAACATACTTCAACTGAAGGATATGGAAAAGGTGTCGTTTTTAAACACGCTGATTGGTATGGCAAAACTGTAAACTTGAATGACTTCGCAATTTCAGCAGTTGATGTTAAAAAGTAAAAAACATGAAAATAAAAGGTGTCTTCACATATGGAAAACACCTTTTATTTCTACAACGATTTCACATATCTCGTCTATACCAATTTCAACTCTTAATTATTATTTTTCGTATTCCTACTCTCCAAGACTTTCTCCATATTATGGGTTGCCCATTCCATCATTAATAGAATTACTGGACGAAGAGATTCCCCAAGCTCAGTTAATGAATATTCTACTTTTGGCGGCACTTCACGGTATACTTCGCGATGTATGATGCCATCTGCTTCAAGTTCTCTAAGCTGAAGTGTTAACATTCTTTGTGTGATATTAGGTTTTAATCTTTTTAATTCATTAAACCTCTTTTTCCCATCTAATAAATGATACAAAATAACACCTTTCCATTTTCCACCAATAACCTCAACCATCGCTTCAACTGGACAAGAATATTTGTTTAAAAATGGGTAATTTATATTATTTTCGTTTGGACAATCCATAATAAATCCCTTCCCTTATCAATAGTATCTTTTTTGATACTATACCACATAAATGTGCGTACTTGTATCTATGTTACTTTAAAAATATAATTTACTTACAAAAATAAATTTATGAAAAGAGGAACTTTTATGACAAATACAAACGAAATTACAAAAGAAAAGATTATGGAGGCTTTTCATTTCAGACATGCATGTAAAGAGTTCGATCCTATGCACAAAATTTCAGAAGAGGATTTTAAATTCATTTTAGAAACAGGCAGATTATCTCCTTCTTCTTTTGGATATGAACCTTGGAAATTTATTGTCGTACAAAATAAAGAATTAAGAGAAAAACTACAACCATATTCATGGGGCGCTGGTGGGCAACTTGCAACAGCAAGCCACTTCGTCATTGTTCTTTCAAGAAACATTAAAGATATGCACTATGATGCAGAGTATATTAAATATATGATGAACGATATTATTGGATTGCCTGAAGACACTCAAAAAATTAGATATGAATTCTTCAAAAAGTTCCAGGAATCAGATTTTAACTTATTACAATCCGATCGTGCTGTATTTGATTGGGCATCTAAACAAACTTATATTGCTTTAGGTAATATGATGACGAGCGCAGCTCAAATCGGTATTGATTCTTGTCCAATAGAAGGATTTGATAAAGAGGAAGTAGATACTTTACTTCGTCAAGAAGGCATTATACAAGGCGATAATCTTGAAGTATCAGTTATGGTTGCCTTTGGTTACCGTAAAGAAGAGCCAAAGCGTGATAAAACAAGACAGACTATGGATACAATTGTTGAATGGATTAAGTAATATAGCACAGACAAATAATGCTCCTAATAGCTGGATACTTATACTAAAGAACTATCAGTCGTTTTTCTTATGTATGAATTTGGTTTTTCATGGAAAGATATATTAGTATGTATACAGTTTGAGCGCTCTATTTTTAGAGTCGAACAGGAGGAGAATGAATATGTCTGATATTGAAGTTGGCGAAGTGTTTACTCTTAGTGATGAGAATAACGAAGAGCAAGAAGTAGAAGTACTTGGAGTGATGGATGTCGAAGGCGCAGAGTATATTGCAGTTGCCTTTGTTGAAGATATCCAAACAGAAACTGAGGAAGACATTGATATTTTCTTTTTAAAAGTAGAAGAAGATAATGAGTTTTCATACATTGAAAATGATGAAGAGTTTGATAAAGTATCTGCTGCGTTTGAAAAGATTTTGGATGAGCAAGAGCAAGAATAGTATGAATGAAAAACACGAGAGCGGATGCATATCCGCCCTCTTTTTATTTATTACTCATCCAGAGACTCACGCAGTAATTGCAGTACATCTTTCATCGCAAAAGGTCCACCTTTTTTAACATGCTCCGCAAATTCTGAAACGAGACGTAATGTTCTCACACTTTCGATTGGATGCTCTCCTGATGCACTTTCAGCTGAAAGCATAACTGCATTCGTCCCGTCCAGTACAGCTTGAAACACATCAGTCACCTCTGCCCTTGTTGGAATAGAATGATCTACCATAGATTGAAGCATTTGTGTTGCTGTAATGACATATGTATTCGTTCGATTACATTCCTGAATCATCATTTTCTGTAAAAGCGGAATGCATTGATACGGTAACTCTACTCCTAAATCGCCCCTTGCAATCATAATTCCATCTGCTTCTTTACATATATCTTGAAAATTCTCGATTGCTTCCATCGTTTCTATTTTTGCAATTACATTAGGTGACGTTTCTTTATACTGTTGTATAAAATCTCGTATTTCTTTTATATGACTAGGTTTTCTTACGAAAGAACACGCGATAAAATCAACATTCTCTTCTAAAAGAAACTGAATATCTTTTTTATCTTTCTCTGTAATAGCTGGTAAACTAACAGCCGCACCTGGTAAATTAACTCCTTTATGGGATGAGATATTGCCACCTGTTTTGACCTTTGTTTCTATTTTGTCCGTACTTATCTTTTCAACAATTAATTCAACTTCTCCATCATTAATCAAAATTCTACTGTCTACTTTCACATCATTCGCAATTCCTTCATAATCAACGCTTGCTTCTATATTACTCCCTGTAACTAGTTGTGTATGTAAAATAAAAGGATCTCCTGCCTGAAGTGTAATTTGCTCTCCCTTCACTTCACCTAATCTTATTTTAGGACCTTGTACATCACCCAAAAATTTAATAGAGTCATCTAATGATTTCACTAAACGAATGATGTCTTTATGACTTTCATGCGTGCCATGCGATAAATTTAGTCGAACAATTTTCATACCATTCTTTATTAACTGTGCTAACGTTTCTTTATTATTACTTGCGGGTCCAATTGTACAAATTCGATCAATTGTCATTTTTGTCACCATCCTTTTTTTAATACGTTTCCCATATGAACTTAAAAATAACAGAGATTATGACATGAATAGATTTAAATTTACACGAAATTCATAAGGTTAAACCTGTATTCCTTGCTGGCTAAGCATTAGAAGATATATTCGCTTTTTTCCAAATGAAGATATGTTGAATTGAAAATAAAAGAAAAGTTAAGTATGGGATAAAACATTGAGAGTTTCGAAATTTTCATATATTGTATGAATTGAGTTCGAACTCAAAAATTTTAAAAGGTGGGAAAATTAGTGAATATGAAAAAATCTTTATCGGTGACAACTTTAGGGTTAGCGGTTTTAGGTTTTGGTTTTACTAATAACGCAAGTGCTTCAGAGGTCGATACTGTAGACAAGCAGCCCATTTTAGTTGACTTTGATACAATTCAATCAACAAAAACATCTATTGTTCCTAGTTTGACTGTTGCAGCTGCACCTAAGAATGACTCTAACATTAGCGTATATACTCCCTTTTTTGGTAACCCATATGCAGTTGCGAAATCGAAATCAACTACGACCGAAGACTATGTTTATGCAAAAGCAAGAACTTTCAATGGCGATGGCTCATTAGTAAATACGAAAAGTAATAGTGCAAAAAAATCATCCTTTGTAAGTGCTACAGCGACCAACACAAGCATTTATTATGGAGATGATTACGCTATCGGTAATCATACCTATAAATTATGTGGTTATAATGATGTGAATCACGAAACAAAAGCTTTCTGGTAAGAAAGAGAAAAAAGATATGCATCTTGCATATCTTTTTTCTCTAATATTTTACATATATTGAGGTGCTATTTATGAAACAAATATATATTATTAGCGGTGTTTTACTTATTTCATTACTTACAATTTATATTTTGTTCAATACTTCAATCATACAACCTCATCCACCTTCCATAGAAAATAAACGAGAGCAACAAACCAATACTATTTCTTACGGATTGAAGGATAATCAAGGTCAACATATTAACAATGGTAGTACCATTACTAGTGAGGATAATAGAGTTAATGTAACATTATCATTCGTACATACTATTAATGAAAACCGAAAATATGGATTAATTGTTCTAGAAGATTACGTACAAAAACCTTTTAAAATAGAAGATACTACTAATGAAATATCACACTATTTTTTTGATATGAAACCAAACAGTTCAATTACTACGAAAATCTCTTTACACACCTCTCCTAATGCAAATGAATTAACCTTTTTAATAATTAAAAAACCTGAATACAAATTAAAAGATAATAACTTAAATAAAGCAGCTATTTTAGAAGATATTCTAAGTATGCGATATTCAATGCATCCTCTTCAGAAAGAAAACGAAAAAATAAAATTCTCCCTTATAGATCCAGATGCTATTTTAAAAGATGGTCTTTACGAACCATTATTTGTTACGAACCGTGAAGAGAACTTACAAACTGTCTTCTTTGAAAAGGAAGGCAAGCAATTAATTTTATCAAGCGGTAATGAAACAAATGATGAAATGACTTACGCAATCGTGGCTTTTAAAGATTGGAAACAAGTTGAAATATTTAACAATAGAAAAGTCGTTTATACTAAGGTTGCACCTGAAACAAGACAAATCTTTAATTTCACATTGCCTTCAGTGGATCAGGAAAGTAATTTTCAACTCGTTGCTTTTCCATTTCCTTTTAAAGTTAGCGAAGAAGATTATATCAGTCAACAAGCATTCAGTTCCTTTCGCATCGTAATTGAAAATGAAAATAAATAAGTTATACTGTGCACATTACAACAACCTAAAAAAGGCCTACTCACACGAGTAGGCTTTTGAAACTATGAAAGTTTCGTCAATAACTGATTTAAATCTTTTTTCGTTTTCGTCGTTAATGATTTCATTTTATTAATATCGATTTTTTCTTTCTCCGCTCCTACAATTAACGGATACATGCTTTGACCGATTGTTTTAGAATCCGTCGGATGTGATGCTTCTAGCTCTTTTTCAATCACGTCCCACTTTTCATTAATTTGTTTGCCAAGCTTATTCACTGTTTCCAATTTTGGATTAGCAGCTAACTGCTTGTCCAAGCTATCAATTAATGCCACAACTTCTTTAACGTTCGTTTTCACAGCAACACTTTTCTTCGGATCTTTCGTTGTCTTTTCGTTATTGTTTGTGTTTGTGTTTGAGCTTGTACTTGTGCTTTGATCTGCTGTTTTCCCGCTAGTCGTTTGGTCATTCGTTTTTCCTGTCGTTTCTTTTTCTTTTGTTTTCACATTCTCATTTTGAGTTGATGTTTTACCGTTACTTTCTGTTCCTGATGATTCTTTCGTATTTTTTGCATCTTTATCTGTTTTTTCATTTGAAGAAGTATTTGTTTCTTTTTCAGTATCTTTCGTTGTTTTGGACGCTTCATCTGCACTTGTCGTTTTTGCTTCTCCTTCATTTTGCGCTGTTACTTGCTCTTTCTTTTCTGCCTCTTTATCTGCTGATGGACTACAAGCTGCCATAGTAAGCATTGTGCCAATTGTTATCGATGCGATAGCGACCTTTTTCATTTTCATATAAATCCCCCTATGTTTACTTTATTTATCCTCCCCTTTACGATTCGATTTCCCTTTAAAAAATCCCTTTTCATACGAATTACCATCTTTCCGACAGTAATCTTCATAATAATACGTACAAAAACTGATAAATCAATTCGAATATTCGAGTTTCTTCTACTTCATTTTTCTTCTCTCTAACAAAAGAAAAAGAGTATATTGTCACATTAAGAATTACTATCTTTATATGACGATATACTCTTCTATCAAATTTTTATCTTTCTTGACATTTTATTTATACAAAAAAATAAAATTTTCTTTCGTTTTTTGTTTCTCAACATTTGTTAACATAATATTTTTATGAATAACCACCATTCGAGTGAATGACTTGCCCAGTAACCCATTTCGCTTCTTCACTTACTAAAAAAGAAATTAAGCGCGCAGCATCCATTGTTTCTCCAACTCTACCTTGCGGGAACTTCCATACTAAATGATGCTTCAGCTCCTCTGTAATCCATCCTGTATTCGTCGGTCCTGGATCTACAGCATTCACTGTAATCCCCTTCTCCATCGCAACTGGTGCTACTGACTTTGTAAATGCTTCAATTGCTCCTTTCGTTGCTGCGTATGCTAGTTCATCAGGCATTGGCCCGAGTGACTGTCCTGAAGTAAGATTAATAATACTCCCACTCGTCTTGCTTGCATAATGTTTTATAAATAATGAACTTAATAACATAGTAGCCCGAACATTAACCGTATAATGTTTATCTAACTGTTCTACATTTAATTCCTCAATTCTCGTATGAGTAGCATACGCTGCATTATTAATTAAAATAGATGGATCACCTAACCGTTCTGATACCATATAAAACAAACGATTTGATGAATACGACTGCGATAAGTTGATTTCTGCCATTTCACATCGAACACCGTAACTTTCAATTTCCTCTTTCAGCAAAAAGGGTTCTTGATCACTCATTCCCCATGGCATCGCTTTATCATACTTTGGCCAGTACGTGAAAAAAATGTCTATCCCCTTTTGAGCAAGCACCTTGCATACAGCTGCACCAATTCCATTCAGACGAGTTGCCCCTGTTACAATTGCTATTTTCTTCACCTTTTTCTCCTCCATCTATACACAGATCCCCTGCATGAATACAGAGGATCTATCTTCTTATTGAATATTTGACAGTATACGTTCAGCACCTAATTTTAACATTTTAATAAAAATATAATTTACAATCGTAAACATTACAAATAAAACGATAAACATAACCCACAGTCCGACATGAAGGAAGAAGTATAATACACTTACTCCCCCCACAATAATTAAAGCTATTAAAATATTAACTAAAAAATTCCACAAAGTTGTATATCGACTTTTAAATAATTTCTGCTCTGTATCCCAATGAATATCTGCAGTTTGTGCGTCCCAGCGTGTTCCGATTAAATTAATTAACAATAAACCGTTCGCACTTAATAAGAACCAAAGAACCATAAATACTGGAGAAATTCCCGCTACAACTGCCATCGTAATACCGAATACTGCTAAAATAATTACATTAATTAACCAAGCAGTGATTGCTTTCGCAAAAAAGATATCCGAAGCCTTTACTGGTAAATAACGATTCACAAACCAAGAGCTTCCATCTCGCGAAAATGACGTTGTTGCAATGACGTTACTACCCATTAAAAATAACGATGCACAAAGGCCAACACCAATTGCAAATCCCGTTGTCTCTGGATTGTTAATATACTCTGTAATAAACTTTAAATTTCCATCTTGCACAAATAAAATAAAGAACAACATAATTGGCATAACGAAAGTTTGTACGATACAATTTAAGAAAAATTGTGGTGTACGGAATAACGTTTTAAATTCTTTTTTCACATATGCTTTCAAATGTGAACTTTGTACCGTAGATTTCTGTAAGCCTTCTGCTGAAATGACTTCTTTTTTTGCTGTACTCGTTGAAAGTCCAATAACCCCTTTTAAATATGTACGCTCTGCAATGTAATAAAACAACACAAAAAATACAAATGAAATAACTGCAAAGATTATTATATATAAAGGACCCTTCCAATTTGCATTTTCTACTAATGCCACTGCTCCAAAATATGTAGTTGGAAAATAGTTTGTCATTTGTACTAAAAGAGAAGACTGGTTGTTTGCAAGGTAATCCGCAATTGCATCTTCAGAAAACGAACTTTTATTTTTCCACTGCAAAAATACGTTAATTCCTACAATAAATAGTATACTTACGATTCCAATAAATATATTTCCTCGGTCTTTATTTTTCGCTATATTTGTATACCTCATAATAACTGTCATCAGTAACGAAGCTAGTACTAACGGCACAATCGGGAAGAGTAAGTAAATAAAAATCATATATATGTAATATGTAATAAACGCGCCACTTTTTAAACCGTACGTAATAAAGATTGGTAATAAAATAAATGAACTCATTACGTATTGTGTAATTAATACCGTTAAAAATTTGGCTGAAATAATTTGCGCTGGTTTTAATGGTAATGGTAATAACATTTCAATGTCATTGCTGTAGTAAAATACAGTTAAAATGTTCGTAATACTCATTAAAAATACCCATATACTCGCAATCGCAAGTCCCATTGCGATAATCATTCCTGGATCTTGCCCTAAATGTATCATTCCCTCATACATTGCATGCGTGATAGAACCAAACAGTAAAAAGCCGACAAATAAAATAGCTGCAAATGAAAATACATACGCCCATCGCTTCTTCTTATCTGTTATAAAATCTGCATAATTTAATTTCAATAATACTTTCGTTAACGTCCAAATTTTACTCATTGCCCGTCATCTCCAAGAACATTTTTTCAAGTGATTCATTGGATTTAAAATGATCTCTCATTTCATCTAAATTCCCTTTGAACTGCAAATTCCCCTTATTAATAATCGCGACGCGGTCACATAATTTTTCTGCCACTTCTAATACGTGTGTAGAGAAGAATACAATCTTTCCTTTATCCGCATGTTCTCTCATCATTTCTTTTAAAATATATGCAGATTTCGGATCCAGCCCCGTTAACGGTTCATCTAAAATCCATACATCTGGCTCATGCACGAGCACACCAATAATAACAATCTTTTGTCTCATACCGTGCGAGTAACTTTGAATTTGATCTGATAAAGCATTATAAAGATCAAATTTCTTCGCTAAGGACTCAATTCGTTCTTGGCGTACTTCTTTCGGCACTTCATACATATCTGCCATAAAGTTTAAATATTCAATTCCCTTTAATCGTAAAAACATATCTGGACTATCTGGGACATAACCAAACGTCCTTTTCGCTTCCATCGGATTTTTCATAATATCTATACCATTAATCGTAATCGTTCCTTTGTCCACCCCATGGATACCAGTAATCATCTTAATTGTCGTTGATTTACCGGCACCATTCGGTCCTAAAAATCCAAAGATTTCTCCGCTAGGCACAGATAAACTTAAATCTTTTACTGCATAGGTAGAACCATTATAACTTTTTGACACATTCGTAATTTCAATCATTACATCCAATCCTTTCCTTAATTACCAAATAACTATATTAACATTATAGCATACTTATATTTTTAGATTTTTGTATTTTTCAGTTTTTAACCTTTAAAATAAATATACAGACCTAACCCAACGATTAAAACGACAGCTAGTATAATATAAATCATCGTAAGTCTTCTAATATTCCCCTTTGTAGATTTACTATAATTTGCATCACCCTTTCGCCCAATTAACACCGTCGCGACTACAGTAATCACTACAAGTAATACAACGATCATAATCCAATTTAGCATACCTTCCTCCCCCTCCTTACAACCATTTTACAATATTATCCTCTTTATTTCGCAGCCTATTTCCTCTTTTTACTATTATTATGAAGCAAACTGGAAAACTATTATTACCATTCCTATTCATATGTGATATATTTATAACATAACGTGATTTATTTCTAACATGATAAGGAGGAACTATCATGAAAACAACTTGGATAAAATATTTAGGATTTCTTGGTTTCTTCGGTTTTCTTGGCTTTTTTTATGGAAAAGGATTGTTTACTATGTTTTGTTTCTTCTCCTTTTTCACCTCATATAGAACGGTTCAACACGATGAACTGTTTGAACAAATCGTTAATAAATCGTGCCGCAATGCCTTTATCGTTACGTTACTAACTACCGCTATCATTATGTTCATTGAAATGTTATTTCCAAACCCGGTGCTACAAGAAATTGATATCGCTCTTATTTTCGGCACACTTATTCTTACGTTCGGATTCTCTATGTTCTTTTACGATAAACCAGTTGATGAAATGGAAGATGCACCATGGCGTTCGTAACGAAAATAAAAGAATACCGCGCCAAATTGAACATGACGCAAGAAGATTTAGCGAAACAAGTTGGTGTACGTCGTGAAACAATTAGCCATCTCGAAAAAGGAAAATATAATCCTTCCTTGCAGCTTGCTCACGATATTGCGAGGGCACTTCATAGTACGATTGATGAGGTTTTTATTTTTGAGGATTGATTAAAGGCATCCAGTCACAAGAATCACATAAAAAATACCGTCATTCTTTCCAAGACGAATGACGGTATTTCTCATTGATTATCCATATAAAACCGCATGAAATATGCCTAATAGTAAGTATTGATCCTGCATGTAATCTTCATCATATACTTTCATCTCAATGTAATACATATCTTCCTCAAGACGAATATTCCAATCTGCAATTACATAGCCTTTTCGTAATAACTTTCCCATTCCAAATGAAGTTTTATGAACAACATATTCTTCTGCCTTATATGTAAAGGTAAATAAGAAATTTGCATCCAATAACTTTCCGTCACATACAAGTATTTCATGCTCTACATCATTATTATCTTTGTACGTTACTAAAATCCTTCTTTGGCGCTGCCTACTTACATCCTTTGCAATGACGCGAATATTTCCCTTACTATCCTTTATTTCATAAATGATATTACTACCAATTTTCGGAATAAAATCCAGCACTCTCATCAACGTATTTTTATAATAGCCCCGTACTACGCCTACTTGCTCGCTTCCATTATAAACCTCTATCGGCGTCGTATCTGCTTTGCTGTCACACGGTCGTTTGTAAGAGAGCTGCATCATTCGCTCTCCTCTTAAGTACTGATCAAACGTCACAGGATATTCAATCGCGCGCAGTTCTTTATTTAGCTCA
Source organism: Bacillus sp. M13(2017) (assembly GCF_002218325.1). Classification (NCBI taxonomy): domain Bacteria; kingdom Bacillati; phylum Bacillota; class Bacilli; order Caryophanales; family Bacillaceae; genus Bacillus; species Bacillus sp. M13(2017). Next base: position 50,996 of record NZ_KZ268509.1, on the reverse strand, counting down.
TACAAATAGCGTTGAACACTCTCTATTAATGTTGTAGTAGCTATACGCTCTTGCAGTTCAAATTCTTGCCAGCTGGAAGAAACATTCCATTGATTATGATCCTCTTCATAGAAGAAACTAAGAATTACCTCTTCACGGTTAGCCGTTTCATATTTCATAGGCACGTTCTGCCCATGTTGAACTTGTTCCATCCACTGACCTAAATAAATGCCCAGCTCTGCAACCTTTATACATGATTTTTGAAAAAATACGCTGTCACTCGCGCAAATCGTTACATCTCCTTCGATAAAACCCTTTGAATATGCATCATACCGTGACTCATCCTTCTGCGGGAGATTCTTGTCTAACTCAAATAAAAACGTTAACATCCTTTATTCACCTCTAGTTGTTACACTAATCATACATGACATCGCATCACTCTGAGAAACTATTTATATACGTATATTTAATTCACGCATTATAACACGTGAATGACCTTGTATAGTAGCGTTATTTTTTGTTCTATATCTTAGTATATGAACTTATATCATCGATTTTTCAAATATATCTATCACAACTCACAATATATCAACGATTTTTTCAATATATCTATCACAACTCACAATATATCAACGATTTTTTCAATATATCTATCACAACTCACAATATATCAACGATTTTTTCAATATATCGATTTTTCGACAAATATCAGCACAATTAAAATGAAGCTACCTTTTCTTCCGCCATTTCTACAATTTCTAAAATTTGTAGCAGACTCTCCACTTCATAAGTCGGATTAACACTCGTCTTATTCTCTTTCAAACTCGGATTATACCAACACGTATCAATGCCGTAATCTTCTCCGCCTTTCATATCAGAAGTTAACGAATCTCCAACTATTAGTACACTTGATTTATCAGTAATCCCAAACTTTTCAAACGCATAATCAAAAATCTCACGCGCTGGTTTTTGATGACCAACTTCTTCAGAAATAATAATGTGATCAAAGAAATTACATAAAGGTGAATTTCCGATTCTTGATTGTTGCACCTTCGTATATCCATTCGTAATAATACCTAACTTGCAATCTTGTAGATTTTCACATAATTGCACTGCACCTTCTATAAGGTGTACCTCTTTTCCTAAGTTTTCAAGATATACATCACTAAATTGCTGCGCATCTACGTCTATATTATGAAGTGCAAATAATTGTCTAAATCGCTCTACGGCTAATTCACTTAGCGTAATCATTTTATTTTCTAAATCTCTCCATAATCCATTACTAATCTCTTTATAACTTGCAAGATGATCATTATACCCTGTAGGCATACCAAACTGTACAAACGCATTATGTAGTGCGTATCTTTCCGTTTCAGGGAAATCTAATAATGTATCATCTACGTCGAATAATATAACTTTGTATTTCATGATGTTCTCCTCAACTCCTATTTTAAAAGCTTCGTTCTCATTGCTTAAAATTTATTTAATTCTTTTAACTAAAGCACACTTTAATTCAATTTTTATATAACTAAAATTACACCTCTGCGTTTAATAACTTATAATCATTATTAAAGTAGGCATGTTAAATTACACCACTTTACCGTCACTTAACATAATAACACGATAGTAATATAAGTTTATATATTTCATTATGAGGCGCTTAACCTGCTCTTTATTGAATACACCATTATCTTCTATTTTCAACTACGCTATAAGTAAAAGGAGGCTAATCTGCTCAGCCTCCTTTTACTTATTAATCTTCTAGTAATAACACTTTCATTTCCTCTAACGACTCTTTCGTAAAGCCAAGTGCTTTTTCAGCATACGCTTCAACTGAACCATATTGCTTTTTCACTTCATCAATCGCAGCTTGTAAATACTCAGCACGAGCTTCGAACATCGCACCTAATATCGCTCTACTCTCATCGTTTTGTAGTTTTGCACCTAAAAAGGCCATCATTTTCTCGTTTAACTTTTCACGGAAACCGTTACTTAGTAAATAATCTTCCATTACTGTTTTCTCTGGTACACCTAGTAAAAGTAATAATAATGCTGATCCAAATCCAGTACGGTCTTTTCCAGCTGTACAGTGGTTTACTAACGGTAAGTTTTCCGGGTTTTGCGCTAAGTTTAAGAAGCTTACGAACGCCTCGTTACCACTTACGAAATCTTGATTCATTTTTACAAAGTATTCGCCTGGTTTCCCTAACATAGAAAGGTCACCAACTTGGAAAAACTCATTTATATTCAAGTCTTTCGCTAAATCTTGCATAACTGGTAAGCACACTTGACGAGCTCCTGTAATCTCAGGGTTTGGCTTATGCTTCACTTCGAAGTCTGTACGGTAATCACAAATTAACTTTAAGCCAGACTTTTGTAAATACTCAATATCCCACTCTGTTAATCCTGCTAACTCTTCAGAACGGTACAACTTGCCCCATTTTACTTTACGGCCTTCAAGCGTTTCATACCCTCCCATATCACGGAAGTTAAACGCGCCTTGTAATGGCAGTCTACGCTCAGCTACTGTCACTGCTTGTCCATTACTACCTATTAGTCTAAAATATGGACGCTCATTTTCACTTAAATTTCCAATTGTATATGATGATTCTCCATTTACCGTTGCAAGTAACTCCCCATTTTCTTCAATATGATCTGGTGAAGTACTCCAATAAATGCGAACTTCTTCTATATTATCTTCCCACTTTATATGTAACGTATTCGTTTCATTTCTTTCTACAGTTGCTTGTAGCCAATGTCTTTGCTGCTCCATTCTTTCACCAACGCTTTCTTCGTATAGTCTAATCCTTCTCTATTTTATTATAGGAATATCTACTTTGTCGTTCTCATTTTTCTTTTTATCTTACAAAGAGGCAAAAAGTTCTTTTACTTGTTCAAAATTTGTACATGGATTCCCTCGAAATACGTATGCGATTTGTTCATTACCGAGATTTTCATATACAACTGTTCCGTGATCAGGGTGAGAATAAAACTCTAACCCGTTTATAATTTGTTGTGGACCATAATTCATTGCCCATGAAGAAACAGGATAATACGCTTTGTTTTTATGCCTACAAACCCAAAGTGCATATAGTTTATTATCTTCGTCCCAGTATACATACTGCGTTTCATCATTTCCAAAACCGACCGATTCAAGTTTCCAACTCAGCTTTTTATGAATTGATAACTTTACATAGCGTATGTTATCTGGATCATTCCACTCACGACATCTTCCTATCTCACCCATTTCACCTCTCTTAGCTTGAAAGCTTAATAAGTAAAATGGTGTATGTAATATCGTTTTCGCAAACTCTGTATGTACCGGTTGTAATCCGAGTAGAAACCTTTCCATTTCGCCTAGGTTTACATATCCATGATCAACAGAAATTTCAACTTGTGTTTTCCATGTAGATGTAACGTAACTTTCTTTTCCTTTATAATTTACACCTTTTTAATACACAAGCTTTTTATATTGAAAACAATCCCCTTTTGCTTGAGAAATACAGGTATCTGGAAATACTGGCTCCATTATATCGAGAAAAAACTCCTTTACTCGAAACATTCCAGTTGGAGTATCAATCTGAAACCAAACAGTTTCCCACTTTTCACCTTCAAAACGTTCTGAAACTTTTTCAATCCTCCACCCTTCTAACAACACATTTGGATACAGTAAAACGAATGAATGCATGGATTGTTTTAACATATATACCCCTCCCACTAAATGAGTTCGAGAGAGTACATCATTCACCCTCCTAAAACTCCCTCACATACCGCTCAGTACAACTCAGCAACTGACATCCATTCTTTTCAAAAACATCCTTCATCCACTCATTTTTCATATTTGTCTCACCAATATAATAAGATGCACCTATTTCCTTTAAGACAAACAACGCACCTGCAAATAATGCAGCTTCATATCCCTTATTACGCATATTTGGAGTAACTGCGAAGTACATAAGTTTCCCTTCTTCTAACGTACCTCTTTCAATATGCGGGATTACAATTCCTATCGGCTTTTCATCGACATTCGCTGTTAAGCAATGTTCTTTCCATTGCTCACCAATTTCTTGTAGCATCATATGCACAAATTGATCATGAACGACTGGTTCTCCCGTCGCTTCATTCCACAGTGAATAAAAAGCCTCTTCCCCTACTTCTTCAATTAACTTAAAATCAACTTCACTTTCTATATCTTCTACTTCGTATATATCTTTAAATACAATCATGCTTTCCGTAACATATTCAAATGAATACGTTTCAAAACATTTTTTATACACATCATAATTTGGGCTTTTTGAAGAAATTTCAAAATGTAATTTTTCTAATCCATCTTTTTCAGCTTCGGCAACGCAATACTGCATCATTCCCTCTAATTGCTCTTCTGTAAAAACCTCTGCATTATTTTCTTTTATCATAATAGAAGAAGCACTTCTTCTTATTTTAAAATGTTTTTCTAACTGTTCTATCGTCGTCATATTCTTCCCTCATCTATATCATACTCGAATTTCTAATCGTTCTCCTTGCATGAGCAGGATTGTCCTTGAATATATAGAATACTAGAAAAGATCGCATCTTTAAAGTGCGGAGGAGGTTCTCCAGTGGATATTACAGCATTGCAACAACAATTAGAGCTTATACAACAAAATGACTATACGCAACTACAGCATATAGATGTAAATGAGTTAACTTTGAACATGCTTCAGTATATCGGAACGACTGATAGCTACGTTCGTTACCAACTTATATATAAATGTTTTGCGCATTTCATTCATCATGAATTCCTTATGGACGATCAGCTGAAATTACTTCTGCAAACTTGTTTAAGTGATGAGTATTTATATTGTGACATTTACTCCCCACATACAGATGGGGTTTTCACACGTTCTTACACTGTTTCGTTAATTGCGTTAATACTCCAATTCGCTAATTCGCACTACTTTTGTACAGAGGAGGATATCGAAGAAATAAAAAATAAACTCATTACATACACAAACTTAGAAACGGATTTTCGGGGCTATATCGAAAATAAAGGATGGGCTCATTGTCTTGCTCATGTATCTGATGCCTTTACTGAAATTGTTCATAATACGTATACAACTTTTGAATGGTACGAAGAATTAATTCATTGTTTATTAAATAAAATCTTTATTCCATCTGACCTTTTTCATAATAACGAAGATGAGCGCATTGTTACGCCATTACTAGCAATGCTGTATCATGATTTTCCTCAAAACGAGTTAATTTCTATTATTCATAAAAAAATAAAAAGGCTTCCTCAAATTAGAAAACGCCTTTCGCTTAATGAGTATTGTATTTTATGTGCCAATATTAAAACCTTTTTACGCACATTATTTTTCAGAACAAAAGATGACCATAACTTAGCCTTTACAGCACGTAAAACAGAAAGAATGTTAAAAGAACTTCCTAACTATTATTAAATACAAGGAGCAATGACATGGGTTATATTGAAGATATGAGAAATCTAGTAGGAAATCATCCACTTATTTTAATAGGATCACACGCCATTATATTAAATGAAAAAGATGAAGTATTGCTGCAACTCCGTACAGATTTTAAACGCTGGGGCATTATTGGTGGTGCCCTAGAATATAACGAAACGTTAGAAGATGCTTTAAAACGAGAAGTGTTTGAAGAAACTGGACTTATTATTAAAAATCCAGAACTATTCCGTACATACTCAGGGCCAGACTTCTTTCAAATCTATCCAAACGGCGATCAAGTACACGGTGTACTCGTTGTTTATATTTGCCGAGAATTTCATGGTGAACTTGTATGCGATCAAAGTGAATCAAAAGAACTACGCTTCTTTTCACTTGATAAATTACCTAATAATCTTCCTCCTGTTATTGAGAGGATTATTACAGATTATCTAAAAAAATAAGGGAACGCTTAACGTTCCCTCTCAAATCCAATCTGCTTTTTAATTTCCGCTAAATTTACCTTCGCAATAGCACGTGCCCGCTCAGCACCTTTTTCTAACGCTTCATATAATAAATTTGGCTCATTCATATACATTGCGTATTTCTCCCGAGGTCCAGCTAACTCACGATCTACAACGCGAAATAACTCTTTTTTAACATCGCCCCATCCGATTCCAGTCTCATATTTTTCACGTAATGACTGTACTTCGTCTTCTGTCGCAAATTCTTTATAAATTGTAAATAAGGTTTCTAGTTCTTTCGGTTCATTTGGAAGTGAAGAATCTGTTTTGATTTTAAATATTAATTTTCGTAGTTTTTCTTGCTCTGCAAATAATGGGATCACATTTCCGTAACTTTTACTCATCTTCCTTCCGTCAAGACCAGGTAAAATAGCTCCTTCTTCTTGTATGACATACTCTGGAAGTGTAAATGTCGTGCCAAATGTATGATTAAAATACGTCGCAATATCACGAACAATTTCAATATGCTGAATTTGGTCTTTTCCAACTGGTACATGAGTAGCTTGAAATAATAATATGTCAGCTGCCATTAAAATCGGGTACGTGTATAACCCCATATTCACTCCCGCATCGACCTCTAACCCTGCTTCTTTATTTTGCTCCACCTTCGCTTTATACGCATGAGCACGGTTCATAAGACCTTTCGGAGTTAGGCAAGCTAAAATCCAAGCTAATTCTAGAATCTCCGGCACTTCCGTTTGTCGATAAAAAATCACATCTTCTCCAAGTCCAAGCGATAGCCAAGTAGCTGCTACCTCTTTCGTATAACTACTAAACTGACTCGGATCATGCACAGCATTTAATGCATGATAATCAGCTATAAAGTACAATGCTTTTCCTTCATTATTCTTTGACATTTGTAATGCAGGTTTAATCGCACCAATATAATTTCCTAAATGCGGATAACCTGTCGGCTTAATTCCTGTTAACATTATTTTTTCACTCACACTAACTCCTCCTTTCTCAAAATAAAAAGAGCCCCTCATCCTTAAAAAAGGACGAGAGACTCCCGCGGTACCACCTTAATTAGCTATCATTAGCTCACTTCATACTTCAATAACGTGAAGTAAGCGTCTTTACCTACTCATTTCAGTTAGAAGCTCCAGAGTCCATTCCATATTCATCCCTTACTGATTCTCACCACATATCAGCTCTCTGAAAAGTTTCGAATATGTACTCTTCTCTTTCATTGCTTTTTCGTTATTTTTTACAGTTTATCACATTTCACTTCTAAACAAACCCGAATTTTCTATTTTATATAGCAGGAATTTCCACTTCAATTGTCTAATGATATATAGGTTTGCAGAAATATTCGAAACAACTTTGGAGGTTTTTTCATGGTAAAATATATATCCATTTTAGGTTCCACAGGATCCATCGGCACATCTGCATTAGATGTCGTTTCAGCTCATCCTGAACATTTCAAAATCGTCGGTTTAACCGCAAATTATAATATCGATCTTCTTGAGCAACAAATCAAAACGTTTCAACCTCGTATTGTAAGCGTTGCAACAAAAGACTTAGCAGACACGCTTCGTACGCGTATTTCAGCGAATACAAAAATCACATACGGAACTGATGGCTTAATTGCGGTAGCTACTCACCCTGATTCAAATCTTGTATTAAGTTCTGTTGTCGGAGTTTCCGGACTACTTCCAACGATTGAAGCATTAAAGGCGAAGAAAGATATTGCCATCGCTAATAAAGAAACGTTAGTTGCAGCTGGTCATATCGTAACTGAACTGGCCAAGCAAAACGGATGTCGTTTAATTCCAGTCGATAGCGAACATTCAGCTATTTTCCAATGTTTAAACGGCGAAAATAATAAAGAAATTGAGAAATTAATCGTTACAGCTTCTGGCGGTGCATTCCGTGATAAAACACGTGAAGAAATGAAAACTTTACAAGCAAAAGATGCTTTAAAGCACCCAAACTGGTTAATGGGGGCAAAACTAACGATTGATTCTGCCACATTAATGAATAAAGGATTCGAAGTAATGGAAGCAAGATGGCTATTTGATATTCCTTATGAAAAAATTGATGTAATGATTCATAAAGAAAGTATTATTCATTCTTTAGTAGAGTTTATTGATGGATCAGTTATTGCGCAGCTCGGTGCTCCTGATATGAGAATGCCAATTCAATATGCGTTTCACTACCCTACTCGGCTACCTTCTTCCTATGAAAAATTAAATTTATTAGAAATTGGTAGTTTACATTTTGAAAAACCAGATTTAGAGAAGTTCCCTTGTCTACAATACGCATATGAATGTGGCAAAATTGGTGGCACTACTCCTGCTGTATTAAACGCAGCAAATGAAATTGCAAATGCACTATTCTTAAAAAATGAAATTGCCTTTTTCGATATTGAAAAAACAATTTACAAAACAGTTGAAGCTCATCATAACGTAAAAGATCCTTCACTAGATGCTATATTAGAAGCGGATCAATGGGCGCGCCAATATGCAAATGAATTGTTAATAAAAAAGAGCTAAAACAGTTCCCACTGTTTTAGCTCTTTTTTTCACGTATTCAACTTAACAAATCGATATCCGTGCGTAACTAACACTTTTAATATTGCATACCCTGGAATTGCTAAAATAATCCCCATAATTCCAAATAAATTTCCGGCAGTTAAAATAATAAAAATGATAGTAATCGGGTGAATATCTAACTTTTTACCCATGACTTGCGGAGAAATAAATTTACCTTCTGCTAATTGTACGACCATCATTACGATAATTACCTTTAAAACCATTGCTGGCGAGTCAATAAATGCGATAATTAAAGCTGGTGTAATTGCAATGATTGGGCCTACGTACGGAACGATATTTACAATCATCGCTAAAATAGCGAGTAGTACCGCATATTTAATACCGATAATAAGGTAACCAATTAATAGCATAATACCGATAAATAAGCTAACGATAATTTGTCCTCTAATATACGAGCTAATCGCATAATGCATATCGTCTAGTATTCTCATCGCTGCTGGTCGTCTTTGTTCTGAAATAAACTTTAAAAAGTGATTCGGTAATTGCTCACCATCTTTTAAAAGATAGAACAATATAAACGGAACCATTACAAACGTTAAAACAACCTCTGTAACAGTACTCAAAAATCCAGTTACATTTCCTGTTACTGATGATAAAGATTTCGTAAAATCAACTGTGTAGTCTTTTACCATATTCGCAACATTAATATTTAAATTCTCCTGAATTTTACCGAGTAAATTACTTTCCCCGAATCTACGTGCTGCTTGTTCAATCTCATGACCAAAATAAGGTAAGTTATCAATTAATGCATCAATTTGATCTTTAATAATAGGGATAACCGTTACAACTAAAAATACAAATAATCCTAGTACGATTAAATATATGGAAGCTATCGATACAATTCTTGAAACACCTTTCTTTTCTAAAAGCGAAACGAATGGATGTAAAATATAGAATAGCACGCCTGCTAATAGTACTGGGAAGAAAATTGTTTTTAAAAATACGATAAACGGTGTAAAAACAAATGATATTTTTGTTAGCAATAAAATATTAATGAACAATAACGCAAATCCAAGTAATACCGCCAAATAATTTTGTTCTCTAAAAAACTTTCTTAACTTATCTCTTTTTCTTATATTTATTTTCTCCAATGAAACCACCTCTTCGAATGATGAAAAGCCCTTATTCAGGGCTCTTCATCATAATCTATATATCTATTTCTTTGCAGCTTTCACTACAAATGATACAATAAAAATTAACACGATTGCACCTAATAATGCTGGCACGACATGAATCCCACCAAATGATGGCCCAAAGGATCCAAATAATCTACCACCTAACGAAGCACCTAATAAACCTGCGATAATATTTCCGAACATACCACCTGGGAAATTTTTACCTGTTATAGAACTAGCAATTGCACCTATAATAGCACCAACTAAAAATGTGATAATCCATCCCATTTTTAGTCCTCCATTTCTATTATAGTTTGTATGATTCAATACAAACATATGTATTTATCATTGCTAATCATATTTCACTATAGAAATATATTTACTACTATTTTACATATGGAGATACATATATTATATGCAAAAAAAGAAAAATATTGTCAAACTCACTCATAAAGCAATTATATTCATATACCATATTCAAAGGAGGCTTCATTATCTATGATTCTTAAGTTAAATTCCACTTCTATTGAAGTAGCAACATCCATTTTACAGGTTCAAATTCCAGCTTATAAAGTTGAAGCAGACTACTTAAATAGTACTGCCATACCTCGTTTATATGATACTGTAAACGATATTCAAAGTTGTGGTGAAACATTCTATGGATATTTTTCTGAAAATAAACTTGTCGGTTTTATTTCTTTTGTACAAGAAGAAAAACTAATCGATATCCACAGGTTAGTTGTATCGCCCGATTTTTTTCAAAAAGGAATCGCAACGAAACTCCTAATTCATATATTTAACATGTTTCCCTCTTCAATGACATACATTGTACAAACAGGTAAAGCGAATACCCCTGCTATTACTTTATATAAAAAACACGGATTCATTACAGTATCAGATACAATACTTCCTGACGGTATGATTCTTACGCAATTAAAAAAGACAGAATACACAAAATAATTTGACTTGTTCGCTCCTTTATGTTATTTTTTACTTTATAAAACCTTTTGCTGAGTCCAAATTTTGGAGCGGGGGAACCATTTTTGTAGCTATGCTACTTGGGGCGAATCTTTTTTAAGTAGGGAAACTCTCACTTCCCGAGTCCGACAGCTAACCTCGTAAGCGTAATGGGAGAGGAAGGTGCTTTTTGCCTATGTTACACATTTTGCCTCCTTAATTATAAATATGGGATCGATATCAAATAGTCACCTATATTTATAGAAAAGGAGAATGTATTATGTTACGTTTATCTGATCACGCAATAAAAATGATGGAGCAAAGACTCCGAATTGAAAAACAACGCACATATCAAGCAAATAAAGTTGTAGATAACTTACATCACAAATACTTCTTTCAGCATATTTTCCAACCGAAAAGATGAAGAAAATGTTTATTTAATATTAAAAAACACAAGGTGTGTCTTACAAAGACATTCCTTGTGTTTTTTATATTCTTTATAAAATTCTCACTACATTTAAACTTGCTGTAATCGCACCTGCTATAGTAGTCACATGACCTACACCTAACGGGCCATTTTGTAATATTAATGTTGAATTGGCACTCGTCACATTCACAAGAAGTGTATTTGAAATGGCTGGTTCGATTACTACAGTTGATGTCGTTACGTTTTGTATAAAACTCCCTGTTAGTTGCGTTCCATTTAATAGCAACCTAACAGATACTGTCTCATTCCCACCAGTCGCGTCCCCTTGGAAATAGTAGCTTACTAAATATATTCCTGGCGTCGCTACTGTGACTGTCGTAGCACTAGTTAAAGATACACCAGTTCCATATACAGTGGATCCAGAATTAATTGGGATGTTGGCATTTGCTGCAATTGTACTTGTTGATGTAGAAAAGAAATATCCGCCACCTGTCGATATAGCAGATGATCCTGTTGCTCCTGTCAAGCCAGTTGGACCCACTTCACCTTGTATTCCTTGTGCTCCTTGCGGGCCTTCCTCCCCAGTAATTCCTTGTATCCCTTGGAAGCCGTCTTCTCCTTGTATACCAGTAGCCCCTTGCTCTCCTTGTATTCCTTGAACACCTTGAGGACCTTGTGAACCAGTTACACCCGAGAGTCCAGTTATGCCTCTCTCTCCTTGCATTCCTTGTCCTCCTGTTTGTCCTCGCTCACCTATTTCCCCTTGTATTCCCTGTATGCCTTGTATACCTTGACTACCAGCAGGACCCGTAGCTCCTTGTATTCCAATATCACCAATTAGACCTTGGTTACCGATTAATCCTTGAGCACCTTGGAGACCAGTCGGGCCAGTTATACCTTGCTCTCCTGTACCACCAATAGCTCCTTGTATTCCTTGTGCTCCTGTTGTCCCTCGGGGACCTTGTATTCCCCTGATACCTTGAGGACCTTGGGGCCCAGTTGCTCCCGTCGGTCCAGTCACCCCTGTAGGACCAACAGGACCTTCATGCCCTCCAGTTGGACCGATTGGACCACTATTACCTGTCGGACCAGTTGCTCCTATAAGCGGAAGAGGCAGTGCCACTCCGAATTTTTTGCAATTTCTATGATGACGCACAACAATCCCCCTTCCCTAAAATCATTACACCTTTTATATGAAATGCATTTTTATAAGAAAAGTACACCTTTGACCTCATTTTTTTAAAATAAAGAAGCCTATCATTTCATCTTGGTATTATCCCCTATAGGTAGACAGTAAAAAAAGAGTCCATCTGATATGATGGACTCAATACTGTTTTATCTGGAGGGGATTTTTTTATGGCAAGAAAGGGACAATCATTTCAAAAATATACAGAAGAACTAAAGCGAGAAGCAGTTCGTCTTCGATTAGAAGAGAGAAAATCATTGCGAGAAATTCGTGAACAACTCGGTGTGAAGAGAGATGCTCAGATTATTGAGTGGGTAAAACGTGCGCAACAGGGGGAGTCCTTTGATGATCAACGTGGCGTCTGGAATCGAAAGAATTTTAATAGTCTAGAAGAAGAAAATGCTTATTTGGAGGCACAGGTTGAGTATTTAAAAAAGCGCAATCCAAATCTAAACGGGAAGGAATGGTCCTAAAGAAAGAACGATTTTCTCTTATCGATTCATTACGCCAAGCCTAGCCACTTCGATGGCTGTTTCAAATCGCGGAAGTTTCTAAGGCTGGCTACTATAAATGGCGGAAATATCATAACGTACAGCGTTTACGTCAGAAAAGGGATAGGTGGCATAAAGAACATATTTTATCTATTCATCGTCAGCACCCTTATTATGGGTATAAACGCATGACTCGTGCTTTAGCTCGAGAAGGAGTGGTAATGAATCATAAACTTGTTCGTCGTCTCATGAGAGAGCTGGATATTCAATCTATCATTCGAAAAAAATGTCCGTTTTATGGAAGAAAAACATCTGTGATATTTAAAAATCATTTGAAGAAACTGTTTTGATAATGCGTGTATCGAATCATTCTTCTCACATTTAAAAACAGAGAAGTTGTATTTAGTGCGCCCAAAAACATATGAAATGGTCTATCGAGCAATTCAAGAATATATTCAATTCTATAATACAGAAAGGTTCCAAGAAAAACTTCACGGTCTTTCCCCGATAGAATATCGGGAAAAGGCCGTGGCATAATACTCTTTTTATTACTGTCTACTTGACAGGGAGATGACCAACAGTCGAATCTTTTTATTTTTCATATTCAAGGTGATTATGTCTTTTACAACCAAATAAATAGCAAGCCCCTATATAATCAGTTTCAAACTCTAATCCTGGAACGTATCCAGATTTGATACGTTCTACCAATGTTTTATAACAATTATTCTCTTCTGTATATTCCTCAATTAACTCTTTCTTATCATTTTCTGTCCAGTTTTCTTCTACTTCTTCATTCTGAACATCTTCTATTTCTGCTGTTTTCGCTTCGATAGATTCCCGTATAACTTCATTTATACGGGAGAAATTATTCGTTTTATATAGAGCATACACAAATCTACCAATCCAATTAGGACTTTTCCAGCATTCTTTATATCCCTTTTCGAACCATTCAATTGCTTCTTTATAGCAATTCAACTCAACATATAAATCTGCTACCTTAATTTCCCCTAAAAAATTATCAGATTCCCTGTTAAAAGTATCTAACTTCTCTTTTGCTTCTGTCGTTCGCCCTAAATCAATTAAACATTTTACATAGCTATACATGATATAGTCCGAATCCCCTGCAACTCGCAAGAAAAATTCTGAAGCTTTTTCCAGCTCTCCAAGGTTATAATGTGCTACAGCTACATTATGATATGCTTCATCTGATGGTTGAATCGAAATAGACTTTTGTAATGCTTCTTTCGCTTCTGTCCATTTTTCTTGTTTCATGTAAATGTCCCCTAAGATGTTATAAGGAAAGTATGAAGAAGGATTCAACTTAACAACTTCTCTTATTAATTCAAGAGCTTTATCATCATTCTCTTCCTCATAAAAGTACATCCAAGCCAGATTATTGAGAGATTGTACGTCTCTAGATTCATGTACTGCTTGTTGAAACAGTTCCATTGCTTCCTCATATTTATTTTGTTCAAACATTTCAATTGCCTTCTCATTAATGTTCAAATAAATACCTCCGAAGTAAATGAATTCATCTATTCCCTATCATTATAGTAAAATGTAAAAATTATAATTTCTATAAAAAAATTTCTTTCTCTCGTCTACATTTCGATTGAAATAGAAGCTAAAACACATGAATTTACAACAATCAGTAAATTTTTCAATCTCCCTTAAATTGGATATACACCCTGTTTTAATTTACATATTATGGTACAATTAAAAGGGTACTAACTAAACATTTACGCTCCACACTAGTAATCTAGCAATACCAAAATCAAAATTCACATGGAATTGAGGGATGTTATGAAACAGAAATTAGCTGTTCTTCTATTCACCGGAATCATATTATCCGGATGTTCAGCTATTCCAGGAAATTCTTTAGAAACTGGAAACGGCAGTATGGAATTATTAACACCAACCATTACAACAAAAGATAATGAATTAGAAATTAAGACCGAGGGCATTGATGAAAATAAAGTGACCTTTATTTATGTTGCTAATAAAAAAGTGTTGGAACAAAAGCTAAAGAATGGTGAATCCTACAAGCTTAACATTAAAGATATCGAACATGCTCATAGGACAGACTACAAACCAAAAGTTCAACTTTTGCAAACGAAAGATGATGATGATGGTGGAGAAATAGTAACCTTCAAACAAGTTAGATATACAGTTAAAAACTGATTTTAAAGTTGTTTCATTATAAATGTAACGAACGAAAATATACTTTTAACAGTAGATACATGTAAGGGGTGCTAACATGAAAAAACGATGGATTTCTTGGTGGATTGGTAACATATTTTGGATTATCGTTTTTGGAATATGGGCCACTATCATTTGGCTACGAGATGTTGATGGTGCTGGTGTTATTCAAACACCTGAAATTAAATCAATATCACTTATCGTTTTATTAATTACGTTTATCATACCGGTATTTTTTCAAATTATATGGCTAATCATTAATTTGAGAATGAGTAAAAAAAATAATTATACGATTTAGTTTTTTTGAATTAACAGATGAATATTTTTCATAAAAAAGAGAGGAATCTACATCAAAATAGATTCCTCCCTTTTACATTTGGACTTATACTGCGCTTTTACTGCAGCACTACTCCTCTTTTTTACGATGCATGTTCATCTTTCTTCTTCATTAACGCTCTTTTCTTCATCGCTTTCGTTAAATATCCACCTTTAAACGAACGAATTTCATACGAAGACATAAACGCTTTCGGTGCAATTTCATTAATAATTTCTAAAAGCTCTTTCTCTCTAGAACGCTTTGCGACGATATCTAAGCGATAACGTATAGAATTAATACCTTCGCCTTCAAATACTGTAACGCCAAATCCAGAGTGACGTAACTCATCTACTAATTCATTACAACGGTCTAGTAAACTAACTTGATACGTAATATAACCAATTGCTAATTTATTCTCTATATAACCGCCTAATAACAGTCCCGCACTAAAGCCAATGACATAGGCAACGATGTTCATCCAATTTGATAAATCTTGAAACACAATACCTAAACTGACAATGTAAATAGCTCCTTCTAACAATCCAACACCAGCAGCGGATCTTGTTTGATTCTTTACAAGCAAAATCGTACGAATTGTTAAAATTGGAACGTAAATAATTTGTAGCACAAAAATAAGTAGCGCTTGTAACATTGGTATCCACCTCTTTCAAAAAGTCTTTTGTCATAATAACATACATAACCTTTAGAAATCGATGGGTTTTTTAAAATTTTTTTATTATTTTTCATACTATTGAAAAACGCAAAAAAGAAGCGTATCATATTTGTCGTTAATTTGATTACTTGTATCATATCGCTAAACTAAAAAAGGAACCCAATTAGGTCCCTTTCATCATAGCTCTATGTTTTTCGAAGCATGTTCCCTTTGCTTCTCTTCTTCTTTCACTAACTGCATATTTGCATACGCTAAATTTGCAATCATTAAAAAGTGACCACCTAAAATACCTGTACCGAATGCCCAAATTTCCATTTCATGCTCAATTTCATACATGATTATAGCTCCTAAAATAGCAGCTGCAAATCGGTTTAAAACTCCTAATCCAGGAGACTTTTCCTTCATTACGATACTTTTTCCGAGTTTCTCCACTCTGCGAGCTAATAACCAAAGACAATAGGCGCTTACTGCTAATCCAATACCAAACCCTGTCACTTGTTTTCCAAACGGAGTAATCGTCCACATAAGTAGTAAACCACTAAAGATCACATACAATTGTAATCGATATACACGTAAGGCTTCTTGAATCAAAATATCCGCTCCTAAGTTCTCATTTTTTGTACTTTAGAAGAAAAGCAGCAACTTACACAGTTGCTGCTTTCTCTTCTTCTTGTTCTTGTTCCATCTTACGAATTTCAACACGTTTAATTTGGTAAGCGTCTTTTTCTAACACTTTAAATTCATAACCTTCTGCCTCAACGTGTTGTCCTTCTTCGATTTCATGATTTTGCATCATAATCCATCCACCGATTGTATCCACATCATCTTCTTCGATGTGTAATCCAAATAAATCTTTCACTTCTGAGATAAGCACTTTTCCATCAACAATGATATGTTGCTCGTTCACATGTTGAATTGGTGGCGCTTCATCTTCATCATATTCGTCACGAATTTCGCCGACGATTTCCTCCAAGATATCTTCAAGCGTTACAATTCCGGCTGTTCCTCCGTACTCATCATATAAAACAGCCATCGGAATTCGCTTCTTCTGCATTTGAAGTAATAAATCGTGAATTGGAGTCGTTTCCATCACTTCAATAATCGGACGCATATACGAGCGAATAGATGATAAATCTTTTTGATCCTCGGTCATATATCGAATAAAGAAATCTTTTACGTTGACCATACCGATAATATCATCTTTATCCTCTCCAAAAATCGGATAACGTGTGTATCTCTCATTTTGGATCACTTTCATGTGTTCTTCTACTGAATCTTCCAGGTAGAAACCAACGATTTCTGTTCGCGGTACCATAATCTCTTTTGCAATACGATTATCAAATTCAAAAATGTTATTTACATACTTGTATTCGGCTTGATTAATTTCGCCACTTTCATAGCTATCTGAAAGAATAAGGCGTAATTCTTCTTCGGTATGAGCTACTTCATGTTCAGAAGCCGGTTTTAAACCGAATAAACCAGTTATCACACGAGCTGAACCATTCAATACCCAAATAAATGGATACATTACTTTATAGAACATCATTAGTGGAGCTGCAAATAATAATGTTACTTTTTCAGCCTTTTGAATTGCCATCGTTTTCGGAGCCAATTCCCCTACTACAACGTGTAAATACGTCATTAACATAAAAGCAAGACCAAATGTTAATACTGATGAAATAGAAGGATTTAAGTTCCATTTCTCAAATAATGGGTGTAATAACTTTTCAATTGTCGGTTCACCTAACCAACCTAATCCCATAGCTGTCACTGTAATACCTAATTGACAAGCAGATAAATATTCATCTAAATTTGTTGTTACCTTTTTCGCTGCTAAAGCACCGCGTTTTCCTTCTGCAACAAGCTGATCAATACGACTTGAACGTACTTTTACAATCGCAAACTCAGCTGCTACGAAAAATCCAGTAAATGCGATTAAGATCGCAACCATGACTAAATTAAATATTTCCAATGAATCCCCTTAGTTAAAAAACTAAGGTGTCCACCTCCTGTATACTATAATGTTTTCTTATTTGTTTCTTAGAAAACATAGCCCTATACAAAAATTAAAGAGGTCAGATTTCACTTTTTCTATAATAATAGAGCAAGTGTCTGTATTAAAGCTGTCGTTTGACCAGATAAAGATTTCGATATTTTTTCACGTTGTGAATCAGTCAATCCATCTAAAAGCGGCTTTAACTCTGTTAACTCTGCTTCTAATCGATGAATATGGTCTGTCACTTCATTCACTTGTTTCGAAACGTGTTCATTGATACCGAGCAGCTTCTTCTTCTCCTCGATTTTCTCTTTAATCTCACAAAGCGGCATATGCATTTCTTTGCACTTCTCAATAAATTGTAATGTCTCAAATGCTGTTTCGTCGTAATAGCGATAATTAGATTGAGATCGCTCCGCTTTTAAGATACCTAGATTCGTATAATAATCAATCGTTCGTTTCGACACGTGAGCCATGAGAGCCAACTGTCCGATTCGATACACCTTCCCAACGATCTTCCCCCCTTGTTTATATTACTTACATGATACAATACATAAACTGTACAGTCAAACGTGACGGTTTATTATTCACAATTTATACCAAATTCCAAGCTCCACCCTACTATTATCCAATACAAATCACTCATACAATAAAATTACTAAACTATTACCTAATCACTACATTGTCTGTACCTTTTAACCTTTCTTATTTAAAAGCATATTCTACTAATAATGATTGCTTGTATAGGAGGAAATTAACATGAAAAAGACAATCATTTCTCATTTTTATAATGAAGAATACCTACTCCCATGGTGGCTTATGCATCACACGAAAATATTCGATCACGGCATTTTAATTAATAGAGGGTCTACAGATCGTTCCGTAGAGATTTGTAAACTATTAGCACCCCACTGGGAAGTACGAAATTCCAGATTTCTTGAGTTTGATCCAACTAATACTGATATTGAAGTGATGGAAATTGAAAGAGAAGTTTCAGGTTGGAAAATCGTTTTAAATACTACTGAATTCTTTTGTTGTAATAATACTGAAGATTTTTTTTCATCTCTTCATACACTAGGCCAAAACATGTATGCGATTAGAATGATTTTAATGATAGATAATCACAATTATAATTATTCAAAGCCTAGATATTCTATCCCCTTAGTAGAACAACGATACCACGGTGTCTTCCCTTACAACCCACAACTCGGATGTGCTTGGAGATTTATTCACAATCATCTAGATGGTGCATATTTACCTGGTAGACATCATTCGCGGCACGGATATATAATTTATGACTATCCTTCATTTATTTTAAAATTTTATTTTAGCCCTTGGAATGAACAGTCAAAGGCAAGAAAATTACAAATTACCCCTACCCTTTCAAAAAGGGGTGTTCAAATGGGGCTTCAAACACATTACGGTCAATCTCCTGAAGTACTGGACATACGTTTTTTAGAGCTTAGTAACCTAACACAAGACCTCCGTCATAACCCTGAATACCAAGAATTATTCCCAAAATTCAAACCGTAATATTTTCTGCATCGTCATCGCCTCAAACATTTTCATTCGCTTAATCAAAAACAATCTCATTTGCATAAAACATGAATACTGTATAAATAATAAATTTTTATTTTAGGAGGAAAAAATGAAAGCTGTTATTCTTGCTGGTGGGTACGGTACAAGAATTGGGGAAGAAACACATTTAAAACCGAAACCTATGATTGAAATTGGAACAAAACCCATTCTATGGCACATTATGAGTTTGTATAGTCATTACGGGATTACTGAGTTTATTATTTGCTTAGGCTATAAAGGATATGCAATTAAAGAGTTCTTTCTAAATTACAACTTACACATGTCTGATTTCACAATACAGTTAAACGATAATACAATTACTAGCCATTCTCATCGTGTAGAACCGTGGAAAGTTACACTAATCGATACTGGTGTAAATACCGAAACGGGTGGCCGAGTGAAAAAGATTCAAAATTATGTCGGAGACGAACCTTTCTGCCTCACTTATGGTGATGGATTAAGTAATGTAAATATAAAAGAACTTATTACATTCCATAAAAAACATGGAAAAATGGCTACTGTTACTGCCGTACAACCTCCTGGTAGATTTGGTTCTCTCATATTAGATAAACAGTCTGTAACATCTTTTCAAGAAAAGCCATTAGGTGATGGCGGATGGGTTAACGGTGGATTTTTCGTTTTAAATCCTGAAGTTTTCAATTACATTAGTGGAGATAAGTCTGTTTTTGAAACAGACACTTTAGTTCAGTTAGTAAACAAAAACGAATTGGCCGCATATCAACATTCTGGTTTTTGGCATCCAATGGATACATTGCGTGATAAAAATAAATTAGTCGAGCTATGGGAAAGTAATAACGCTCCATGGAAGGTTTGGTAATATGGCTTCATCATCTTTTTGGAATAAGAAAAAAGTATTTATTACGGGACATACTGGATTTAAAGGCTCCTGGCTCACCCTTTTCTTAAGTTCTTTAGGGGCAGAAATAGTGGGCTTTTCTTCTCATCCCCCATCCATTCCTAATCTTTTTGAACAAGGTAACGTAGCAAAAGAGTGTATGACAATTCATGGCGATATTACTGATTACGACTCTTTATTCCACGCCCTAAAACAACATAATCCCGACATAATATTTCATTTAGCAGCTCAGCCAATCGTCACCACTTCATACAAAAATCCTATCGATACATTCAAAACGAATGTTTTAGGTACTGTCCACGTGCTAGAAGCAGCAAAGTCCGTCGAAAGCGTACGTGCCATTATTAATGTGACAAGCGATAAATGTTATGAGAATGACGGTAGTGGCGACCGAGCGTTCGTGGAAAATGACCGACTAGGAGGTTTCGACCCTTATAGCGCTAGCAAAGCTTGCGCTGAAATAGTGGCAACATCCTATCAAAAATCATTCTTCCGCACTAATACCCAGAAACTCGCCTCAGTCAGAGCTGGTAACGTCATCGGCGGTGGTGATTGGGCAGAAGATCGATTATTCCCTGATATCATTCGGGCATATTTGCACAATCATACTTTGTGTATTCGAAACAAATATGCCGTCCGTCCGTGGCAACATGTTTTAGATCCTCTACATGGCTATATCCTTCTAGCTGAGAAACTTTGGAATGATGCTAAATATGCAGAAGTATGGAATTTCGGACCGATTAATGAACCTAGCAGAACCGTAAATGATGTCATTCAATCCGTAACGAAATTATGGAATAAACGACTCACCATCCATTCTCCCTCTACGAAAACTCCTTATGAATCACCAATTTTAACACTCAACAGTACAAAAGCAGTAAACAAACTCGGCTGGACCCCTAAGTTATCAACAGATGATTCTATTGCTTGGACTGTTGATTGGTACAAAAAATATGCATCCGGTGAAAATATAGAATCTTTCACGCGACAACAAATCGATGCATTCAAAAATTTATAAGGGGGCTATAAAATGGAACAGAAAAAATGCCGTTTTTGCCACTCATTACTAACCAACACTTTTTTAGATTTGGGCGTTTCTCCTCTTGCTAATTCATTTGTAGCTCCTGAAAATTCATATAAAATGGAACCATTTTATCCGCTGCACACATTTGTTTGTCACTCTTGTTTACTCGTGCAGCTAGATGAATTTGAATCTCCGCACAATATTTTTCATGACTACTTATACTTCAGCTCTTACTCCTCAAGCTGGCTGCTACACGCTAAAAAATATGTAGAAATGGCGATTAAGCGTTTCAACTTAACAAAACATTCAAAAGTGATTGAAATTGCAAGTAACGATGGGTACTTATTACAATACTTTCAAAAAGAAAATATCGAGACATTGGGAATTGAACCCGCAAAAAACGTAGCAGAAATTGCTATCCAAAAAGGAATTCCTACTGAAGTAAATTTTTTCAGTAATGACTTAGCAAAAAAATTGCCACACGCTGATTTAATCGTCGCAAATAACGTATTAGCACACGTTCCGAACTTGCATGATTTTGTCGCTGGTTTAAAAACACTATTAAAACGTGATGGCACGATAACAATTGAATTCCCACACTTATTAAACCTCATATCCTTTAAACAGTTCGATACTATCTACCATGAGCACTTTTCCTACTTCTCACTTATAAGCCTTCAAAAAGTTTTAAGTTATCATCATTTACAAATTGTTGATGTAGAAGAACTTTCAACGCATGGTGGTTCCTTACGGATTTTTGTAAACCATCTAAGTGCCCAATCAACTATCCATTCCAATGTTACAAAATTAATTCAAAAAGAAGTCGACCACGGGTTAGATACTTTAGATTGCTATCTCCTTTTTTCTAAACGCATCGAACAATTGAAAATAAATATTTTAAAGTTTTTTATTGAAGCGAAAGCTTTAAACAAACAAATTATCGGTTACGGTGCTCCAGCTAAAGGAAACACCCTTTTGAATTATTGCGGGATAGGTAAAGAATTTCTAGCTTATACAGTAGATAAAAATCCTCACAAACAAAATCTCCTTTTACCAGGAACTCGTATTCCAATAAAATCTCCAGCAGAAATTAAACGTACAAAACCAGATTACATTCTTATACTTCCTTGGAATTTGAAAGACGAAATTATGAAAGAATGCTCTTTCATTCGTGAATGGGGCGGTAAATTTTTAGTGACGGTTCCAGAAATTGAGGTGATCGAGCCATGAAGAAAGTTGTTGTAACAGGTGGTAGTGGCTGGATAGGTAAATATGTTGTACATTCACTTATACAAAAGGGATACGAAGTGCACGCCACGTATAATAAAAATAACCCCTCTCACCTCCCTTGCCATTGGCATAAAGTAAACTTGCTTCGCGATGACGAAGTAAAACAATTCATTTACGACGTTCAGCCTAGCCATCTCATTCACCTTGCTTGGGAAGCAGTGCCACCAGCATGCTATGTATCTATTAATAATTACTATTGGCTAAAGTCTAGTATTTCATTGATTCAACACTTTACAACATGCAGTGGAAAGCGTGTTGTCGTTGCAGGTACTGGCGCAGAGTACGAATGGTTTAACGGCGTATTATTTGAAGATTCACCGCTCCTTTCTTATAAAACCCCGTATTCTTTATGTAAAAATGCACTGCACTCCTGGCTAGAAACGTATGCACAACAAACAGGCCTCAGCATGTGTTGGGGCCGCATTTTTCATATGTATGGACCTCACGAACAAGGTAATCGGCTCGTTTCTAACATTATCACTTCCTTATTAAAAAACGAGGAAGCACTATGTACACATGGAAAACAATCGAGAGATTTCCTCCATGTGAGTGACGTCGCTGACGCTCTCGTAACAATATTAGAACACAGCGTTACAGGCACCATCAATATCGCTTCTGGTCAATCTGTACAAATTAAAGAGTTAGCTTCTATCATTGCTAAAAAGATAGGAAAAGAACATTTAATTAAACTAGGTGCAATCCCTTTCTCTAAAGATGAACCTTTATTTGTCGGGGTTAATGTAGAACGTTTAAAAACTGAAGTAAACTGGAAACCAACATACGATCTAAATACAGGAATTGAAGAAACAATTTTATGGTGGAAATCATTTATACAAAAACATAACGATATGCATCATTAAAACGTAAATCCTTCGTTCCTCTCGCTAATTCCTTATACCATCCTTCTAATCTTTCCGGCGTAACAATATGATGCGTCCCCATTCCCCCATGCTTACTAGCTTCAGAAAGAGTCGGACCAATTTGTAACTTTCTCTTTCTCATCGCATCGTTCCACGGACTAAACCCAAACCATAATATACAGGCAAGAGGTGGATAAATCATCGATTCATGCGCAGATAAATGTCTTCCAACCGTATAACTTCCATGCTCATGATTATGAATAAATCTACCTCTTCTCCATAACGGCCAATCTTCTGGTAAATAACCATGAAACCGCTGTTTCATTAAAGGTATTCCAAAGTTAAGGTCCGGATAGTTGTAGTTAGGATCATCAACCATAATAAGCCCGTCCAGCCAATACATCCTCCCCCCCAATTCATTCAGCGATTTCCAAAACTGATTTTTATCTTGCACGCAAAGAAACTCAGTCGTATTTAAAATCATTTTCCATCCTTGTACTTCTTGTTCTATCCTCATCACTTCATGATCTGTCGCATATGCATCAAACTCTGGATTTACAGAATCTCGCACCTCCCAATGCGGTGCGAATTTTTTACAAATCTCAACCGAACGATCCTTAGAACCTTTATTAATTAAAATGCCATGATCAAACAGTTTCGTATGATGTATAAGCCACCACGGCAATAAATACTCTTCGTTATAAAAATGAGAAATAACAGTTGTAGTTATAACAATCTCCTCCTCTTTCTCTATTAATCTACTTTTTCATCCTACTCTTAATATACTTATCTGCTATGTCATTGGTTTCTCTTATTTTAAAAATATGTTTTTCTACCATATACTACACTTTCTTAGACAGCCACTATTTCCTAAAGAAACATCCCAATAAACTGAAAATTAAGTTATAATATCATTATAAAATATGAAGGAGGAATGCACCCATGTACTACAACACTTCATTCGAAAACGATCAACCTGTAGGCCGTCTATAAACTAAGGCGGGCTTGTAACACATACACTATGCCTCGTCTTAGGGAACTCATATTACCCTAAAAATAGACGGAGGTACTTCAAATGAAACAAACAATTTTAGGAGCTATATGCTTATCACTAGCAGCAAGTATATGGGGCGGTATGTATGTTGTTAGCAAATACGTACTCGATTTTATCCCACCACTAACACTCGTTTGGCTACGCTTTATTATCGCTTTTGTTGTTTTGTATGGCATTTTAAAACTAGCTGAGAAAAAGCAAAAGAAAAAAGTAACCATTCGCAAAAAAGATTGGCTCCTATTCGCTTGGATTGGATTTATCGGATATTTTATTTCAATCACATGTCAATTTATCGGAACAAAATTATCCGACGCTCATACAGGCTCATTAGTAACATCAGCTACACCTGCATTTATGGTTATATTTGCAGCGCTTATTTTGAAAGAGAAACTAACTGCTCGTAGACTTTTATCTACTATAATAGCGACAATCGGTGTCATTATCGTAATCGGATGGGACATTGAAATTGGCTCTTATTTTATCGGAACAATCATTTTAGTTGGAGCCGCTATTACGTGGGCTTTACTATCTATTTATGTAAAAATCGCTTCAATCCAATTTTCATCCTTAGTTATTACAACGTATGCCATATTCTTTTCACTCTTTTTTATTACACCTTTTATGATATGGGAACTACAAGCATCCTCTATCGGAACAGTAAATACGTACGTCATATTAGGCGTATTATACTTAGGAATCGTCTCAACAGCAGGTGCCTTTTTCCTTTGGAATAAAGGATTAGACTTAATGGATGCAAGCATCGGTTCCTTATTTTTCTTCTTCCAACCTATCGTTGGATCATTACTTGGTTGGCTCTTATTAAATGAGACATTAAATAGTAACTTTTTCATTGGTGGTATGCTCATTATATGTAGCGTTTTCATTACTACTTTTGAAAAGAAATAACAAAACAGGCAGAGATTCTTAGTCTCTGCCTGTTCGCATAATTGGATCTTGGTCGTGAAAACCAATACAAATCGGTATATATCATAATACTTCGCTTCTATTTGCTCTACTGCTAACGAAAAGACATCCTCTTGCATCTCTTCTAAATACTGAAATATATCCACACTAAACACTCCTCACTCTTTACGCACTCCAATGCGATGGACGGGACAACAATTTCGGCAATTTCGTATGCTTATCCCCTTTCGCCGCATTAATTTGAACTTGCGTAAGAAAAATACAATTTGTAAAGTCTGCTCCGCGAATATCTGCATCTCGTAAATCTGCTCCAATGAGATCTGCCCCTCGTAAGTCTGCTCCATTTAAGTTTGCCGCAATTAAGTAAGCTCCTCTTAAATTTGCACCTTGTAAATCTTTCTTTTTCAGATTTGCTCCCATAAGGTCTGCTCCGCGGTGAATGATTCGTTTCTTACGCGCAGTATTCATTTCCTTCCATACTAATTCGCTCGTTTCTAAAAGAAGAATGTTCACCTCTGCCCTATGCATTGGAACATTTATTTTCATTAACTCACCTGGATTTAAATTCGAAAGTCGCTCTGTCTCCTCAATTGCGGTCTCCAGCTCTTTATGAATTGGCTGTGTTGCCTTTAAAAGAATCGCTTCATTCAAATACCAAAGCATTTCATGAAGTTGATGCATAACCGGAAAAGCATCGTACATTTTTCTTGCATGCTTTGCATCTTTCCTCCAATCAATCCCTTTAAACGTACCCTGAGAAATCTTCTGCCCAGCACCGAAACACTCAAATACTGTACAACCTTTATAACCTTTTCCTCTAAGATTTTTATGTATACTACATTTAAAATCTGATTGTAAGTTGGAACATGGTTTACCACCATCTTTATTCACTGCAAAATCTACCGATGCTGCGAACGGTAATGCAACGCAACATAGACCGAAGCATTTTTCGCAGTTTGCTTTTAAATGATCATTATGATTAGTCAAAATCTATACCCCCTGTTGTCTTTTGACTATTTCATAATATTCCAACTGTAATAAATAATCAATTTTAAAATAAACCGGCATCTTTCGTTTCAATTCATAACTTTATCATTCAATTTCCTTTCAATTGAAAAGGACTATTTCTATTCAATGAATTATAATTAAATTATAAATTTTCTAACTAAAAGGAGACTTATTATGGCACTAGAAATGAAAACAAACTGTCAAATTTGTGATCAATCGCTCGAACAAGATTCTGAAGCATACATTTGTGTATATGAATGTACATTTTGCGCACCATGTACAGAAGAAAGACAAAACGTTTGTCCAAACTGCGGCGACGAATTAGTACGTAGACCGAAAAAGAAACAATAAAAAGCAAAGCGATATCGCTTTGCTTTTTATTATTTTCTGAGTATATGAAATTATATCGAACACAACTTAAACATTTAAAAACTTCACACAAACAGGCTCTGGCACAGCAACATCAGATTGTAAAAGTGTTAACTTTCCTGTAGATTCATCTCTTGAAAATAGCACAAGATTATGTGACTTTTCATTTGTAGCAACAAGAAACTTTTCAGTAGGATCTAATACAAAATCCCTCGGCCATTTTCCTTCTGTAGATGTATGTTCCACAAATGCAAGCTCACCTGAGTTTTGATCCACACTGAAAACAGCAATACTATTATGACCACGATTACCTGCATATACAAAGCGGCCTTCAGAAGAAATATGGATAGCACTGCCTTGACTATTTTCATCAAATTGTTCTGGAAGAGTAGAAATATACTGTAATTCTGTAAAGGAGCCTTCTTCCGAGTTATATGTTAACGCAATAACCTCTGAACTAAGCTCCGTCATTACATAAGCGTATTTTCCATTTGGATGAAAAGCAATGTGTCTTGGTCCACTTCCCGGATTCACAGACAGGCTATTCACTTCTATTAATGTACTATCTTTTATTTCATACGTAATTAATTTATCTATCCCTAAATCAACACCTATCATATATTTTTCATCAGGAGTGTACCCCGCGTAATGTGCGTGTGGTTTTTCTTGTCTTTCTTTATTCGGACCTGAACCTTCATGCGCCATAATAGATGCAGCAGGATTTACAGTTCCATTTTCTTCATTTATTTCAAAAGACTCAATCGTTCCTTTATGGTAATTTGCTGTAACTACTGTATGATTTCCACTATCAACACTAATATGACAAGGAGAAGCCCCTTCTACTACTTGTCTATTTTTCGCTTTTAGTTCTCCAGTATGACTATCAATGGAATAAGCAGCTACACCGCCAGATTCGCCTTCCTTAACAACGGAATAGAGATATTCATTATTTCGGTTAATCGTTACATATGTAGGGTTATCCAACTTAGCGGCAAGTGTTACATTACCAATTTTTTTTGCTTCCGTGTCTAAAATAAACTTATATATTCCTTCACTATTTTCTTTCGTGTATGTTCCAACATATCCGATAAACTCTTTGTTATCCTTCATTTTCATAACCCTCTCTCCCTATATTTTTCATTCATCATACTTCTTAAAATATTTTATGTTGAAAGAGTATCCTAAAAAATCGGAGTACCTCTTTATACGTTACCATATTTTCTTGGTAAATAGCTTTTAAACCCACTTTTTTTGATACGCTGCTATACTTTCATATTCTTCTTCCAATTGACGGGACAAACGGATATAGATTGGCGTTAAATCTTTATATTTTTCCACACTTTCCATGTTTGGCTCATGATGAAAATCTGCACCTACCATTTCAGAAACTACATGTAACGTATCTACTTCACCTAAACTATATAAACCGAGGATGGCAGCTCCTAAGCAAGAGCTTTCGAAACTTTCAGGAACATATACGTCTTGATGGAAAATATCCGCCATCATCTGTCTCCAAAGTTCCGACCTTGCAAAACCGCCTGTCGCTTGAATTTTTTTCGGTTCGCCAATTAGTTCTTTTAAAGCGAGAAGAACTGTATATAAGTTATAAATTACTCCTTCTAAAACAGCACGTATCAGATGTTCTTTCTTATGATGCAATCCGAGTCCAAAGAAAGATCCTCGCGCATTTGCATTCCATAAAGGAGCTCTTTCCCCCGCTAAATACGGGTGAAATAATAAACCGTCAGATCCCGGATTCACTTTTGCTGCTATTTCAGTAAGCACCTCATATGGATCTTTTCCTAAGCGCTTTGCAAGTTCAATCTCTGAAGTGCCCAATTGGTCACGAGCCCACCTGAAAATCATACCGCCGTTATTAACTGGTCCACCGATTACCCAATGGTCTTCAGTTAACGCATAACAAAAAATTCTACCTTTTGGATCTGTTACAGGACGATTTGTTACAGCACGTATCGCACCGCTTGTACCAATTGTAACAGCCACAACGCCAGGATCTATTGCATTTACACCTAAATTAGATAGTACTCCATCACTCGCTCCTACTACAAAAGGCGTAGAAACAAGTACATTCATCTCTTTGGCAAACTCTTCATCTAATCCTGTTAAACTGTGCGTTGTTGGAACAAGCTTTGAAAGCTTTTCATCTGTAATTCCTGCTACATGTAAAGCCTCTTCATCCCACTTTAAAGATTTTAAATTGAACATTCCTGTCGCTGATGCTATAGAATAATCAATTACATATTCTTTATATAACTTGTAAAAAACATATTCTTTAATAGAAATGAATTTATAACTTTTTGCGAATAACTCTGCTTGCTCATTCTGTAGCCAAACTAATTTCGAAAGTGGTGACATCGGATGAATTGGTGTCCCAGTACGAAGGTAAATTTCATGACCATTCATATCATTCTTTATTTTCTCCGCCCAGCTTGCACTTCTATTATCTGCCCAAGTGATACATCTCGTTAACGGCTTTCCCTTTTCATCTACAGCAATGATACTATGCATTGCCGAACTAAAAGAGACACAAAGAATATCATTCGGCTGTACACTACTTATTCGTACAGTTTCTTTAATCGTATTTATTACTGCATGAAAGATTTCTTCTGGGTCTTGTTCTGCTGTTTCAGGTGTAGGAGAATATAAAGGATATTCAATTCCATGACTAGCAATAACAGATCCATCAGTAGAAAATAGAACTGATTTTGTACTAGTTGTCCCAATATCTACACCAATCATATATTTTGAGCTCACCATCTCTTCCTCCTAACAAAAAATTGCTACAGTATCCCACCATAAAAATACATTCCTTTTATCTATTAATAACGTTGTATGCCACAATTATCTAAATAGAAACATCTTTATCTTAAACAAACATATCGAGTAGTAAAACGCCTCCAAAAGCGATAAATGAAAGTAACGTTTCTAATACTGTCCATGTTTTAAATGTTTCTTTCACTGTTAAACCTAGGTATTCTTTTACCATCCAAAAACCAGCATCGTTTACGTGTGAAAACATTAATGCTCCTGCACCTGTTGCAATAACGAGTAACTCTAAGTTCACACCTGTCGTATTTTCAACGATTGGCGAAACGATACCCGCTGCTGTTGTTAAAGCGACTGTCGCTGAACCTGTCGCAATTCGAATTAACCCAGCTACTATAAATGCTAATACAATTGGAGATAGAGCTAAATGCTCAGACATTTGAGCAATAGCATTCCCTACCCCACTATCGATGAGAATTTGCTTAAATCCCCCGCCGGCACCAATAATCGCAACAATTGAACCGATTGGTAATAAGCTATCTTCTGTTATCTTCTTAATAGCTTTTTTATCGATACCTTGACGAAATCCAAGAAAATAGAACGCCGCAAAACATGCAATCAATAGTGCAATTATAGGACTACCGATTAATGTGACAATCTTCATCAAAGTATTAGAAAGAGGCACATAAGGAGCTGCTGCAGCTAAAACCATTAACATAACAGGTAACAATATAACTAAAAATGAAACTCCTATTCCTGGTAATTTCGTTGATTTTGTATTTACACGAATCAATTCTGGCTCATTTTCAGGAATTACACGTTTGTGAATCCACTTAGCGAATATAGGACCTGCAATAATCGCTGCAAAAAATGTAATAATGAGTGAATACATTAGTACCTTTCCAAGATTCGCTTTATAAATACCAATTGCAACTATGGCCCCTGGATGCGGAGGAACAAGACCGTGTACGACAGATAGCCCAGCAATTGCTGGTAATGCTATCAATAAAATATTTTGTTTCGTTGTTTTATGAATTGAAATTACTAACGGCAGTAATATTAAAATGCCTACTTCAAAAAACACCGGGATTCCAATAATAAAACCTGCAATTAACATAGCCCATGGTAAGTTTTTTATCCCAAAGGATTTAATAAAGAACTCTGCCACTTGCATTCCAGCACCTGACTCTGCCATCATTTTCCCTAAAATTGTACCCAATACTAAAATACCTACTAAATGCCCGAGAACACTTCCGACTCCCATTTCATAAGCACTCACTATTTTATCCATTGGCATTCCAGACATAATTGCTAAAAACAAACTTGCAATCGTTAAACTAATAAACGCATGCCATCTCCACCACGATACCCCTAAAATAACAATTACAATTGATAATAATGTAATAATTAAAAGGTACATATTCATACGCAATTTCACCCCTTTATGTAAACCCTTTCAAAATTACTATACAATTAAGAGCACCTATATAGTTCTTTCATGAGTAAGAATTTATATATCGATATACAAATCATCTTCACAAAATAATAATTTATACAAAAAGAATCTCCCTTATCAGAGATACATGTTAACTACTCTCTCTGATAAGGGGATTTCTCTTTCATAATTATAATGTTATTTTATACATGCTTCATACGAGCATATTTTCCTTCTTCAAAAGTGAATGACACTTTCTTCTCTTGCTGTTTTCACGTAGTAAGACTACAAACTCAGGATCCAGTTTAAACGATGAAGTTACTTAAGATTTGTCCTCTCATGAAAAACAATTTTCGGAAAGCACCTTCGCTTTCATACATTATAATTTAGGCGCTTTCGCCCAATCAGCAGCAAATTTCTCAATACCTTGGTCTGTTAATGGGTGCATAGCAAGTTGTTCAATTACTTTATAAGGAATTGTTGCAATGTGAGCACCTGCCATCGCTACACGAGTTACATGATCTGGATGTCTAACAGAAGCCGCAATAATTTGTGTATCTAGTTGATGAACATCGAATAATTCAGCAATTTTAGCAACTAATAATACGCCATCTTCAGAAATATCATCTAAGCGTCCTAAAAATGGAGAAACGTACGTTGCACCTGCTCGAGCAGCTAAAAGTGCTTGGTTCACTGTGAAAATAAGTGTAACATTCGTTTTCACACCTTTTTCAGTAAGGTAGCGACAAGCTTCTAATCCAGCTAACGTCATCGGAAGTTTAACTGTAACTTTTTCATCGCCACCGTTAATTTTAATCAGTTCTTCTGCTTGGGCGATCATCTCTTCAGCTGTAACAGCATCTGGCGTTACTTCTGCCGAAACAGATTCAACTTTAGGAACTGCCTGACAAATTTCTGCAATACGGTCTTCAAATTTAATGCCCTCTTTTGCTACTAAAGAAGGATTCGTTGTAACACCAGCTAAAACTCCAAGTTTATATGCTTTTTTTATATCCTCAAGATTTGCAGTATCAATAAAAAATTTCATGATTAATTCCCTCCAGTTTTTAAACGTTGATGAGTTACATGTTTAATATGCTTATCCCGTAAAAGCCCGATTGGTGTGGAATGAAGCCCCTACTTATTAAAGTTTCACTTTATTTCTTTTCTACTGCATGTCCGCCAAATTCATTGCGCAGAGCTGCTACAACTTTTCCTGTAAATGTATCATTGTCTAATGAGCGGTAGCGCATTAATAGAGACATTGCGATAACAGGAGTTGCTGTTTGAAGGTCTAATGCTGTTTCTACTGTCCATTTTCCTTCACCAGAAGAATGCATAACACCCTTAATCTCATCCAGTTTTGCATCTTTAGAAAATGCATTTTCTGTTAATTCCATTAACCAAGAACGAATGACTGAACCGTTGTTCCATACTCTTGATACTTTTTCATAATCGTAGTCAAATTCACTTTTCTCTAGAATCTCAAATCCTTCACCAATAGCAGCCATCATACCGTATTCAATTCCGTTATGAACCATTTTTAAGAAGTGACCACTACCAGCTTTTCCAGCATATAAGAATCCATTTTCTACAGCAGTATCGCGGAAGATAGGTTCAACGATGTCCCAAGCTTCTTGATCTCCTCCGATCATGTAACAAGCACCATTACGAGCTCCTTCCATTCCACCAGAAGTTCCTGCATCCATAAAGTGAATGCCATCTTTCTTTAATTGCTCATATCGGCGGATAGACTCTTTATAATGTGAATTACCAGCTTCAATTAAAATATCTCCTTTTGATAAAAGTGGTGTAACCTCATCAATAACAGAATCAACAACAGCGTGTGGTACCATTACCCAAAGAATTCTTGGTGATTGTAATGACTGAACAAGTTCACTTAAACTAGATGTACCTGTTGCCCCGTACTCTTTCATTTCTTCTACTGCGCTCGTATTTAAATCAAATGCTACTACTTCATGTTTATGATCCATTAAATTTTTCCCTAAATTTAATCCCATTTTACCTAACCCAATTAATCCTACTTGCATAATATAATTCCTCCTCAAATCATCTTTTATTAAAAATCCATATCACTACAATCTGGAATACCTTTCAGCACTGAAATGTTAGTATGTACAGAAAGGTATTCACAATCATAGCTTAAGAATTCAACACATTTTTTGTAATTTGAACAACATTTTCTGGCGTAAATCCAAATAGATTCATGACTTCAGCTCCAGTACCTGAAGCTCCAAATGTTTCAATTGATAGTACTTTTCCTTCTTGTCCTACATAACGTTCCCAACCAAGAGATACACCCATCTCAAGAGATACTCGTTTCGTTATAGAAGACGGAAGAACGGATTCTTTATATTCGTTCGATTGGTGATCGAATAGCTCCCAGCTCGGCATTGCAACGATGCGAACAGAAACTTGATCTTCTTCTAATTTTGCTTTCGCACTAGCAGCTAAGGATACTTCAGAACCTGTCGCAATTAAAATTACATCCGGATTTTCATTCGTTTGTGTTAATACGTAAGCTCCTTTAGAGAGATTCTCTATGTTCGCTTTCGTTTCATTAAACACCGGTAAATTTTGACGGCTCAGTACTAAAACGACTGGACCATCCGTTTGCTGTAAAGCATACGCCCAAGCACTTGCTGTTTCATTTGCATCTGACGGACGGATAACTGTTAGACCAGGAATTGCTCGAAGAGCTGCCAATTGTTCAATTGGTTCATGCGTTGGACCATCTTCTCCTACAGCAATCGAATCATGTGTAAATACGTAAGTAACAGGTAACTTTTGCAGTGCAGCCAGTCGAATGGACGGACGAAGATAATCATTAAATACAAAAAATGTACTTACGAAAGGTTTTACTCCTCCATGAAGCGCCAATCCATTCGCTGCAGCGCCCATTGCATGTTCACGTACACCGAAATATATATTTCGTCCAGCATACGATTCTACTGCATATACTGCTTCACCTTTTATATCTGTCATCGTAGAATGAGAAAGATCCGCACTTCCACCGAAAATAGAAGGAATCGATTTCACATAATGATTAATAGCTTCCCCACTTGCAACACGAGTAGAAATTGTTTTTTCAGTATCAAAGGATAGAATGTCTTTCGCTTCAATTAAAACCTCACCTGTAATCGCTTTTTCTAATTCATCTGCCAGTGTAGGATTCGCTTCTCTGTATAAGTTGAACTGCTCATTCCAGTCATTGTCTTTTTCAATACCTTTTTGTTTTAGTGCATTAAAATGAGCCTTTACTTCTTCAGGTACAAAGAAATCTTCCTTATAACCCCAACCATACACTTGTTTTGTCGCTGTTGCCTCTTCTACTCCAAGCGGATTACCATGTGCTTTGTTCGTTCCAGCAACTTTTGGACTTCCATAACCTATAATGGTTCTAATTTCTATAAGAGTAGGTTGATCCGTATTTTCTTTCGCTAATGTAATAGCTTTTGTAATAGCATCGACATCGTTTCCATCTTCAACTCTTACATATTGCCAATGTACAGATTCTACCCTTTTCTGAATATCTTCAGAGAAAGCAATGCCTAATTCACCATCAAGTGAAATTTCATTTGAATCATACAGTACAATTAACTTGCCAAGTTTCATATGTCCTGCCATTGACATCGCTTCATAAGCGACACCCTCCATTAAGTCACCATCTCCGACTAAAGCATACGTATTGTGATCTATAATAGAGTGACCACCCTTATTAAACTTTGCTGCTAAATGAGCTTCTGCCATTGCCATTCCGACAGCATTAGCAATCCCTTGTCCTAACGGGCCTGTAGTCGCTTCAACTCCAGGAGTATGACCAAACTCAGGATGTCCTGGTGTTTTACTATTTAACTTTCTGAAGTTTTTCAAGTCATCAATTGAAACATCATATCCAGCTAAATGAAGTAGACTATATAACAGACTAGATCCATGTCCCGCCGATAAAACGAAACGATCACGGTTAAACCATTCTGGGTGATTAGGATTGTAATTTAAATGATTCGCCCATAATGCATAAGCCATTGGTGCTGCTCCCATCGGAAGACCTGGATGACCTGAGTTTGCCGCATTAATAGCATCAATCGATAACGTACGAAGTGTATTCACTGCTAATTGATTTATGTTTTGTGTCATAGTAATCGTCCCCCTAAATGCTTTCATTAAAGAAAGTGCTTATTTTTCCGTCTCTTGATCTAACCACCATTTAAATCCACTTTCTTGCAACAGTTCATTAGACGCTTCTGGACCATATGAACCAGACTCATATTCATAAAGCGGTAATAAGTTTTCCTCGAACGCTTCAAGAATTGGTTGTACCCATTCCCATGACAATTCAACTTCTCTCCAATGTGCAAAGAATGTAGCGTCTCCACTCACAGCATCATGAATGAGTCTTTCATACGCTTCAGGTACTCCCACATCCGCTTGCTCACAAGTAAAGTTAATACGCATCGGTTCAATTTCTCCATTTTTCAATGGATTTTTACTGTTTAACTGTAATGAAACGTTCTCACCTGGACTAATTTCAATTATTAACAAGTTAGGTGCTGCATTTGGATTACTATCTTGATATTGCTGTTTTAACGTATTTTTAAATTCAATTACAATACGAGTAGACTTTTCTTTCATTCGTTTGCCTGTTCGTATATAGAAGGGAACGCCAGTCCAAAATGGATTATCGATCCACAGGCGAGCAGCAACAAATGTGTCTATGTTAGAAGAAGGATTTACTCCTGGCTCCTCTTTGTATGCTACAACTTGCCCGCCTTTTATCTCACCTGCAGCGTATTGTCCGCGAATGATATGGCTTTGAACGTCTTCTTTTTTCACTTTACGAAGCGTTTCCATTACCTTTCGCTTTTCCTCTCGAATTTCACATGCATTAACCTTTTCCGGCAGATTCATAGCAGTCATCATTAATATTTGTAACATATGATTTTGAACCATATCTCGAATGGCCCCTGCCTGGTCATAATATCCTGCCCTTTCTTCAACCCCAACTGTTTCACTCGCTGTGATTTGTACATTCGCTATATGTTCTTTATTCCAAATTGATTGGAGAACAGGATTTGCAAATTCTAATGCTTCAAGATTTTGAATCATCGGTTTACCTAAATAATGATCGATACGGTATATCTCGTCTTCTTCAAACGTGCGACTAAGCTTATCGTTAAGCTCACGAGCAGATGTAAGGTCGTGCCCGAATGGTTTCTCAATCATCAGACGTTTCCATCCATCCGTTTTATCAAGTCCGCTTTCCTTAATATTTAAAGCAATGGTCTCGAAAAATTCAGGAGCAACGGAAAGATAAAACATTCTATTTCCTTTTATATGTAATTCTTCTTCCCTTTCACGAACGACTTGTAATAACCTCTCATAGTCTTCCGGCTTACTCACATCTAATGGACAATAGCGAAAATTATCTAAAAAACCTTCCAGTTCTGGAGTACCTTCTTCTCTATGACGGGAAAACGTCTCTATTGATTCTTTTATTCTTCCTTGAAAATCTACATGAGATACTTGACGTCTCCCAAGCCCGATAACGGATATTTGCTTTGGAAGTTTTTGATCTCTATATAAGTTATATAGTGCGGGGTAAATTTTGCGTTTCGCTAAGTCCCCTGTCGCTCCAAATAAAACAAAGGTCATTGATTCCAATTTTAGTCCCCCTCTTGTTGTATAATCCTTGTCAATATTTTAAAAATGAATTGTACAGAAGCTCATGTTTTATAAAAACAAAGAGTTATCAAATTCCAATTCTTTTTATGCCTTTCGCTTTTTAATTGTCCCCAATATTAATAGTGGCAATTCAAAGCATTTCTACCACAACTTACTTATTTATAGAATTTAACGGAATATTTTATATCTAATTACTTTTAGTAATTAGATAATCTTATGTCTAATATATTAACCACATAAATTATTATCGTCAATAAAAATGTCTTGAATTACATACGATTTATTTCGTAATACTTTTCTAAGTGTATTCCTAGTTACCATTCATTTTCAAAGATAATGATCGATACGATAAATATCAGTTTAATCAAAACATTCAATTAATTTTTTTGTTAAACTCACGAGCAGACGTTACATTATAATCAAAAGGCTTCTCTATAATAAGACGATTTAATCCTTTTGTAGCCCACAATCCACTTTCCTTAATATTTAAAGCAATGACATCAAATACTTCTGGTATAACAGATAGGTAAAACATACGGTTTTCAGGAATATTTAATTCTGTTTCACGCCTCTTTACAAGACTCAACAAATCTTGATAGTCCTCTACATTCGCTGTATTTAATTGACAATAACGAAATGTGCTAATAAATCCTTCTACTCCTGATTCGTCATCAGTAGATCTTCTAGAAAATGTAGCAATGGATTGTTCTACCTTTGTTTGAAATTCCACATCTGACATTCCCCCTCTACCAATACCGATAATTGAAATAGATTGCGGTATATGTTGATTACTAATTAGTTTGTATAAAGCATGGTAAATTTTGCGTTTCGCTAAATCCTCTGTCGCTCCGAATAAAGTGAAACTTTAATTAGCCCTTACCAATCTGGCTTTTACAAGCAGCCCAACTCCCACCTAACTTCTTTGCTTTCGCTGAATTTTGAGGCGGGGGTCTTACTGCCCGGCAAAAAGCGGGATAACATTCAAAAAAACCTTGCAGAAAAATTCTACAAGGTTTTTGTCTATACATACAAATTAATCACTATATTAAAATAAAAGAGTTTATAATTCATCACAATACTATTAAATATAAGCTGCTTTAAAGGCTTGTTGGACAGCTTGTACTTCTAATGAGTCTTTACCATATAAGTTCGTTGCTACACGAATACAAGCTTCTTTTAATTCTTTAAAGTCAGAAGTCATATTTAATTCATCCGTATTTGCATAATAGAAAATATCAAACATTTTATCTTCTCCAATGCCATGTACGTTTACTCCATTATGGTTTCCACCACTAGCAATCAAGTAAGCTACTTTATTAATAATGCTAGAGTTCGTGTGTACACCACCATGATCGTGGTCAGCATCAATAGGTAAGTTATTATAATGTCTATAGTCCTCCGGATATCTAGAAGAGATAGATGATGGGTTTTTCATATCTCTAAAAATACGACCTGATTGTTCTCCCATTGTCCAATTGAACTTTCCGTTATTGGCATACTTTTCAACTGCTACTCCTAAAATATCAGATAGAGCCTCATTAATTGCACCAGCTTCTCCTGCGTACTCAAGTCCAGACTCATTTCTTGTAACCGCGTGTGTAAATTCATGTCCTGCCACATCAAATGCTCTAACAATTGGATCTCCGTATACTAGCATAGCTCCATTACTAAATGCATTAAACCACTGCTTAGGATTTCCTTTATTCGTACCATTTGTATTCCAGCCATGAACGACAGAAATTACTTTTTGTCCGTTATTATCAAAGCTGTTACGCCCATATTTTTCTTGATAAAAATCATATACTTTCGTTGCTAAATAATGGGCACTAACTGCTTTAGGATCAGTAAAATTTGTAGAATTACTTGTTACTAAATCATCGAGATAACCCCATACATTTCTTCTATAATTATTATAATCTTTATAATTAGCAGTGTATGTTTCAATTCCCTTACCACGAGAATAATCTGCAAGCATGTACGTTCCATCACTTCGCTGCGTAATTCCAAACGTACGATTAATACCTAAGTCATCTTTTCCTGTACCTGTTAATTTTGAAGGATCTTGTGATTTATTTGCTGTCGCAGATTGGACAATACTACTATCTACTTGTATACCCAATTTTTGAACGAGTTCTTTTAATAGATTACCACCAAAAGCATCAATTAATACTGTACCCGATACATATTCAGGTGTAGATGCACTAAAAGTAATTTGATATGCGTTTGTAGCTTTACTTGTATTTTCATCTACATATACTACTTGTTTAATTTCTGGTTCTTCAACAAATGTGAGATTATTCCCATAAATGTTAAAGAGCTGTTTCTTTGCATCTTCTTCTGATAGAGTAATAGGTTGTTTCAAATCTTCCTGTTGTTGTAGATTTTGGGCGCTATCCCCCGAAACACTCGTAAGTACACCATCATCATTAATATGTGCTGTTAATTGATATCCGTATACATCACGTCCTTCATATGTTTGTTGAAGACGTACCAATGTAGTACCATCATAAGATTTACGACTTTGCGTAACATTATAATTAACTTTGGATTCAGTATTAACTTGCTTTGATGATAATGCTTGTTCTGTTTTTCCTTTTAGCGCATCCTTTGCTACATTTTCTGCCGAATTTTGAGAAGGTGCTGTTAAATTACCTGTTCGGAACGTATCTTCCTTTGTTTCCACTTTTAAATCTTCTGTTTCCGCATGTACTCCTCCATAAGGCATAATCGCCGATAACACCACTCCTGTAGTTAAACCTACCTTTACGAAATTATTCATATTTTTACTCCTTTATAATCGTATTATCAAATTTTAAAAATGTATTTTAGAATTTTAAGCATAGATAAAAAATTTTAACTATAGCCAATCGTTTTTACATACCTCTACATATATAGGTTAATAGATTGGTTTGCTACTTTTTTAGATTCAATTCATTTCTCAAAAATTACTCATTATATAAGCTATCTTTATATTTATTTATATACGTTATTTTTTGTGGTTCTGATAACATATTTATTGCCATCCACACATTCTTTTTCATTTCTAATTTTTGCATTGGTATCTCTTTTAAAAACTGATTACCTATAATCGCTTCCATTTCTTCATCAATTCTTTGTATAAGATTTTCTTCTGGATTATTTTGCAAAGAAGTATTTTTCAATCCCCATTTTGTTATTATAAATTCATTCGTTTTATTCATAGGATTAATAATAGTAGCTTTACTAGTTAATCGTTTTTTTATTTCATCATGATAGATTTTAATTCTATATCCCTCTTTTAGTGGAATGATATCTTTTACAATTATTACATTTGTTCCTTCCATTTCCTTCGTATAAATTTTTTCACCTTTTTCATTAAAGACCTCTATCGATGCATATTTTTCACCTGCATAATAGCTATGAGGCGTTTTAGTAGTAACCGTAAAAACAGCTCGCTTTTGCTCTAAATCCGTATTTAATTCAGCAAATTGGTCATCTCCTAACCCTAGGAATTGGATCGTTTGATTTACCAACTTGCCCACTTTCATTTCGTTAACATCAATAGTTAGACTATTATCTTTTTCTTTTACATAGGCATAATACGAACTGAAATGATACATAACATCTGTTTTTCCACCTGAAATCTCAACTGTATAAACCCCATTTGGTACATCTTGTAAATTGATATCTGTTGTTTCGATTGTTTTCTCTTGAATAACTATATTCCCTTCTTTTAATTTAATTTTTCCTCCTTTCAATGTATCTATTTCATTTGTATTTAAATGGATATGCAAATTCCCTTTTAGCCCAAGTGAAGCAATTTGCTGATTTGTAACTATTTCAAAGTTAGAGTTTATAAGAATCTCAGAATCAACTAGTGCTCTTGCTTTAGCTAATTGTGATTCAGGCACTATATAAGCTAAAGAAGTAACAGCCGGAAAACCTTTCGCCCTATTCATCTCTATTTGTTTATGATTAAGCTTAAAGCCCCATCTTTCAAATACAGGTGTAAAATCAACTCCTCCATTCTCACTATAATACTCATTCATCAAATCTGGTAAAGAATGGTCATCTTTTTTGAAAGCAGCATTGCTAGCTAGTTTTCGATAACCTTGATACATTTTTGCAAAAGCTTCATCGCCAGCTTTTTGTTTCGCCATCGTTAAAAGAATAAGTTTTTGTCGTAAATCTAAATCATCATAATTTTTATTTTCTTTCATTAAAGCATTATATAAATTCCGTTCTACCTGTTCCTTTTTCCCGAAATTAAACAACCAACCAACTTGATCTGCTTTTTTGCCGTATTTACTATATTGATATTGAACACCAAATAGATTATTAGAAACTTCTCCTGTAAATATTCCTTGATTATCAAAACCAGCTTGGTATCCATGAGCGATTTCATGTAAAGTTCCCCAACTCAGTTTATCTAACCACATTTTTGTACTATCTGAACTATTCGCTGTCCAATTTGTGCCATAATAAGCACCGCCAGCACCAGATATATCTGCTTTTAAAAAATAACGATTTTGACTTTTTTTATTTTCAAACGCTGAACCATCTAAACCAATAATTGAATCATACATCGCAAAAATATCTTCATAATACGCAATTAACTCATCCAACGATTGAAAATCTTTTAAAGATCTTACTAACTCTTTATCTTTTTTAGGTACAAATAATTGAAAACTCTCCCCTTGAATTAACGCATACTCTCCATCAAATTGATCCCATGTACTAAAAAATTGAGATACACTTTCTTGTTGTTTATAAATGGGAAGAGGCTTAGTAGCACTTTCATTCCCTACTTGGTACTCAAGTACAGCGTGCTCTTCACCATACGGAGTATCTATGAAAGGAACTAAAGGCGTATCACCTTGAATGGTAACCCATTCATTTCCTACTTGTATGGATTTTTCATTTTTTGAGTCATTAGACAATAAACGTAATGTTAATTTGTCTTTAAAATTAGGATTCGTTTGTCTTACCTTTAGTGGTGTATTTCTCTGCAAAATAAGCCCTAAATCTTGTCGATCGTGATATTTCCCCTTACTTATGCCCGCCTGAAATATCCAAGTAGGCTCTTCTAAACTAGTAATTTCTTTTACATTTGTCCGTTCATCAGCATGTAAGTGTATATTTCCTATGAGGAAAAACATTGTATACATTATGCCTATAACAAGTAACCTTTTCATTTACATATCTCCTTCTCTATTTTTTATATACAAAATACAATAAAACCCTCCTTCTTCACTTATAACTGTCGTCAATAAGTTACTTATCAGTGTAATTATTATAGTTACATTAACTCGTGATTATCAATCATTAAACGTATGTAATTTTGCATATATGAATAT
This sequence comes from Bacillus sp. M13(2017), assembly GCF_002218325.1. NCBI lineage: Bacteria > Bacillati > Bacillota > Bacilli > Caryophanales > Bacillaceae > Bacillus > Bacillus sp. M13(2017). The sequence continues at coordinate 8,895 of NZ_KZ268509.1, read as the reverse complement.
TTTGTGATAAGTTCCAAAATATCGTATAATTATCAATATTTTTTCAGACATTATTCAATAAAAAACACGAAGACTCTTAAGTCTTCATGTTTTTTATACATGTTATTACACTTGTAATTGAATTAATTACTAAAATCTTTTTAATCGTAAAAAATCAATTATTTTTAGGCTAATAGCCATACGTAAACTTTTATGATTTACTCATCCTTTTTGTTCTGTAATATTAAATTTTGAAACCAATTCCGTTAATTCTTCCACCTTTTCTTTCATTTTGTTGGATTGGATTGATATTTGTTCAATTGATACGGCCTGTGATTGAATTGAATTTACTGTTTGAAGAATCTCCTTTTTCACATCCGTAGCAGTTTCAGAAACTAGCGAAAGAGAAGCATTTACTTCTTCTGTACCAGCAGACATCTCTTCTGTCGCTGCGGATACTTCTTGAATTTGACCTGTAATCTTAAGCAGCTTCTTTTCCTTCTACTGCCTTTTGTTGTCCTTTTTGCATGACATTAACTGTATCTTGGGTATCTTTTTGAATCGATTTTATTAAATGATTAACTTCTTTTGCAGATTCTTTAGATTGCTCAGCCAAGTCTCGAACTTCTGCGGCAACCACTGCAAATCCTTTCCCATTCTCTCCAGCACGTGCCGCTTCAATAGCGGCATTTAAGGCAAGAAGGTTCGTTTGTTCGGCAATATTAGTAATTGCAGCGAGAGCTGTATCAATCTGTTGTGTACGTGTAACAAGTTTATTTATTACTTTTGATGTTTCCTCGACAACATCATGCACACTATTCATTTGAAGAATAGAGTGATTTATCACTTCACTACCGATATTTATTCGTTCTGTAGTCGTTACTGCTACCTCAGCGACTACTGCTGAAGATTCAGCTACAGTTTGCACCCCGGTTGTAATTTCTTCCATTGAGGATGGGCTCTCCTGAATACTAGTTACCTGTCCTTCTATTTTTGTTTTTACTTCTAGAACAGTCTGTACAACCTCATTTGAAATACTAGACGCTCGATTTGTATCTTGTACTACGCCCTCCGTAGGAAAAATAACCTCTTGTGTTGTCATCTTAACATTCTCAATTAATTGTTGAAGGTTATCTAACATACTATTAAAAGACTGAACAATATGCCCTAATTCATTATTTGCTTTATAAGGAGTACGTGTTGTTAAATCTCCAGCTGCTACTTTCTCCATATCATTTTGTAGTAATGCAAGTGGTTTTCGGATAGTTAATTTAATAATATATCCAATTAATATAATTATTAAAATTACTAAAATCGAAATACTAACAAACATTATCATTGTATTTTGAGCACTATTATTATTTTCCTTCTGTAAAAGCTCTGCATTATTACTATTATATAAAATCAATTCACAAATTGATTTTATTGATTTTTGCATATTAGGTTCAATCTCTTTTAGGTAATATGCATATACTTCTTCATTATTAGATTTTCCTAATTCTTGTGCTTTCTTCATTTGAGTCCTTAATTCATTAAATGTTTCATGAAACGTGTTATATAATTCTTTTTCTTTAGTAGAAATAAGTTTAGCCTCAAACTGCTTTAAAAGATGATCATTTTCTTTACGAATTCCATCCATTTCTCTTATTAATTCGTTCATTCTTTTTTCATCTTTTGATAACATTATTTCCATAAAGTTCATATTAACGTGATAAAAATTAGATTCTACAATCCCAATCCACTCAATTGGTAGTAAATTATCCTCATACATATTAGAGGAAGTACTTTTCCCTCTTTCTAATCCCCAAAACCCTATTAGGGATAATACTATACATGCAATACTTGATATCGTTATTAATATGTTTAGTTTTGTACCAACCTTACTGTTTCTTAATAATTCCAATTTCATATTTTTTAATTATAATATATAGTTTAAATAATGTATTTTATAATAAGAATCCAAAAATTCATGATTATGAGCACACCCCATTAAATCTTGAACTTCTCATCCAAAATATCCACAAATATTGTGGCACCAGGGGAACCTATCATTGATATATAAATTATACTTCCATACAAGACTAGCTTAAAAATATTTTTCTTATTGCTCATTTTTCTATTTCCTCTCTATTAGAAGTACTTCTAGCACATCACACTAATAAAAACGATAGTATTAAAAAAATAAGGAAAGACATAACACCTATGTCTTTCCTCTAAAATTGTAACACTCAATATGCTCTTGGCTCTATTTGATTTTCCAGTTAAATCCTCGCATTTCTTTCTTTATAATATTTCCTAACTCCGTCCAACTTGTAATTCGCGGGATATTGAGATGTTGATTGTAAGAAGTATTTTTTGCATACACATTTATCGGTTTTCCTATTAACGTTTCTAAGACTGCCGGCTTATCATCAAAGAAATAGTTTAATTTTATTTCTTGTATGAAGTGTATTTTTTCTTCATCCTTCATTCCATAGAAAAAGCGATCTTCATGTACCGGAAAACCTTTTTCTATTAACCATTTTTTTGTTTGCTCTCCATGCTCTTTAGGTCGCGCTGTTATATAGTATATTTCATGTCCCTGTCTTTCTAATTCTTGCAATGTCTCTACTGCATATGGAAACGGTGAACAAGAAGTATAATAAATCTCATCCAGCAAACTATTCCACATATGACTACCTTCCTCCGAAGTCATGCCAAATGCTTCATGAATTTCAATTGTTTTTAAAGAATGAAATACATCCAATCCTACTTTTTTGTTTAATTTTTTATTATATAAATGAAAAGCATGCTGCCTTAAATCAATTAACGTATCATCGATATCAAATCCAAACTTCACTCTTCATCGCTCCTTTCTGCAATCCATTTATCGGAAAATATAAGTAGTTTTTATTCTCCTTATTTCTCACCTTTCTGATATTCTGGGTAACCAATAAATCTATAATCTTTTCCAACCTGGGTAAATGATATATCCTTAAATTCAATTGCATCTTGCATTTTAGTAATACCAGCCCCCTCTACAAAGCTAGGCGCCATTCTACCCCCAATCATTTTAGGTGCAATATATAAAATCAGTTTATCTATTAATTTATTTTCAATAAACGAAGCATTTACCTCTCCACCACCTTCAATAAGCAGGGAGGAAACTCCTTTTTCCCCTAAAACATCAAGCATTTCATATAAGTTTATATGCTTTTCTCCGCTAGTAACAAATACTTTGACTCCTGCATTTTCTAATGCTTTCTTTTTTTCCGCTGCATGATTACTTGTTGTAAATATCCAGGTAGGAGCTTCTCCATCTGTAATAACCTTAGCTTCCATTGGTATGCGTAATGTTGAGTCCAATATTACTCGAATTGGATTTCGCCCATTTGGAATACGCGTTGTCAATGATGGATTATCCTCTTGTACAGTATTTGCTCCTACTAAAATGGCTGCATTTTCATTTCGTATTTGGTGTACTTCCTGTCTCGCTTCTGTAGATGTGATCCACTTACTATCCGATAAAGAAGTAGCAATTTTCCCATCTAATGTAACTCCTGATTTAATCGTTACAAATGGGCGCTTTGTCAAAATATATTTATTAAAGACTTCATTCATCTTTTTAGATTCTTCTTCACACACTCCTACAAGTACTTCAATACCTGCATCTTGTAGAATTTTAATTCCACGTCCAGAAACAAGCGGGTTTGGATCAAGTGTAGCAACTACTACCTTCTTAATTCCTGCTTGTACAATTGCTTCTGCACAAGGCCCTGTTCTTCCATGATGAGAACAAGGTTCAAGAGTTACATAGATTGTACCACCACGCGCCTGTTCTTCCGCCATACGTATCGCATGTATTTCAGCATGTGGTTCTCCAGCCTTCATATGTGCTCCGACCCCTACAATTCGGTTATCATTTACAATTACAGATCCAACCAATGGATTTGGAGTCGTTTGTCCCTTCATAGCCTTGGCATTTTCTAGTGCTAGCTTCATATACAATTCATGCTCAAGCATGTAAGTGTCCCCCTTCAAAATGTCCAGAACGCTGAATCTTCGTTTGCAAATATTTCTCATTAAACTCTGAGACATCACCCCATAACGGTTCACGACTCGTAACATTTAATCCAGCTTTTTGTAACGCTTCTAATTTTTTCGGATTATTTGTAATAAGTTTTACAGGTTTTGAGCGTAGCGCTTTTAATACTTCAATTGTATCATCATAGTTTCGAACATCATCTTCAAAACCTAGGTTCAGATTAGCTTCTACTGTATCTAACCCATTTTCTTGCAAGAGGTACGTCATAGCTTTACTAAACAAGCCAATTCCTCTTCCTTCATGATTCGCTAAGTAAAATAATGCGCCTGAACCATGTTCTGTAATCATTTGTAAAGACTGCTTTAATTGGAATCCACAGTCACAACGTTTACTACCAAAGATATCACCGGTGTGACAAATACTATGCATACGAATTAGGGCATCTTCAGAATTCTCAAAATCACCATATACAAGCACACTAGATTGCTGCATATCAGCTAAATTAATAGATGAAAGTTTTTCAATAACCCCTTCTACACTATTTGTACCCTCACTACATTGTAACCAAGAATACCATTGAAAAACTTTAGTCTCCCCATATAAATTAATTGGCAATTTGATAGGGCCTACTAAATAAATATCCTTTCCATCTTGATGTATAAATTGAATTTTATCTTCTAACATATGAATTGTATCTGTTGTAACCATTAGGTACCTCCTAGTATAGAGAATCTCTAAAATTCTCTTCCATTGTTATATTTTTTATTGTTTAACTTACACAACGTAAGTGTTTTTACAGATGCTATTCTTTTTTCTCTCAGCTTATATGCAATATGTATCATTACAACTTTGGCCATTTAAAGAAAAGAGTTTTAGTTACATAAAACAACTTAGTTACTTTACGTAAGTGAGTATACATTCGTAATTAATTTACGTCAAGTAATTAATTATAAAAACATTTGTTACTAATAGTAAGATGTTATATAATTTATTTTAGGAGGTGAAGGAAAATGAATGATTCTACATTATGCCCTCGCTTTGAAAAAGGAATGAAATTTTTTAGTCAACGATGGACAGCACTAATTATTTACCAACTTTTTTCTGGATCTCAGCGCTTTTGTACGCTTGAATCTTCTCTTCCTGTTAGCGGAAGATTACTTTCAGAAAGATTGAAAGAATTAGAACTAGAAGGAATTGTCGAACGTAAAGTCTTTCCTGAGACACCAGTTCGTATAGAATATTCTTTAACTCAAAAAGGATTTGCTTTAGAAGCTATTATTCGCGGAATAGAAGAATGGTCACAGGAATGGATAGAACTTGAGGAATAACATAAAAGCTTTTTCGTATATAGTTTTAAGTGTCAAATTACAGATACCTATTATTAAAACGCTAATTTTTCAAGCATTTATGAAAAGCTAGCGTTTTTTAATAAATAAAATGTAAGAAATAAAGCAAGGTGATCAAAACGATCACCTTGTTACCTTACAGATTAAAATAGTGTTTTAAAATCTTTTATTCATACATACTCGATTAATAAAAAAACGAATAAGTTTTTTTATTACTAAACAGTTTTATTTTTACAATACAGTTAGCTTCTCCTGCTATTTGCGGACAGTAAGACCACCACTGATTAAATTTCTATTTTATTACATTCGAATATTACTTATGAAATTTCACACGCTCTTCAAGTGGTTGGAATTCTTTTTCACCTGGTGCAGCTGTTGGATTACCAAATGGCATTTGTGCAATTAGTTTCCAATTAGCAGGGACATTCCATTCTTGTTTTACCTCATCGTCAATTAATGGATTATAATGTTGTAAAGATGCCCCTAATCCCTCTGCTTCTAAACCTGTCCACACGACTAATTGGTGCATACCTGATGCTTGGTGTGACCAAATTGGGAAGTTTTCAGCATATGCAACAAATTTTTCTTGAAGCGATTTAACGATAGCCTCATCTTCAAAGAATAGTACTGTTCCATAACCAGCTTTAAAAGAATCCATTTTTTGTTGCGTTCCTGAGAATTCTCCATCTCCAACTACTTTTCTTAATGTTTCAGTTGTAATATCCCATAATTTATCATGAGCTTCACCAAATAATACAACTAATCGCGCAGTTTGAGAATTGAAAGCTGATGGAGTATATTTCACAGCAAACTCCACAATTTCTTTAATTTTTTCATCCGATACTTGTACCTCTTTGTTAATTCCATAGTAAGTACGTCTTTCTTTCAGTGCAGTATAGAAATCTTTTGTCATAATTCCATTCCTCCTAAGTTTTAATATTCTTCAAAAGGATACATCTCAAAGATAATATGCGTTTAAATGAGTTCATTTTTGAATCATTGAACTTCCTATCACCCATTGCCAGTCATTCTAAATCTAAACACACTGCTTCCTTCAGTTTCCCTAAAAAAAGCCTTATAACATCATTCATAAAATCTAATCATCATTCGGTATTATTTTACCCATTCTCTATTCATGTATCCTGCTTGTTTCATATTTACACAAACATGAAAATAAGCTTAAATTGATAGTTAAAAAGCCAGGTAGCATGAATAATGCATTACCTGGCTTTTTACATTTTAAATTTAACTAAATATTACTAACGAACTGTAGTAGAAACCATACTGGTCACTTATTTAATAATTAACATCTCATAAGGATTTACATATTAGTAATTGCTTATAATACTCCATTATCTAATATGAAAGTATAAAAATACTTTCATTACTGATTCAACTGATTTTTCACCGCTCTTATAACCAATTCATGATCTTCTTCTGGTGGTAATCCTGAAACTGTTATCATTCCAATAACCCCTACGTTTTTTATTCTGATAGGAAAGCATCCACCAAACGCAGCATATTCCGAAGTATCTAAAAGATATTTTTCATTATATGAAATTCCAGTTATTTCACTTTGTATCTGCATATAATACGAGCTACGATCATGTAGGGAAACGACTCGTTTTTTACGCTCAATCCATTTCGTATTTTCCTCATTTGTCCCTGTCATCTTGAAATGAAATAATTGCACACCATTTTTCGTTATATCAACAGCAATCAATTTCCCCTCTTTCTTCGCTGTTTCAACGATAAATAAACCTATTTGCAAGGCATCTTCATTTGTAAAAGAGGAAAATTGAAGTGTTTCCTCCTCTTTTAAAATTTGTTTACTTATTTCATTCAAATTTGAAGTACTCATATCTTTAACCTCCATAATTGTTTTATGCCACACCGACATTTTTTCGAAATTATTAGGCCATATAGTACAACCTTTCAATCAATTTGATTCTAAATAAACTACTGTAACATCTTTGGTAACTAGTAGTACCGTAAAGCTTGTTTTCTTCTTACTGGTGCTATTATGAATGACATTCAAAGTTATAAAAAGTACTATTCTACTTATCCCTATCTTACAGAGACTATTATGAAATATATTTAACATCTTAAAAATGTATGTACTAAAGAATAATATTTTTAATCACTAACTTTTTTGATCAATCGTTATAATCCAATTTCATCAAAATTTTTATCAATTATTACACTATCCAACAATAGGAGGAAACAAAGATGGATGAAAATATATCCAAAAGCTGAAAAGCAGTTGAGTCCCTTGAGAGAATAGTTATAATTCACTACATATAGAAATAAACATACAAAAAACGCCATCCTTTCCTATAATTCTAAAGAAAGAATAGCGTATTCTTTTCAAAAATGATTTCTTTTATTGAGAAAATTTGATTCTATATTATACATAAAAGGGCAACCAGTGCTAAAACAGCTGGAAGTCCTTGTTTCACAATAATTGATTTATTAGATGTGAAACCTCCGAAAATAGCTGCTATCACCACACAAATCACGAAAAATAATTGGACCATATAACCAATTGGATTGAGCCCAAGTACAAGTCCCCAAATGAGACCAGCCGCTAAAAACCCATTATATAAGCCTTGGTTTGCAAACATAATGGCTACGTTTCGATCTCCTTCTAAATGCTTCGGTAATTTGAAAGCACGTTTTGCTACTTTTGAATCAATAAAAAACATTTCAAGGATCATGATAAACAAATGTTCTAATGCTACGATCCCGACTAAAATAGCTGCGATTATTTCCACACTATTCTGCCCCCTACACTCTCTATTCTTTAATATTCTCCACATTTTTTTTGCATCTGTAATAGAACATGAATAAGTATTTTGCGTTCTTCTCCACTGATATTTACGAACATTTCCTTCATAAAATGTTCCTTTTCTTTCTTGTCAAAACATTAATTGATATATCAATTATTGATACATCAATTAATATACACCTCTCTTTTTATTTTTGCAAGTTTTTTTGCTCAATTGGTTTTATTTTGTTCCAGCAACTTTAAACCAATTCAAAACATCAGTTTGCATTTCTAGAAATCATAATTACTTTAAGTTCATTCTAACAATCATATTTAACTAAATATATAAAAGAATTGAGTTATATCTCCATCAATTTATAAAAATTAATTTTTTCTAAAAACAGATACTTTACGTTTTTTATAGTAATAAAAATCATTTTTTGTTTCAGAAGCAATCCATTTTGTTAGCTTGATGGGCATAGGATAGCACCCAGATGACGAACCAATTATCTTTCAAGAAGACGGCTAGAAAACTGGATTTGGTAGGGGAGTTGCCTACTTCCCCGATCCAGATGGTACTAATTTAGAGCTAATTGCTCCAAAAAGGCCATTCAGACATGAATAGTTAAAATAAATTAATACCGAAACAAGCCACCTTCTGTGAAGTGCACCCCAATTGTTAGACACAGTCTAACAATTGGAGGTGCATTTTTTATGGCTAAATTTTCTTCAAAAGAAAAAATCCAAGCGGTGAAACGATATTTAGATGGTACAGAAAG
>NZ_KZ268508.1:0-209933 GCF_002218325.1 Bacillus sp. M13(2017) | reverse complement strand
CTCCAATAAAGTTAGTTTGTCTAGCATCTAAAATAAAAATTGACGTTTCACGTTGTTTGTTTCGTTCAGTTTTCAAAGAACTACTTAGTCGCTCATTTGCGACTTCCTTATGTTAACATCTTCATTTTTCAATGTCAACTAAGTTTTTTATTTTCTTTTTTGTCGTTTTCTGCGTTTCCGCATCAGCGACGGTTATTAATATATCATGCAGTATATACAGGGTCAATACTTTTTATAAAAAATTTCACATCCCGTTAAAAACTTAAAAACCGCTGTAAAAATCATTATAGTGTCCATTCATTCTTCATGGCTCCCCTCCTATTCATTTCATATCTTATCCCTTTATCAATTTACACGAGAGTGAAAATTCTAAATTTTATGTTATATTATTAGTATAGGAGCGTGGTGAGAATGAGCATTAAGTATTCAAACAAAATCAATAAAATCCGGACCTTTGCATTAAGTTTAGTATTTATCGGCCTCTTCATTGCATACTTAGGTGTCTTTTTCCGCGAAAACATTATTATTATGACAACGTTTATGATGGTTGGCTTTTTAGCTGTTATCGCTAGCACTGTCGTTTACTTTTGGATTGGTATGTTATCTACTAAGACTATCCAAATTATTTGCCCAAGCTGTGATAAGCCAACAAAAATGCTCGGCCGTGTCGATGCATGTATGCACTGCAATCAACCTTTAACACTAGATCGAGATCTAGATGGAAAAGAATTTGATGAAAAGTATAATAAGAAGAGTTATAAATCATAAGTATCAAGGGAAATACGAATTTGCAACACCACAAACGTTTCAACTCATTAAAAAGTTGATTTCTTAAAAATCAACTTTTTAATTGTTTTATTAAATTTATTACACCTATTTTTTCGAAATAACAGTAAACATCCCTGTCATATTAGGCGAATAATCTTTAAAATCATATTTTTCGTAGAATGATGTTTTACCTTGCGACGCAAACAAACCAATGAATGCTTTATCTGGAGCATTCCCATTTAAGTATTCTACTAAAGTATTCATTATTTTCTTTCCAATACCATTCTTTTGATACTCTGGATGAACCACTATATCTTGAATATAGAAATAGATAGCCCCATCACCAACAATTCTCCCCATGCCGATGATTTGATTATGATCCTTGACTGTTATACAGTAAATGGAATTTTGAAGTGATATTTCCGCCACCTCAAAGTTCATATAATTAGTCCATCCCACAGAATCACATAAATATTTATATTCTTCCAATGTTGGAATGTTATTTTTAATCTCATATTTCTTCAAAATGTCCCCTCCAAGAATTCATTTCCACCAATACAAAGTAAATTCGACAAACTTTTATCTAACCCTTCTTACTAACTTAGCACTGTAAATCCCGATTAACCTCACGCTAATCCTTATATAATAAAGAAAGAGGCTGACGTATAGCCGTCAGCCTCTTTCTTTATTATATATTACGCCTTATGACACTCTGGACAAACGCCATAAATTTCTAAGCGATGACTATTGATAACGAAGCCTGTCGTTTTCGCAGCTTCCTCTTCCAGCTTTTCCAAGCCTCCATAAGGAAAATCAACAATCTTACCACATTTTTCGCAAATCACATGGTAATGTTGACTTGTAACATAATCAAATCTACTTGAAGCGTCTCCATAAGTTAATTCCTTTACAAGTCCAACCTCTTTAAACACACGTAAGTTATTATAGACAGTTGCAACACTCATATTTGGAAACTTACCTTCTAATGCTTTATAAATATCATCCGCTGTTGGGTGCGTCATTGATTCCACAAGGTACTCTAAAATAGCATGACGCTGTGGAGTAATGCGTACACCCGTATTTTTCAGCATTTCTAGCGCTTCTTTTAATTCTTCTTTGACCACCGTCATGCACCCCGATTCTATACGGATTATTATTTTATAATTCTTATAAAGAGTGTACTCCTTTTCTTATAAATCGTCAATATTTCTACTATAAGTATGTGGTTTATTTTTATATTCAGGACTTGTTTTTATGTATCTTTCCCTTTTTCTTCATATATTACATAGAAAAAAAGTGCGACATAATCGCACTTGGAATACTATCATCTGAGGAGGTATGCCCTACACTTCCACTTTATGTAAGGCAGTAAAATATGTATAGACACTTGCCTTGTTTCTGCATATTTTATCTCCAACGTAGATTTATTTTATATAAGAAAGAACATCCTCAATATGCCCTTTCACTTTTACTTTACGCCACTCTTTTACAAGTTCACCGTCTTTATTAATAAGAAATGTAGAACGCTCGATTCCCATATACTCTTTCCCAAAGTTCTTTTTTAACTTCCAAACATCGTATAACTCTGCTACTTTATGATCTTCATCTACTAAAAGTGTAAATGGCAATTCATGTTTCTCAATGAATTTCAAATGTCTATTCGCTGAATCAGGACTTACTCCAAGAATAACCGTATCCTTCTCTTGAAATACTCCATACGCATCACGAAAATCACATGCTTCAGTTGTACATCCTGGCGTCATATCTTTCGGGTAAAAATAGAGAACTACATTTTTACCGCGGAAATCAGCTAGACGAACTTCTTCTCCGTTACTTCCCTCTAATGTGAATTCTGGTGCCATTTCTCCTACTGTAATCATAGTTATCACTCCTACTCTTTTCCTTTACTATAACAAATGCTTCCTTATTTTTCATTGTCTATTACAGACCTCATCACAAAAGCAAAAGGGAGTGTATATCCAATTAGCGCTTCTGCGATTGCAATCCATCGCCCAATTCCAATCGGAGATATGTCACCATATCCAACAGACAATAAAGTAACTGCGCTAAAATATAAACAAACTTCGACGAGTTGAAAAGAATGAGCGTTCAAACTTTCTCCGTCCTCTTTCAAAACTGCGAAACCCATTTCCTCTAATACAACGTAACTTAATCCAAACGCGATCAGTACTGTTGTATAGATCAAAAATAATGTGGCCAAATTATAGAGCGAAAAAAAACGCGTTGAATCCGAATAGGAACTCCATAATAATTGGACACTTTTCAAAATAGCGATTGCTGCAATTAATAGAATAAATCCCCATAACATGTCCTCCACCTCATTTTATATGTATGAGGTGGAGAACTGATTTATCCCTTAGAAACGAACAAGCTTCTATAATTAATTACCCGCGCCACGATACCTTTTTACCCCTTGGTTCCAGAGGGTGATTGCAATCGTAAAACAGATAATACCAACAATTGGCGTCGCAAATGCATAACTATTCCATTCTGTTTTTCTTAAAAAGTATGCTGCTGGATATACTCCAACAAACGCAAACGGTAAAACAAACGTTAAAATGAAACGAATTACACGATTATAAATATTAACAGGATAGCGCCCGTAATTACCTATGTTATACATAAGAGGCATAATTGAACTTTTCGCATCCGACCAAAAACCAAGGCTCGCCAGCGTAACAAATATCCCTCCATATACAAGTGCTCCTCCTCCTACCATCAATATAAATAAGAAGAAATCATACCAGTAAAAAGATAATTGTAACTCCACAGTTGCATATCCCATTACAACAATCCCTGTAATAGCTCCAATTAAAGATTCAAGTTCCATTCTTTCTAATATAATTTGAAATAGGCTATGGATCGGTCGCGTTAATACACGATCCATCTCCCCTTTAATAATGTATCGATCATTAAAATCCCATATATTAAAGAAAGCTGAAAAGATGGCAAATGGTACTAAAAAGAAACCATAAATAAAGATTACCTCTTCTCGACTCCATCCCTTCAATGCTTGTGTATGCCCAAATACAACGAGAATAAATATTAAATTAACTGCTTGAAGCGATAAATCAGAAAGTAAACCAACAATAAAATCGCCTCGATACTCCAATTTCGTTTTTATATATTGACTTGCATATTGTAAAAATAAGTTTATATATAGCATCTCATCATCCCCCTTGTACAATTAGACGTTTTCTCGCCGTTCTCCACATGAGTACAATTGGAATAATAAGTACAATCGCCCAAATCACTTGAAATATTAAAGCCTCATACAACTTACTCCCCTGTATACCTTCAGAAAAAATCATACTTGGAATATAACTAATAGCCTGAAACGGTAAGAACATCATTGCTTTTTGGGCCCATAACGGATAAAAACTAATTGGTAATAATAGACCTGAAAATAAATCAATAACAACGCGTTTTGCATACATAATCCCACTATTATTAAATAGAAAAAACGTAAGCATTCCTGTCATTAAATTAATTTGTGTATTAATAATAAAACTAAATATTAAAGATAAGAAGAAATATAACCACGTTTGAAAATTCGTTGTAATTTGCAACGAAAATAATAACGTAACGATAACCATGCCTGGAATGGAAAAGAAGGCAAAACGGAATATTCCCTCGCCAAGACCTTGCATAACTTTCATTCCCAAATAGTTATACGGACGAATTAATTCTACAGCCACACGTCCTTCTTGAATCTCCATCGCAATTTCCCTATCTATATTATTAAAATAGAAGGCACGTGCCATCCACGCGATTGCGATATACGTGGTCATTTGCGAAATAGATAAACTTTCAATATTCTCTTTTCCGCTATAAATTGCTTGCCATAAAAAATAGTAAGCACCGATATTAATCGTATAAATTAAAATCCCGCTATAATAATTTGTGCGATACGCAAGCATCATTAAAAAGCGAATTCGAATCATTTCAATATACTTACCCATGTTTAATACCTTCTTCATAAATGTTACGAATAATTTCCTCTGTAGACACTTCATTAATTTTTAAATCTTTAATTTGAAAGGCTTGTACTACTTTAGAAATAAGCATTGAAATAATAACTTCTTCATTCGGTATTTTTGCAACCCACGCGTTTTCCTCTTTCGCTTTCGACCAAACGACATGACTATCTGGCATAACCATTGATAAAGCCTGATAGGAAACTGGTGCAATAAACTGAAAATGTATTTCCTTCTCCGCTCCCCACTGCGTACGAAGATTACTTAAAGAACCGTCATACATAATATTTCCTTCATCCAGCATGATAACACGCTCACATAATGCTTCAATATCAGTAATATCATGGGTTGTTAATAAAATTGTTGTTTTATAACGTTCATTCATTTCTTTTAAAAATTCACGTATTTTCAATTTCACAAGTACATCTAGCCCAATTGTTGGTTCATCTAAAAATAATAACGGTGGGTTATGAATTAATGCTGCCGCTAATTCACAACGCATTCTTTGACCTAGAGATAACTTTCGAACTGGCTTATCTAATAAAGGACCAATATCTAACGTTTCAATCACGTGTTCCATATGCTCTTTATACTGAGCGTCTGATACACCGTACACTTTTTTTAATAAACGAAAAGATTCTTGTACAGCAATATCCCACCAAAGTTGTGAGCGTTGACCGAAAACAACACCAATGGTTCTTACAAATTCTTCTCTCTGTTTATGTGGGTTCATCCCATTTACTAAAATCTCTCCTGATGTCGGAGTCAAAATCCCCGTAAGCATTTTAATTGTTGTTGATTTACCAGCACCGTTCTCACCGATATAACCAACCATCTCACCTTGTTTTACAGTAAAAGATACATCATTTACTGCTGGTACTATTTTATAATTACGATTTAATAAATCGCGAAATGCACCCTTTAAACCCGGACGACTTGAATAGGCTGTAAATTCTTTACGTAACCCTTGTACCTCAATTACCGACTTCATAATCGGCCCCCCCTCCTAAATGTCACAACGAATAGTTTACCCAACTGCCTTCTCTATCACAAACAATACGTCTTTTCGAAAAACATGTTAGAATAATACATAGATTTTTGTAAGGAGATGAATGGTAGTGAAATTCACAAAGTCAGAAGCATTACATAAAGAAGCTTTAGAGCATATCGTTGGCGGCGTTAATAGTCCTTCTCGTTCTTTTAAAGCAGTTGGCGGTGGCGCTCCTGTTGCTATGGAACGTGGAAAAGGTGCTTATTTCTGGGATGTAGACGGAAATAAATATATCGATTATTTAGCAGCATACGGTCCTATTATTACTGGACATGCTCACCCGCACATCACAAAAGCAATTACAACAGCTGCTGAAAATGGTGTACTTTACGGAACACCAACAGCGCTAGAAGTAAAATTTGCAAAAATGTTAAAAGAGGCAATGCCTGCTTTAGATAAAGTACGCTTTGTAAACTCTGGTACTGAAGCAGTAATGACGACAATTCGTGTTGCTCGTGCTTACACAGGCCGCACAAAAATCATGAAATTTGCTGGTTGTTACCACGGTCATTCTGATTTAGTACTTGTAGCAGCTGGATCTGGTCCTTCTACACTAGGAACACCTGACTCAGCCGGCGTACCACAAAGTATCGCTCAAGAAGTTATTACTGTTCCATTTAATAATGTAGAAACTTTAAAAGAAGCGTTAGATAAATGGGGACATGAAGTAGCGGCTATTCTTGTAGAACCGATTGTTGGAAACTTCGGTATTGTAGAGCCAAAACCTGGATTCCTTGAGAAAGTGAATGAACTTGTTCATGAAGCTGGCGCACTAGTAATTTATGATGAAGTTATTACCGCTTTCCGCTTCATGTACGGTGGTGCTCAAGATTTACTTGGCGTAACACCAGACTTAACAGCTCTGGGTAAAGTTATTGGCGGCGGACTTCCAATCGGTGCTTACGGTGGTAAGAAAGAAATTATGGAACAAGTTGCTCCGCTTGGACCTGCATATCAAGCAGGTACAATGGCAGGAAATCCTGCTTCTATGGCATCTGGTATTGCTTGTCTAGAAGTTCTTCAACAAGAAGGACTTTATGAGAAATTAGATGAACTTGGTGCCATGCTTGAAAAAGGAATTTTAGAGCAAGCTACAAAACATAATATCGATATTACATTAAACCGTCTAAAAGGTGCTTTAACTGTATACTTCACAACAAATACAATTGAAGATTACGATGCAGCACAAGATACAGACGGTGAAATGTTCGGTAAATTCTTCAAGCTAATGCTTCAAGAAGGAGTTAACTTAGCACCTTCTAAATACGAGGCATGGTTCTTAACTACAGAACATACAAAAGAAGATATTGAATATACAATCGAGGCTGTCGGCAGAGCATTTGCTGCCCTAGCAGACAATAAATAATCCCATCATTAAAAGGAAAAAAGAAAGCTCACCTTTCTTTTTTCCTTTTTTCTATTTCATAAATTCCGTATTAATAGTATAATTATTCATAATTATCTGTTTTATATTCTTTTACAGCATTACTATCTCTGTGTACAAGGTGATTCGCACCTTAAATAGTAAGATTATTCTAACTTTTACAAGAGGGGGGATTGACGGATGCTCAATAAAAAAAATACATGGACACCGTCTTTATTTCGAGATTATAGAAATGCAGAACATGATGCGTGTGGAATCGTTTCCGTTATGGAGAAACGAAAAATTGCTACAAAAGAAAACATTGACCTTTGCATACAATCACTCGTCAAAATGAATCATAGAGCTGGTTTCATTAATGGCGAGGGCGATGGCATCGGCATTCACATTGATATACCAAAAACGCTTTGGCATGAAAAACTAAAAAGTAGTGGATATAATCCAACGATTGTGGATCATCCCCACTTTATCGTTGGACATTTTTTTCTAAATAAAAAAGAAAACATTACTGCCTTAAAAGATTATATTCGTACGCAATTAAACAACAAAAACTTTACTATCATTTTCGAAAGTGATGATGGAACAAACTCAGATGCGCTCGGTCCACTCGGTAAACAAGAAGAACCTTTATTTTGGCAAGTTGCCCTTATCGCAGAAAACGAAATTACAAATATTGAGCAAACATTATTTTCTGTCACAATAAAAATAGAGGAAAACGAAACAATTCATGTTGCTTCATTAAGTCGTGATCATGTTGTATATAAAGTTCTAGGTGCTGGTGATACACTTGTTGCCTACTATAATGATTTACAACATCCACTTATCGCTTCAACTATGACATTAGGACATAACCGCTACTCTACTAATACATTATCTAATTTTTTTCGTGTACAACCATTTAGTATTCTCGGACATAATGGTGAAATTAACACAATTGCGAAATTACGCGATCAAGCTGAAATGATTGATGTACCACTTACTGCTGGAGGCAGTGACTCTCAAGATTTAAACCGCACCTTAGAAACCCTACTTGTTCAATACGACTACAGTTTATTTGAAGCAATGGAAATACTATTCCCACCAATTATTAATGAAATTAAACTTTATGAAACACCTTTACAAGATTTATATACGTATATACGTGAAGCATGGGGACATTTTGCACAAGGACCAGCTGGCATCATTTCACGTTTTAAAGATGAAGCTGTTTTCAGCGTTGATTCTCTTGGATTACGCCCAGTATGGAAAGTAGAGACAGAAAGCTCTTATATTTTCTCTTCTGAACCTGGAGTTGTATCACCAACTAAATATGTAGCAGAACCAAAACCACTCGCTCCTGGAGAAAAAGTCGGATTAAAATGGAATGAACAAGATGAACTTGTTCTTTATGAATATGACAAATATCAAATCCAAGTATATAACCGTTTTAAAAAGCGAATTGATACTACCAATTACCATTTAAATTTATCTATCCCTGAAACGAAAAAAATTCAAGGGCTATGTGATTCTGTTCAAGTTAAAACGAAACAATATGTCGCTTTCGGATGGGACCGAGAACATATTCAACTTCTTGAACAGATGGCAACAAAAGGCGTTGAGCCAATACGCTCACTTGGGCATGACTCACCACTTGCCGCACTTGATACTGATAGACGAAATATCGCTGACTTTATTAAAGAAAGTGTAGCTGTTGTTACAAACCCTGCAATTGACCGTGACCGTGAAATTGAACACTTCTCTACACGTACTGTACTTGGAGAGCGTCCAAGTTTATTAAGCGGCGCAAAACGGCCATTTGTAGTTGAAATGCTTTCACCAATTATTTTAGAAGGCAGCGTGGCACAACCTATTGCAGAGGAATTACACACAATTACGTACGAACAACTCATAGAACTATTTAAAACTCATAACTCTATCGCCACAATCTCTGCTACATTCAGCTCGTCAGAAACTCTACAATGTGCATTAAACCGCATTAGTTCTGAAGCGATAGCTGCTGTTAACAATGGTGCTTCCCTACTAGTATTAGATGACGCAAAAGCCCATCTAAATGAACGCTTTTGGATTGATCCACATTTAGTTACTGCTAAAGTGCATCAATCATTAAGTGAAAATAAATTACGCCGCAATTGTTCTCTCGTTATACGTTCTGGTGCCCTTCGCTCCTTACATGACATTGTCACGCTATATGGATTAGGAGCAGATAGTATTAATCCATATTTATTATTCGCGACTGTAAATGATGGAACAAAAACACCAATTACGAATCTGTATAATGCACTTAATAAAGGATTAGAAAAAGTCATTTCAACAATTGGCATTCATGAGTTACGTGGTTACGGACGTCTCTATTCATCTATTGGGTTACATGAAGAAATCGCAAATATATTACAAATTACAAATTTCTTCGGTTCAAATGATTTAGCCTTTTCACTCGAATCACTTGCTGAAGATGCAAAAATACGAGCAGAGGATTATAACAATCCTAAAATTAGAATGCGAAAATCATTTCATATATTCCCGCGAATTTGGAAAGCAATCGGCGACGTTGCAAAAGGAAATTCTTATGATGATTACCGTGACAAGTTAAGTGAACTAGAAGAGAATAATCCAATCGCAATCAGACACCTTGTCCAAACGAAACAAACAAAACATGTCGTTCCAACTGAAGAAGTATCTATCGGCATTCAAAATCATAATTTACCATTTATTATTAGTTCTATGTCATTTGGTTCTCAAAACGAAATTGCCTTTCGCGCATATGCAGAAGCAGCCGATCAGCTAAATATGATTAGCTTGAACGGTGAAGGCGGCGAAATTAAAGATATGATTGGAAAATACCCACATACACGTGGACAACAAGTGGCATCTGGGCGATTTGGAGTAAATGCCGAACTACTAAACTCATCCAACTTAATTGAAATCAAAATCGGTCAAGGCGCAAAGCCTGGGGAAGGCGGACATTTACCTGGTTCAAAAGTAACAGCTAAAATCGCTGAAGCACGTAATGCGACAATTGGCTCAGATTTAATTTCACCTTCTAATAACCATGATATTTATTCAATTGAAGATTTAGCTCAAATGATTACGGAAATTAAAACAGCTAATCAACTTGCCAAAGTAGCCGTGAAAGTCCCTGTCGTTCCTAATATCGGAACAATTGCTGTCGGTATCGCCAAAGCTGGCGCTGATTTTATTAACATTAGCGGATTCGATGGCGGAACAGGTGCTGCCCGTATTCACGCATTGCAACATGTTGGTCTTCCTGTAGAAATTGGTGTTAAAGCCGCTCACAACGCTTTATTAGAAGCAAGCATGAGACATAAAGTAGAGATTTGGGCAGATGGTGGTATTCGAAGTGTAAATGATGCCTTGAAAATCATGCTCCTCGGAGCAAACCGGATTGGATTTGGCACACTATCAATGATTGCAATCGGCTGTACTACTTGCCGTGGGTGTCATCTAGATACTTGCCATGTTGGAATTGCGACACAAATTGAGTCTGAAGCACAAGCAAAAGAACATGGGTTACGCCGCTTCGTCCCACGCGAATTAGAAAGCGCAGTTGCTGGCCTGCTAAATTTATTCACCTCTTTCGGTGTAGAACTAAAACGATTAACAGGACAGCTTGGGTATACAAATTTACAAGCAATAGTTGGGCGTTCTGATTTATTAGAGCAAGTTCGAGGCGAAAATTTATTAAACTTACGTAATTTACTACAAATAATAGAACATCCATCTGTTACAACAACAGATGGCGTACCGGAAAAACAATTTAAAACAGTTCATTCCGCTGACTCAAAAGAATTAGTAGGCGTTGGTGTAGAGCAACGCGTTATGGGTGGTCTAGAATCGTGTTATCGCGTTCGCAGTAAACTATATGAAGCTACTCAACTTGAACCACTTACATTAAAGTATACGAATGGTTCTATTCCTGGAAATGGGTTAGGCGCTTACAATAGTGAAAATTTATTTATACACGTAAATGGCGGCGCACAAGATGGCATTGGTAAAACTTCCTTTGGTGGTGGGATTTATATAACAAAATCAAAAGGAAAAGACGGAGTATATTATAACGGTTCTGTCGGAAAAGGATTTGGATATGGTGCACAAAAAGGGGCACTATACGTGCAAGGGAACGCTGATGCTCGCGCTGGCATTCGCCTTTCTGGGGCAGACATGATCATTGGAGGTAGAATAACAAAACCACTTCGTGAAAAAGAGCAAGGAAATATAGGTGCATACTCCAATATTAAAGGTTTTGCTTTTGAATATATGACAAATGGGCGAGCGCTTGTTTTAGGTGACCCTGGGCCATGGATTTGTGCTGGCATGACTGGCGGTGTTGTTTATTTGCGTCGTGATTCAAACTTAGGCTTAACAGAACAGGCCTTAAAAAGAAGAATCGCAAAAGGTGCAAATGTTACATTACAACCAATTAGTAAAAATGGTTTGAAAGATGTAACTGAATTATTGCTAGACTATATTCGTGTATTAAATGAGCATGAGCAATATGAGGAAGTTGCTATATTAACAGCATTATTAGATGATATACAGAACCAGTTTTTTGAGATTATCCCGAAAAAAGAACAGGCAGACCCATCTATCTCAACAGAGTAAAATAGGTAATTTTCATTATTAAGAAAAAATTGACGAAGTACGCTTCTCATAGTAATCTATAGTAACAATTTGAGACCTGCTGAAATTCAGCAGGTTTTTTTACTAAAAACTGATGTTTAAAAGGAATTAGGAAAAATTATAAAGTGAAACTTTAATTAGCCTACACCAATCGGACGTTTACTGGCATCCAGCTTCTGAATTTTGAGGCGTGAATCTTACTGCTCACAATTAGCGGGATAAAATGAATACTAATTTCTTTTAACGTCACTAAAATATCACTTGCTAACATATTGTAATGAATGTATAGTATCATGTTGTACATTCATTATGACAAGAGAAAGGATCTTATTAAGGGTATGAAACTTGGTGCTCGCATTTTAAAAACGGGTATTGCCATCACGTTAGCTTTATTTGCTTGTATTTTACTTCAATTACCGAGTCCGGTATTTGCGGGAATTTCAGCTATTTTTGCTGTTCAACCGTCTGTATACCGTTCTTATTTAACAGCACTTGAACAAATTCAAGCAAATGTAATTGGTGCGATATTTGCTATCGCATTTGCTACTGCTTTTGGACATAATCCTTTTATTATTGGATTAACATGTATATTAGTAATTGCTCTTACATTACAATTACGATTAGAAAACACAATATCAATTGCTTTAGTAACAGTTATCGCCATTATGGAGTATCAAGGCGAAGATTTCTTTAGTTTTGCCTTACTTCGATTTGCGACGATTATGATTGGTATTATTGCGGCTTCACTTGTAAATTTAGTATTTATGCCGCCGAAATATGAAACAAAACTTTATCATCGTATCGTTGATAATACAGAAGAAATTGTAAAATGGATTCGAATGAATAGCAGGCAGGCTTCTGATTTTACAACGCTAAAAACTGATATTGATCGTATGAAAGAAAAAATGATCAAACTAAACCATTACTATTTGCTGTATAAAGAAGAAAGAAGCTACACGAAAAAAGTAAAGTTCGCAAAAATTCGTAAGCTCGTTTTATTCAGACAAATGTTAGCGACAACAAGCCGTGCTTTAAGTACGTTAAAATCATTACACCGTACTGAAAATGAACTGCGCTATATGCCAGAGGAATTTCAGGAATCTATCCAAAACGAACTTGATTCATTAACGCATTATCATGAACAAGTTTTATTAAAATTTATTGGTAAAGCAAAAAAACAACAATCAGTTGAAATGCTTGATGAAGTCGAAACAGGTAAACAAGAATTAATTGATATCTTTATGGAATATCAAAATAAGGACGATGAAGAAGCATATAAAACATGGTTACATCTCTTCCCTCTTATTTCTTCCATCATTAACTATAGTGAAGAAGTAGAGCATTTAGATTTACTTGTAGATAGCTTCTACACATACCATAAACCAGAAAAAGAACTCCAAATCGATGATAAAAAAGAAGACGAATAAAAAACAGCTCCTTTTATGCTAAAGGAGCTGTTTCTGTTATATGTTGAAGTTGATATAAATTATAATAAAATCCTCTTTTTCGCATTAACTCTTCATGAGAACCTGTTTCTTTAATCTCACCGTCTTCAATGTAAATAATCGTATCAACATGCGTAATCGTCGCTAATCGATGTGCAATTATAATCGTTGTCCGGTCAGCAGCTAACGTCTGAAGCGCCTCTTGAATATACCTTTCATTTTCTAAATCTAAAGCCGAAGTTGCTTCATCCAATATAAGTACCGACGGATTCTTTAGAAATACGCGTGCAATTGCCACGCGTTGCCTTTGCCCGCCCGATAGCTTCACACCACGTTCTCCAACGACAGTATTATAACCATCTGGTAAGTCTATAATAAAATCATGAATTTGCGCAGCTTTGGCAGCTGCAATCACTTCTTTCTCTGTAGCTTTCGGATTTCCATATAGAATATTAGCTCCAATTGTATCGCTAAACAATAAATTATCTTGCAGTACAATTCCAATATGACTACGCAAATTTCTCATATTATACTTTCTTACATCTATGCCATCTACATAAACCGCGCCTTCAGAAACATCATAGAAACGCGGGATCAAACTAGCAAGAGATGACTTCCCTCCCCCACTCGCTCCTACAAGCGCTACTTTCTCTCCAGGCTGCATAGTTAATGACAAGTTGTGTAATATCTCTTTTTCATCTGCATTATAACGAAAAGAAACATTGTCAAATACAATTTCTCCATTTAATTTTTTCGTTTGTACTGCATTTGGCACATTAACAATATCGTATTTTTCATCTAACAGTTCAAACACACGGTCCATCGATGCAAAAGATTGTGTTAATGTTGTGGATGAATTAACAAGGCGGCGAAGCGGACTATATAAACTATCCATATATCCAACAAAAGCAACCATCGTCCCTAGCGTTAACTGCCCCTGAATTACTTCATATGCTGCAAAACCAATCACAAGTAACGGACCTAAATCGGTTAACGTATTTACTGCCGAAAATGTTCTCGCCGTCCAACTTGTATGGGTTAATGCTTTCGTTAAAAATTCATTATTTCTTTTTTCAAACTGCTTCCCCTCATACTCTTCTAACGCAAAGCTACGTGTCACTTGCATTCCTTGAATACGTTCATGCAAATACCCTTGCATCGTCGCTAACGCTTGTGAACGCTCTTTCGTCAATTTCCGAAGACGTCCGAAAAAATATTTCACTGCAATTACATAAATAGGTAAAATCAATAACGCAACAAATGTTAATTTTATATTCATAGAAAACATAACAATGATAGCAATAGCAATTGTTGCAGTATCTAACCAGACGTTCATCAAACCAGTAATTACAAAATCCTTCGTTTGTTCTACATCATGGATGACACGCGAAATAATCTCCCCTGTTTTTGTATTGGAATAATAACGTAAACTTAACTTTTGTAAGTGACCGAAAATATGCTTCCGCAAATCATACAGTATTGTATTTGCGATACGTTGTGCGAAATATTGACGATAATATTCAATCGGTGGTCTTAATACCGCAAAAATAAAAAAAGCAATTCCAATCGCTGTTATTAATTGAGATGTTTTATCTTGAAGTGAGCCCGCGCCTTGAATTACATCATCTATAATATACTTTAATAACCACGGCATAATAAGTGGGATACCGAATTTAACTAGCCCAATAATAATTGTAATAGCAATAAGCCATCGATATGGTTTAACAAATTGTAAATATCTTTTTATGCCTTGCACATAATCCCCCCTCTAATAGGACAAACCTGCCGGGAAGCCCCCTGCAGGTTTGTTTTAATTTCTGTACATTAAATATCGTTCATACCACATATCTACGAAATCTGGTGCAAATGGACCTTTTCTTTGATGAATCCACTGTGTTAAATGTGCTACATTTCGTTTTAAAATTGTATCAATAACAGGTGGATACTGCATAATTTGACTATGTTTTTCATACTCATCTTCATCTAGAAGCGTATATGTCATATCTGGATATACTTTAATATCTAAATCATAATCAATATACTTTAATGCTTCAGGATCATACGCAAAAGGTGAGCTTAAATTACAATAATAATATACGCCATCTTCCCTAAGCATCCCAATCACATTAAACCAATAGTTGGCATGAAAATAACAAATTGCTGGTTCACGAGTAATCCATGTTCGGCCATCCGATTCTGTAACTACTGTACGATCATTCGCTCCGATTACAAGACTCTGTGTCCCTTTTAAAATTGTTGTTTCTTCCCACATTCTATGAATGGAGCCATTATGTTTATAACTATGTATTTGTACTTTTTCTCCTTCTTTGGGAAATCCCATATATGCTCCCTTCTTTCAACTGCAAATGCCCTTTGAACGGCATTCACTTTTTTTCTATTATAACTTTTTTGTCGAAATTTTAAAACTAAAGGGACAAGACTCTATTTTTCACAGTGAATATGCAGAATGTTTATTGTTGAATACAATAATCCCCAATCTTCTCAGGAAACAAGGATTGTACTGTATTATTTATAAAAGAGGACATGTAATAGAAAAAGTCCCTCTCTATTGAAGGACTTTTCATCTGAAAGTAATAATATATCTTATCCTAAATTTGAAATCATTTTTTCATTTTCAAAAGATTGGATTACACTATTCGTTTGTTCTTCAAATTTCTCATGTAACATCTTCAATGCTACTTCTGTTCTATATATTTCCTGGCGGATAAAATGCAGTTCTTTTTTATCACACGTATCTTTTTCATTCATTTCAATTTGTTGATACTTCTCTAGATGTGCTTGTAACTTTAACAACTCATCCATCGTTTCTAATTGCTCCCCTACCAACTTATCAAAATCGTTCATCACTTACCCCCTTTTGGACTTATTCATCAGTTATTATTCCTAATTACATAATTCTAATTGTTAACTGCCTTCTCCTTTGACTACATTTGTTGACTTATTAGAAGTTATGTCGTTCACTTTCTTTTCATTACAACGATCCACGCACAAAGAAAACACTCCTCACGAATTAGAGAAGTGTTTTTCTTTCATTACTGATTTGAGCTAGAAGATTGTGATTGTTTTGCAGCTGACTTAGCATTTTGTTTTTTCACAGCATGCACGTCTGTTTCAGTTGCAAATTCTGTACCATAACTAGCGTTTGCACTTTGTGCACCAGAAGCTTGTGCTTTCTTTGCTTCTGATTGTGCGTTTGCTTGTTTTACTGCTTGCACATCTGTTTCAGTTGAAAACTCTGTACCATAACTAGCATTTGTACTTTGAATGCTAGCACCAGAAGTTGCCTTGTTATAACCTTGTTGTTTTTTACTCATCTTTCTCACCTCCACAATCAATAATGTAACCAATT
This sequence comes from Bacillus sp. M13(2017), assembly GCF_002218325.1. Classification (NCBI taxonomy): domain Bacteria; kingdom Bacillati; phylum Bacillota; class Bacilli; order Caryophanales; family Bacillaceae; genus Bacillus; species Bacillus sp. M13(2017). The sequence continues at coordinate 193,282 of NZ_KZ268508.1, read as the reverse complement.
CACTTAGAAGCTATCCGTAATTTTCTTTTGAATAATTTCCGCATATATCTTTTGTTACTTATTCAAACTATAAGAAATGGAGGTGGGAATATGTATATAGGACGCGATATGACTGAACTAACGATGGTTTCAAAAAATGAGTGGAAAGAAGATGAATTAGCTTATTTTCATCATTCATTACAACAAATTTTGCCTTATTTAAACGCCGAAGGGCAAAGTATTTACAAAGAAATTGTAGTAGAAATCGAATCAAGAGGCGGCTTACAAGAAGGCGAAGCTAGTTGGACTCATGGGACAAAAATTTCTTACGATTAAAAAAGTGTTCCCTAGATTGGGAACACTTTTTTTATTTATTGCATTGTAATTTTCTCCACGCAATTTTCGTAAATAGTACGATGTGATTTCGAGAAAGGCAATTGCTCGAATGCTTCTTTCGATACAAATTTTAATGTATCTGTATCAACAATATTACCGGTTACTTTTCCGTAAAATACAAATATATCCCAAGTACGATGTGTAAACGTATGTTGTACATTCATTGCGTACTCATCAATAGAAACCCCGAGCTCAAATTTCTCTTTCATATAATCTATAAGCTGCTCTTTCTGATTTCGAATCCCTTCGCCAAGTTCAATATTCGGAAATTCCCACATGTTAGCTAATAATCCGGTACTTGGACGTTTATTAATGACGTAACGACCATCTTCCGTTTGAAGTACTCCTGCAACAAGGGGTACCATCGTCGGAGCTTTCGCTTTACTTTTTACTGGTAACTCCTTTTGAACACCTTCAGCATATCCCCTGCAATGTTCACGTACAGGACAAAGTAAGCATGCTGGATTTTTCGGAATACAAATTAGTGCACCTAATTCCATCAAACCTTGATTAAAATAAGATGGATTTTCAGTCGAAATAATTTCACGCACAATCTCTTCAAAAACTTTTCGAGTCTTTGGTTTTGCAATATCATCCCATACTGATAAAATGCGAGATAATACACGCATAACATTTCCATCAACTGCCGGCTCTGGTATACCATATGCGATACTTAAAATAGCACCTTTTGTATATGGTCCAACTCCTTTTAACTTTTCAATTTTCTTTACATCACTTGGTACAACCCCGCCGTATACTTCTTTTACCTCTTTTACTGCCGCATGTAAATTACGTGCTCTAGAATAATATCCTAAACCTTCCCATGCTTTTAATACTTCTTCATCATCTGCGTTCGCTAACGCTTCAAGTGTAGGAAACTTCCCCATAAAATTTGCGTAATATGGTTTTACAGCTTCTACTCTTGTTTGCTGTAACATAATTTCAGAAACCCAAACGCGGTATGGATCTTTATTCTTTCTCCATGGCAAGTCGCGCTGTTCTTCTTCAAACCAACCAATTAAATCATTTTGAAACTGCTCTATATTAAAATTGTTTAGTATTTCAAGTGTCAAACTTGATCCCCCTCATTTTTTTGCATATAAGTACTATTATAAAGATTTTAGGAAAAAATTTAAGTAAGATGACATAGGAAATAGAAGGCAAAGGACTTGAGGTATCGAATAAAAAGAGTTACATTAATAAAAAAACGGAGGTGGATTTCTATGGACACAGCCACTCACCTTGTTATGGGTATCACTTTAGGTAGCTTAGCAACATTAGATCCAGCCATAGCACAAAGTGATATTGGCCCTCAAGCTGTTATGCTTGCTACAATTGCTGGTTCCAACATTCCTGACATTGACACAGTTTTAAAATTGCGTAATAACGCTAAATATATAAGAAATCATCGTGGGATTACTCATTCCATTCCCGCGGTAATTCTTTGGTCATTCCTTATAAGTGGCATCTCTTTCGCCTTCTTTTCAGAAGCTCCATATCTTCATTTACTACTTTGGTCATTTATTGCCGTCTTTCTTCACGTCTTTGTAGATATTTTCAACGCCTATGGTACACAAGCATTACGACCTTTCACAAAAAAATGGGTCGCACTTGGCATAATTAATACATTCGATACCGTAATTTTCTTTATCCATATACTTGCAATTGCTTGCATGCTCGTCGGTTCTCATAAAGGATATACAGCCTTAGCAGCATATATATTAATGATTATTTACTATATCGGACGGATTATGATGCATAGAAATATAAGAAGCGTTGTACACAAACGTTTCAACAATGTCGAGAAGATTATCATTTCTCCTTCTTACCGATTTTATCATTATCATTTAGCAGTCGTTACGGCTGATTATTACTACGTTGCGAGATGGCATCGTGGTAACATCATGATATATGATAAGTTCGATCGGGTACCGTTCCCAGACAATGATATTATGCGAGCAGCTAAACAAGATGAAAACATCTCAGCCTTCTTATCTTTCTCTCCTGTATATCGCTGGGATATTTTTGATCATGATCATTATTACGAAGTACGATTCATTGATTTACGATACCGAAGTAAAGATTATTATCCATTTGTTGCGATCGTTCAGCTCGACCACAATTTAAATATTATTAGCTCCTATACAGGATGGATTTTTAGTGAAGAAAAACTTCGAAAAAAACTAGAATTACTTCCACATTAAAAAAAGCGACTTAAGTCGCTTTTTTTAATGTTTCAAATGATTTTCTTGATTAATTAAATGGCTGTACTTCGGATTATTTGTACGCATTTCATGAAGGCGTATACCATGATTATTAATCCATGATCGTACCACTTGTTCCGTCATTTCATCGCCTTGATAACGACCTGATTTGGCATAAGTTGTTTGAAAATCTTCCCATAGTAACTCAACCCACGCACGAGCTTGTGCGTAAGAAAGCTTGTCATTCTTGTCTAATAATTCTTTCGTTAATATTTCATAAATATCATTCATATTATAATCTCCTTTTACCTATTTATCCCTTCATTTCTAAAGGATAGTTTCTTCAATTTTGCACATTCTATAATTGATACTTCTTAAAGAAGAGGTATCAACCGATAATGAGGAGGGCGTTCGCAATGGGTAAACAAGCCGAATTTTGGTCTGAGTCAAAAAATAACAGCAAAATCGACGGTCAACCGAAAGCGAAATCACGCTTCGCTTCGAAACGACCTAACGGCACAATTAACACGCACCCACAAGAACGTATGCGTGCTGCAAATCAGCAGGAAGAGTAGTACAAATTAAATTAACTTCCTACACGAGGTGATAAAGATGAGCTACCGTGATCGCTTAGATAGTCGTTCTGAATTATTTAACCATACGTGGACTCGTCCAAAACATGCGAAAGCGCAAGTTAACGGACAGACGCAACAAACCCAGTCTCTCATTATATTGGCAAATGAATGTAAAAAACGCCAATTTTAGAATCTCCTATCTCCTTTAACGCCTACCAAAGATGAAAACCAGAGAGATATGTGCTCTCTGGTTTTTATTTTTCTTGCAATAAGGAAATTGGTATGCCAATCTCTTCATTATCATTTTGCTTATATCCCCAAGCAAATACCCCATTGAAATACGTAATTTTAAATAATACACCAGGTTCTTCTACTAATTCATATGTTTCACCAATACGGAATTTGTTTATATCCGTCATATAAGCACGAGCCATTGCCATTTTTCTCATTAATACATCAAATTCATTGACAATCCCAAGCTGCTCAGCTTTTACTGCTTGCTCCTTCAAAGCGCCAATTTCTTCCCTTAGCTCATGCGGTGTCATTTCACTGTAGCGTTTTGGCATATTCATCTTATTCTCCTCATTCCTCTTCGCGTTTCATTTGCAAAAATATCTCGATTTCATCAATAGAGAATCCTTTTCGATATAACGCTTGTTTCATCTTGTTTTCAAATGTCCATCCATCATGCTTCTTATATTTCTCATAATATTTATTCCCATGATAGTGTAACGCTTCTTGTTGCTTTTCGTCATCTTTTTCGTCTTTCAATTCTTCCAAACAAATCTGAATTACTTCTCTAGAATATCCTTTTCGAACAAGCATCTCATCTAACTTTAGTTTCATTTGTAAAAAAGAATGCTTTTGATAAGATTTTTTCTTCTTTTCTATGAGAAACGAAGCATTCTCAATTTGCTTTTCCTTTGGATATTCTTGTAAACTATGTGTAATAATTAAATCCTGAACACCTTTATTTAATAGCTCTCTTTTAATAACAGTTGGACCTTTTCGATTCACATTACTTTGCGTTCGCGTATATAAAACAGCATACTCTTTATCATTAATATATCGGTCATGTAATAATTTCGAAACGACTTCAGAGATGATGGCCTGTCCCACTTCTTTTTTTCGTAAAAAATCTTCTATTTCTTGTTTTGTTCTCATTTGATAGGATAAATAGGAGATTGCTTGTAAATATGCTTTTTGTACTTCTTCATTGTACAAAATATTTCCTAACTCGATTTCATCAATTTCTAATCCTTTTTGTAATCCATGTTTTATTAAGATTACTTGATCCACACTAAATCCGTACTCTTCGCCTTGACCTTTATCAATATAAATATTAAATCGTTCTTTCGATCGTTTTTGTACTTCGATTTTTGTAATGACAGCCATACTCTCACCTCTCTATTATTTTAACATAGTCGAGGAACATTTTTTCTTTTCAAGAATATATATAATGAGGAGGAAATACTTGTGAAAATCGCAATTTCTGGTGGTACAGGCTTTATCGGCAAATACCTTTCTACTTTTTTTATTCAAAAAGGATATACTGTTTACATTCTCACACGAAAAAAAACTACTGAAACTTCCGACCCTAACCTTCAGTATGTTCAATGGACACCGGATTTACAAACCTTCCCCCTCTCTTCTATTGATGTAGTTATTAATCTAGCCGGAGAGTCTATTAATAGTAGATGGACAAAGCAACAAAAGAAAGCCATTTTAAACAGTAGAATTCAAACAACAAAAGGACTCATTAAACAATTGCAAACACTCCATACAAAACCACACACATTTATTAACGCAAGTGCTATTGGATACTATGGAACGTCTGAAATAGAATCTTTTACAGAACAGCATAAGACTCCTGGAAATGACTTTTTAGCAAATACAGTATATTCATGGGAACAAGAAGCATCTAAAGCAAGTTCTCTCGGAATACGAACAATCTACACAAGATTTGGAGTTGTATTAGGTGCAAATGGAGGAGCTCTTCCAAAAATGCTACTTCCCTATCAATTCTATATCGGCGGCACCATTGGTTCTGGGAAGCAATGGTTATCATGGATTCATATAGACGATGTCGTTCGTATGATGGATTTCATCATACACAAAAAAGAAATTGATGGTCCTCTTAATATGACAGCACCAACACCTATAAGAATGAAGGAATTTGGAGAAACCATTGCAACTATAATGAAAAAACCCCATTGGTTGCCTGTACCTTCATTTATCATTCAAACTTTATTAGGTGAAATGAGCATACTTGTACTAGAAGGGCAACGTGTATTACCCATTAAAGCAATTGAACATGGATACCAATACACATTTCCGGCAATAGACCATGCATTACAAAATATACTTTCGCATACAATGTAGTACTTCTAAAACACAATTTTACATGGGCTCTTTCAAAACTTTCATTTTCTAGAATCCGAAGCATCACCATACAAATAACCTTTCAGTTACTTTCCCTTAACTTCCATTAGCATTATAAAGTAACAGAAATGAGGTACCTATGAAAATATTGCTCAAACAAGCCATTGTATACCCTATTACATCTCAAAAATTTCAAGGCGATGTACTCGTTACAGGAGAGCGAATTACCGAGGTCAAACCTTTTATTCAACCTACTCAGGATATGACCGTTATAGATGCACGAGCACTCCATCTCTTACCTGGCTTTATTGATGTCCATACTCACCTTGGTCTCTATGATGAGGGTACTGGTTGGGCTGGAAATGATGCCAATGAAACATCTGAAGTTTCAACACCACATATTCGTTCTTTAGATGGGATCCACCCTTTCGATATTGCCTTTCAAGACGCTGTACAAAACGGAATTACAACCGTTCACGTTATGCCTGGCAGTCAAAATATTATCGGGGGTACGACTTGTGTAATAAAAACAGCTGGAACTTGTATTGATCATATGATTATTCAAGAACCTGCTGGTTTAAAGATTGCCTTTGGAGAAAATCCTAAAAAAGTCCATAGTAATGGAACAAAAGAATCCATTACACGTATGGGGATTATGGGGTTACTTCGGGAATCATTCTATGAAGCGCAACACTACGGGCACGAAGCTGATTTTCGAATGCTTCCTATTTTAAAAGCATTACGTCGTGAAATACCCGTACGTATCCACGCCCATCGAGCAGATGATATTAGTTCTGCGCTACGCTTTGCAACGGAATTCAACCTTGATCTACGTATTGAACATTGTACAGAAGGACACTTTCTTGTTGAAGAGCTTTCGAAACACAATTTGAAGGTTTCAGTTGGTCCCACTCTGACACGTCGTTCTAAAATCGAACTAAAAAACAAGACATGGGATACTTACCATATATTATCTAAAAATGGTGTGGAAGTTTCTATAACAACAGATCATCCTTATACACCCATTCAATATTTAAATATTTGTGCCGCTGTCGCAGTAAGAGAAGGGTTAGACGAGAAAACAGCACTAGAAGGAATCACCATATTTCCAGCGCGAAATTTGCGTTTAGAGGATAGAATTGGAAGCATCGAGGTTGGAAAAGACGCCGATCTCGTGTTATGGACTCATCATCCTTTCCATTATTTAGCCAAGCCTGTACTAACTATGATTGATGGAAAAATAATTTACAAAAAAAATAAAAAAAACTAGTTTATTTTTTTGACTAGATAAAGTATTATACGATTATAAACTGAATGAAACCATAATCAATTTGTGTCGTGATTATCATTTTCAAATTGATGAATGGGGAAGGCAAATGGTGCGCCACCAGCGTTAGAAACTGGTTCTAGTGGGTTCGATTCCCACCCCGAAATTTTTTAAAGATTGATATAAAAATTTCGAGGGTGGGGTGTTTTTTCGTCATGCTACCCTCGTGTGAGGAGGAGTTAGTATGTTGAAAAAACGCGACTTACACGACAGCCACGTTCTATACGAGTTAATGGTGGATCCAGCTGTCTTCCCTTTTGTGCGTCAAAAGGCTTATTCTTATGAAGAATATTTATTCTTAACGAAACAAACGATTGAAGCTGAAGAGCGTGGTGAATTAATTTCACGCACAATTTTAGATGAATGGGGTAACCCTATCGGAACAATTACTTTATTTGATGTGCAAGAAAAAGCTGGATTTCTCGGGACATGGCTTGGCAAACCATATCATGGAAAAGGCTATAATAAATTGGCAAAAGATTCATTTTTTAGTGAACTTTTCTATGAATTAGATATTGAAACAATTTTCATGCGTATTCGTAAAATAAATATTCGTTCTATTAAAGCTGCAGAAAAACTGCAATATGTGAATCTAGCAAACGAAACAAGAAAAGCCGTATATGATGAAATTAACGCAAACGAAGAAGTGTATAACTTATATGAAATTCCAAAAGATCAATACACACTTGCTACAATGCGAGATACAACCTTCAAAGATGCTCATCAATTAAAAGAAGCGTAATCTAAATTTTCTGAAATAATAATCAATAGTTAACATTTTCCATATGCGTATATCCCCTCATGTCTTTGGAAACGATAAATAGTAACTTTAAGACACGAGGTGATTTGTAATGGATAAAAAGAAACGTGATAAAGCAAAAAACACATTATCTAGTACACAAGAAGTTCTCTATCAACGCGAATTTCAAAAAGCAGATCGTGCAGCAGGATATCGCTCGAAAAGCATTTAAAGTGAAAATGAATAATTAGAAGTTTCCCCCCTAATTATTCATTTTCATTACATAATTTTCTCGACTGATAGAAGTAAGCAAAAAGGACCCTTATACATAAGGGTCTTTTTTGCTGTGGACAACTTTATCCACAAAATCAATGAAATTGTTAGTAATTTTCAAAAACATTTAATATTTTTCTATATTAAAGCATATATCAGCTGTTTTAATTGTGGATATTTTTCTAAAAATTGTGGACAATGTGGATATAGTTGTTAATATTCCGACTTTACTGTTTAATGAAAGCGTAATCCTTTTGTGGATAACTGGCTAAATTTTCTTTGAAAATAACAAAGAACCCTCTTTACATATACAAAGAGGGTTTCATATTAAGTAAAAGATTGTGCAAGAGCAGGTGATTTAATAGGTATATGGCGCGGTTCTGCATGATTTTCTGCCAAAATTGCATCTACAATATGACCAGCTGGCTCTGGAAGATAGATGCTTTTCATTGCTTCTTTCATTTGAAGAAGCTTCACATCATCTTGTAATAATGCCTCTGTTTTAGCAAAAACCTCACTATCATCGCGAATGACAACTGCTGCTCCCTTTCTTTCAAAGTACATCGCATTTTCATTTTCTTGTCCTGGAACAGGCTTATATAAAATGACAGGTACTTGCAACGCTGCTGCTTCACTTAATGTTATTCCGCCTGGCTTCGTAATCATACAAGAAGTAACACGGAATAATTCATCAATATTTTCAACATACCCAAACACTTTTAATGCATCGGAATTTTGCTTCTGTAAACTTAATAAATCCTGTTTTAAAGCTTCATTTTTCCCACAAACGACAACTACTTGTAAATTAGGCACTGACATAAATGATTGGCATAGTTCTTTTACATTTCCTAATACCCCATGAGCACCTGCTACAATTAGTAAAATCTTTTTGTTCTCACATAACTGATATTTATTATATATGATTTCTGGATTTACCTTTAACTCAAAACTACTCCGAATTGGAATTCCTGTTTCAACAATTTGTTCCGCAGGTACACCGATATCAACCATCAATTCTTTCACGTGATCCGTTGCAACAAAATAACGATCTACTTCTCGATGAATCCATATTTTGTGCACGCAAAAATCCGTTAATACGTTATAGACAGGAATTGAAATACCTGTTTGTTTCTTCAATTCTGGTACAGCGATAATTGGAAATGTATTAATTACAATATCTGGTTTCTCCACCTGTAACAGTGTTTTCAAACGTTTTCTTCCAAAGTTCGCATACCAAGATGCTATTTTCTTATCATAAATTTTTTCTACCCCGTAATAAAACAAACGATATAATTCTTTTCCTATTGTATAACTTTTTAAATATAGATATTTTGTAATGTCAGTTATAAATGGATGTGATTCTCCAAACAAGTCGCATACAATAACATCTTCAATTCCTTTTTGGCGAAATGTTTGTTCTAATGTTTTTGCTACTTGCACATGACCATTACCGTAATGTGCAGTTAATATTAAAACCTTGGGGTTTTTTATCAAACAAATCCACTCCTAGCTTTTTGTTTCTCCATATTGCATATACGACAATAGGAAAAACATTTTCCTTAAAAATTACATAAACAGATTCTAATAATTCCCTTTCAGCTATGTACCTGTCGTGGATATGCAAAGCATATAAGATTGACCCCTTAATCCTATCTGTGCTCATATCTTTACATTATACTTTCCTATAAGAGCTTTCGCAATAACTTACAAATGTTCTCTATTCCATGATACTCACTCTTTTACTTCTTAATTCTTTTTACTATTTTGATTTCCCTTTACAATTATGTAAATTTCTCCACTTATTCCTTACAAAATTATGGATATTCTACTTTCAGTATACTCTTTTATCAATATATACTCTAGATTTTATTGTAAAGAAAGCAAAAAGCCTAATCCAATATTTGGATTAGACCGCTTGTAAAATATGTTTAGCATGTTCTACATTTTTCTCAGTAGGTGGTTCTACATTTGCGAGTGGGTACTTGTGTCCAAGCGCCTCCCATTTATATACACCAAGCTTATGATATGGTAACACTTCAACTTTTTGAACATTAGACAGGCTTTGAATAAAGCTAGATAGTTTTTGTAGATCCTCTTCATTATCCGTAACACCAGGGACTAATACGTGTCGTACCCAAATCGGTTTATTCTTATCCGATAAATAACGAGCAAATTGTAAAATATGTTCATTTGGTTTCCCTGTTAATTTACGATGCTTTTTGGAATCGATATGTTTCAGATCCAATAAAACTAAATCTGTATAATCCATTAAAATATCTAGCTTATTTTGGAATTCTGGTTCCTCAGAATAACAACCACCAGAAGAGTCAATTGTTGTATGGATACCAGCCTCTTTACACTTTTTAAACAACTCAATTAAAAAGTCTAGTTGTAATAATGGCTCTCCACCGCTAACTGTTATACCGCCTCCGGAAGCTTCAATAAATGGAAGGTAACATGTCACATCCTGCATCACTTCTTCAACTGTTATTTCTTTACCTTTACCGATTTCCCACGTATCAGCATTATGACAATATTGACAACGTAATAAACACCCTTGTGTAAATATGACATAACGAATCCCTGGGCCATCAACAGTACCACAAGACTCTACAGAATGTATTCTTCCTTTTACCATGTTACTTCCTCCTTTATTGAAACAGCCTCCCTTCGCTATATATTAAGAACGAAGGGACACTTTTTTTCATTTACATGCTTTCATGCATTGTACGGTTAATTACATCAATTTGTTGTTCACGAGTTAATTTAATAAAGTTTACAGCATAACCAGATACACGAATTGTTAATTGTGGATACTTCTCAGGATGTTCCATTGCATCCATTAATGTTTCACGGTTAAATACGTTAATATTTAAGTGGTGGCCTTCTTTTACTGCATAGCCATCAAGCATTGATACTAAGTTACGTACTTGTACATCATCTTCTTTACCAAGTGCTTTCGGAATAATAGAGAATGTATTAGAAATACCATCTTGTGCATCTTTATATGGTAATTTAGCCACAGATAATAATGAAGCTAATGCACCTTTTGTATCACGTCCATGCATTGGGTTCGCACCTGGTGCAAATGGTTCTCCAGTACGGCGGCCATCTGGAGTATTACCAGTTTTCTTACCATATACAACGTTAGATGTGATTGTTAAGATTGACATTGTATGAACAGAATTTCTGTATGTTTTATGTTTACGAAGTTTATTCATAAATGTTTTTACAAGATTTACAGCAATCTCATCTACACGATCATCATTGTTACCGTATTTAGGGAAATCTCCTTCAATCTCGAAGTCAACTGCAATACCATTTTCATCACGAATTGGTTTTACTTTTGCGTATTTAATTGCACTTAATGAATCTGCCACTACAGATAGACCCGCGATACCTGTTGCCATTGTACGAAGAACATTTGTATCATGAAGTGCCATTTCAATACGTTCGTAGCTATATTTATCATGCATGTAATGAATAACATTTAATGTGTTTAAATACAGGCCTGCTAACCATTCCATTGTCATATCAAACTTATGCATAACTTCTTCATAATCTAATACTTCAGAAGTAATCGGTGCGTACTCAGGACCAACTTGTGCTTTAGATTTTTCATCTTTACCACCGTTAATCGCATATAGTAATGCTTTTGCTAAGTTTGCACGTGCGCCGAAGAATTGCATTTGTTTACCAATTCTCATTGCAGATACACAGCAAGCAATTCCGTAGTCATCGCCGTAATCAGCACGCATAATGTCATCATTTTCATATTGAATTGCTGATGTTTTAATAGACATTTTTGCACAGTAGTTTTTAAAGTTTTGTGGTAATTGTTTAGACCAAAGAACTGTTAAGTTTGGTTCTGGAGCTGGTCCTAAATTATCTAATGTATGCAAGAAACGGAATGAGTTCTTTGTTACTAATGAACGACCATCTAATGCCATACCACCGATAGACTCAGTTACCCAAGTTGGGTCACCAGAGAATAATTCATTATAATCAGGTGTTCTTGCAAATTTCACAAGACGTAATTTCATAATGAAGTGATCCACAATTTCTTGTACTTCTTCTTCTGTTAAAGTACCATTTGCTAAATCTCTTTCAATATAAATATCTAAGAATGTAGAAGTACGTCCAAGACTCATTGCAGCTCCGTTTTGCTCTTTAATTGCTGCAAGATATGCGAAGTATAACCATTGGAATGCTTCTTGCGTATTTGTTGCTGGCTTAGAAATATCAAAACCATGAGCAGCAGCCATTTGTTTTAACTCTTGAAGTGCACGCATTTGCTCAGATAACTCTTCGCGTAAACGCATTGTCTCTTCGCTCATTACACCGCCAGTTAAATTTAAATCAGCTTTTTTCGCTTCAATTAAATGATCTACCCCATATAATGCTACACGACGGTAGTCACCGATAATACGTCCACGTCCGTATGCATCTGGAAGACCAGTAATAACACCTGATTTACGAGCAGCTCTCATTTCTGATGTATAAGCATCGAATACACCTTGGTTATGAGTCTTTCTCCAATCTCTAAAAATACGACTAAGTTCTTTATCCATTTCGTATCCGTAAGATTCACAAGCTTGTTCCGCCATACGAATACCACCATATGGTTGTAAAGAACGTTTAAATGGTTTATCAGTTTGGAAACCGACTACTTTTTCAATATCTTTATTTAAATATCCTGGTTCATGTGATGTAATAGAAGAAACGATTTTTGTATCCATATCAAGAACGCCACCGTTTTCACGTTCTTTTGTTGTTAAATCCATTACTTGATCCCAAAGTTGTTTCGTTGCTTCAGTTGCTCCCGCTAAGAAAGATTCATCTCCTTCGTAAACGTTTACATTATTTAAAATGAAATCGCGAACATCAATCTCAGCTTTCCATTTTTCACCTTTAAAGTTTTCCCATGCGTTTTTAACATTTTCTAATACTTGAGTCATCCTAATCTCCTCCATTTTTGATTAGTACAGGACTAAGATTTTTTATATAACAGCTTACACACTTAGAATACTACTTTTTTGCGAAAGTGAACGAAACAGTTGTGACATGTTTGTGAAATGTTGAGCAAACTACTATATGTATAGTGTTAACTTCACTTAAAAGTCTTTATAATTAACCCTTTCCTTAATTGTATTTTTTTGGTACCCTTATATACGAGTCCTATTTTGTAATATAAGAACAATACCCATTGTAGAGCTGTAATACTCTTATATCCTAATCTGTTATAGTTTTTATAACAGAACAAAAAAGTGTACATATGTTGTACACTTTTTTTGTTACTACTCTAAAACATCTCTTTTTCTATTGCCGTCATAGAATCCGCCACGATTGTCTGTTAATGCAATTATTTGCTCTAGTCCCTCTATATGATCACCTATAATTCGAAGTACAGCTGGAGGGTGACCTATTTTTGCGAAATGTTCACTGGGACGAATACGGTTCATCTTATCAACCTCAACATGATATACACATGCAATTTCAAATCCAGAAAGAAGAGCCTTCACTTGTGCTACACAAGGTGACAATAAAGATTTATACCCAATTGCTTTCAAACACTTTTGGCTAAATGCATTAGGTACCGCAATAAGTGATCCTACCCCTAAATCCTTTCTATCACAAGCTAAATTTAATGCATATTTAAATGCAGTTACAAGATGAAGCGGTACTCTTAAATCTAAATAATGATTTAGATCATTTAATGCGACATCCATTCCATCTGCAATAGCTTTTGCGAAAGGATATAGTTCCCTAGCCGGGATAACAAAGTCACCGTCTATAAACAACACAATATCGCCTTTTGCAAAGTAAGTTCCAAGTGAACGCCCTACATCGTTTCCAAGTGCTTCTTTATATACAATTGTTGTTGCTCCCTTTTCTTTTGCAATCGTTGCGGTTTGATCAGACGAGCCATTTGCTACAACGATAATTTCAAAAGGTTCAATTTTTCGAAGTTCATCTATAACATTTCCAATTGTTTTCTCTTCATCTTGTACAGGAATAATGACTGATAATTGCTTTCCTTTATACAATTTAGATGTAATGCCCCATCCTTGATAAAAATCTTCGAAATCTAGAGTATGATAGACACTATCCCTTTTCCTATTTCCATCATAATATCCTCCGCGCTCATCACTACCTACTATTCGCTCCGCTACAGCTTCTATATGATCACCTATCATCCGTTTTTCAGATTGCGACAGACCCGTGCCATATGCAGCATGCTCGGTCGGCCGAAATTTATTTGGCGTAATAACGTCAATTGCACAATGCCGACTAATTCTCCATTCACTTTGAACTAGGCGTAAATGAGCGACAATAGGATTAACAAAGCTTTCATATCCAATGCTTTGAACGACTTCTTTCGTCAACGCATGAGGTGCATCTAATAAGGAATCAATTTTTAATTCTTCACGCTCTAACATTGCATTTAATATTTGGCGCCATACTGTAATAGAATTGGGTTTTTGCCTTTTTAAAAATAATGCATCCAAGTTATTTAAAACGATGTCGGTCTGATCATGTAAAATCGGATTCAGGAATAATTGTAATTTGGAAGTTTGAATAGCAAAATCACCATCTATAAATAGTAATACATCACCTATCGCGTGTTTTGCGCCAACCGCACGGCCAACATCGTTCCCTAGTAGCTCCGTATGCTTGATTACTTTACACCCTAAACGATCAGCAACCTCTTCTGTACCATCGTTACAACCGTTTGCTACTACAATAATCTCTATTGGATTTAATCCTTTTGCCGATTGGATAACATCTGAAATCGTTTCAACTTCATTACATACAGGTATAATGACCGATAGTGACTTAGCCATTATTTTCTTCACGGAACCACTTAATAGTTTCTTTCAATCCTTCTTCCCACGTTACTTCTGCTTGAAACTGAACAAGTTCTCTTAATTTCGCAACATCCGGTCTTCTATTTGGAATTTCTTCAAATCCATGTGGGTATACCTCTTCGAAAGGAACTTGGACAATTTTCGAAGAAGATTTCGTTAGTTTTTTAATTACTTCTGCTACTTCTTTTATACTCTTTTCATTCTCAGAACCTATGTTAATAATTTCACCATTTACCTTTTCATCCATCGCTCGAATCGTTGCCTCTACCGCATCACTTACATACGTAAAACAACGTGTCTGCTCTCCATCTCCATATACGAGAATGTCTTCTCCTTGCAGTGCCGCACTAATAAATCGCGGGATTACCCCTGCATACGGACCATCTTTCGCTCTTGGACCATAAATATTAAAATAACGAACAATCGTTACCGGTAAACCTTCTAATGCGTATCCTAAACATAATGTTTCTTCTAATGTTTTACACACTGCATAACTCCAGCGTATTTTAGAAGTTGCCCCGTATAATCGATCTCCCTCTTCAGAGAAAGGCGGCTTGGCCTTACCATATACTTCTGAAGTAGAAGCAAAAACTACTTTCTTCTTTCCTTTTAACGCTGCTTGTAAAATATTTCTCGTCCCATCAAAATTCGTTTCTATGAGCTCTATACTTTTTTCCATTGTTGTTTTCACACCTAAAATTGCTGCTAAATGAAACACGACATCATGCTGATCTACTAATTCATAAATAGAATTTTTATCTAAAACACTTATTGGAATAACACGGATTTCTTTCATTAACTCTTTATGATACTTATTTTTACCTTTATAAAAGTTATCCACAACAGTGACCTCATAACCTCTTCTCATCAACTCTTCAGCTAAATGCGACCCGATAAATCCGGCCCCACCTGTAATTAAACATTTCTTACTCATTTACTCACCTTCTTTACGATCCCGCGTGTATCTATTACTTGATCCATTCCTTTAAAAAGCTTCCAATCAATATTTGAATGATCCGTTAAAATTAAAATACAATCCGCTTTTTTAACTTTTTCTTCATCTAAAGAAACAGATTGGTACACCTTATCTCCCATTTCCGCGGAAGAAATATAAGGATCATGATATTCTATCTCGTATCCTTTATTTCTTAATAACTGAATAATCGGTAACGCTGGTGATTCTCTCAAATCATTTACATCTTTTTTATACGCAATCCCTACAATTAACACCGTTGCAGGTGATTGCACCACACTTTTTACTTTCCGGACTATTTTCTCTGGCATTTCTTCATTAATCACATGTGCAGCCTCAATTAATTGACTAATTTCCCCATTCTTTTTTATTCTCCATTGGAAATATAAAGGATCTACTGGAATACAATGTCCTCCTATTCCTGGTCCTGGCCAATATGGGGTAAATCCAAATGGTTTTGTAGATGCGGCTTCAAGCGCCTCATAAAAATCAATTCCTAAACTTTCACATAGTGTGTTTAACTCATTTACTAAGGAAATATTGACTAGGCGCTGAATATTTTCAAATAACTTACACATTTCCGCTACTTTTGGAGAACTAACTGGAACAACTACATCAAATGTAGTGCTATACAACTCCTGTACTTTTTGTTTACACTTTTCTGTTTGTCCACTAATAACTTTTGGAATAACTTGAACTGAATATTGACTATTTGCTGGATCAATTCTCTCAGGGGAATATCCGATATAGAAATCTTCACCTACCTTTTTACCATTTTGAGAAATAATAGGTAGGATGACTTCTTCAAGTGTGCCTGGATATGTGGAGCTTTCAAAAATGAAGGTTTGTCCTTTTTGAAGGTTTTGTTGTATATAATGCGAAGCTGAAATGAGGGCACTTAAGTCTGGTTCTCTTTGTTCATTAATTGGAGTCGGGACAGTGACAATAACATAATCACTATTTTGAAAATCAGCAATGCCTTGATCCGGTGTATTTACTGTTAATTTTTTTTTGGTCAATAAACTTTGTAACTCTTTAGAAGAAACATCCGGAATATAACTTTCTCCTTTTATAATTGAATCTATTTTTCTAATATCTTTATCTAATCCAAGTACTGTATGCCCTCTTTCTGCAAAATGTACTGCTAAAGGAAGGCCAACATACCCTAACCCAATAATAGCTACTTTACTACTATTCATTTGTATTCTCTTCTTCCCTTCTCAATTGTTGAATTATATCTCTATCTCTATCTCCATCAGTAAAGCCACCGCGTTCGTCCGTACGTTGTAATAAATACGCAATCGCCTCAATTTGATCACCGAAAATACGATCAAATGCTGAAATACGTCCATTTACAAATTCGTGTTGCTCTGGACGTACTCGATTTGTTTTTATAACATCTACTAACTCTACTGCTGTAATAGAGAATCCTTCTAAAATAGCTTTCACTTGTGCTAATGGCGGAATGATAAGGGAGTCATATCCTATTTTCTCTATTACCTTCTTATGAATGGCATGTGGTACAGCAGTTAGTGAGTTATTCCATAAATCTGGTCTTTTCGCTACCAAATTCAAAAAGTATTTTCCCATACTAATTGGATCTGCTGGATGAAACATATCTAATAAGCATTGTAAATCATTTAGCACCACGTCATTTCCATCTTCAACAGCATGTAAAAATGGAGTGAGTTTTTTTGCTGGAATAACAAAATCACCATCAACGAATAAACAAATATCTGCCGTAGCATGCATGGCCCCTATTGCTCGTGCTACATTATGTCCAAGCGCCTTCGTAAATTCAACAACAATAACATTCTCTAGCTTTGCCTGTTTAACAGTCTCAACATCTGCTCCATTCGCGACAACTATAATTTCATCTACACCTGCTTCTTTCACTTCTTGTATAACAGACCTTATAGTTGTTTTCTCTTCTGATACCGGGATAATGGCACTATATTTCGCTTTTTTCTTTTGTAATAAAACTGGTTTATACTTTCCTACAAACTCTCTATCTCTATTGTCCTCTGAAAAATCACCGCGATTACCGTATGTTTCAATTACGTATTGTAAAGCACGCAAATGATCACCCATAATACGACTAGTCGCTTTCGGATAAGGAGAGCCAGGTGATGTGCCCGTATGGACAGGACGAACTTTATTTGTGTAAATGACATCAACTGAAGCCATATCAGAAATATCTACTCCTCTAGACATCGCCATCGCTTGAAATAGTGCTGGATCCGCTAAATTCCACCATCCTAGTTTTTCAATCACTTCACGACTTATCGCATGTGGTATCGCAATTAAAGATCCTACAACAAACTCTTTTTTGTTCAAATAACGGTTTAACATATATTTTCCAACCGTCGTATAATGCGGTCTCATCTTCAAATAAACGGACCATGTTAAATTATTTAAAACAATCTCATGTCCTTGCTGTATTCCTTTAATAAAATTGTATAATTCTTCACTTTTCATGACGATATCGCCATCTAAAAATAAAACAATTTCACCTTTTGCTTCTCTAGCACCAATTGCCCGTCCCACATCATTACCAAGGGAATATCTATAATAAATCACACGGCAATTATGCTGTAGCGCTATTTCTTTCGTACCATCTGTCGATCCATTATCTACTATGATAATTTCATATGGTTCGAGCTTTCTTACTTCTATTAAAACTTTTGATAAAGTACTTGCTTCATTATGCACTGGAATCACAACTGACACTCTCATACTTGCATCACTCTTACCCTTCCAAGCGAACATAAGCAATAATAGGAATACGTACAACTACATCTTCTGGTGGTCCATAAGAAGGAGAAGTACGAACAATTACTGCCCCATCCGTCACAGATAAAAGAACGCCTGCAATGATTTCTACAGCTGTCACAACTTGCACTAGTTCCCCAACATGGTTACGTAATTCATCAGTAAATAACATATATAACTCTCCTTTCTTACGCTTCTTTAATTGATATAATACTTGTAAATGGTAATAAAACTTCTGTTCCTATTCCTTCTCGCAGTGTTAAGAAATCATCTCCAACCGCTACAATCACACCCGTTAACTGTCCAACTGTCACAGTAATTTCTACGTTTTTACCCAAATACTGCTCTGCAATTTCTTTAAATGGTGATGTATTACATTCTTTTAAAATGTTACAAATAATAGATTGAAATCTACTTGATTCAATAAATTCCTCTGTAGCTTGCTTAGAATTTCTTTGAATAAATCTCGCGAAGTTTTGTGAAAATAAAAGTCTTTCCACAGCAGGTAATAACTTATTATCTAAAAAATAATCTAATTGCCTATTAAACAATCTCGATAATTTATGCCAATATTTTCTGAACAGACACATACACTTCTCCTCCTATTATTTTTAGATTATAAAATTTCACATCCATACATCTTAATGTATACAAAATAGATATTTTTGTGATAGGTAAGACATACATTTTCTAAAAGAAATATTTGGTTCAAGGCATAAAAAAAACTATCCAAAAGGATAGTTTCTTACACTTCAATATTCCGCAATATCGAATAAATGTCGTTATTCACTTTACCAAATGATTTAATGTTATTTTGAATGTTAGATAATAAAACAACATATACACTACCATTTTTACTAAATCCGTTTAAGCAATTCCATCCTGGCATTACACCGTGATTCGAATAGCTTCCTGGGTCTACGTACCATCCAAACCCGTAATCCTTTTTTCCACCCGTAAACATTTGATCGTAACTCTCTTTTGAAATTAATTTACCAGAGAATAGTGCTTCGTTAAATAAATATAAATCATGCGCACTTGTGTATATATCACCACAACCATATAGTTGTGACATGCTCGGAATATTAGGTGTTGTCATATTATTATTTACTATTTTATAACCCGTTGATGGGAATCTTGTTTGTTCTAACGCTGTGCCAAAACCAGAATGTTTCATACCCGCAATAGCAAAAATATGTTGTTTAATATATTCTTCGAGCGACTGTCCACTTACCTTCTCGGCAATGTATGCAAGTATAGAGTAATTCGAATCAGAATACTTCCACTTCTCTCCTGGACCACCAATACGCTTTTGATTTCCTATCCGCTTTATCAGTTCTTCATGAGAAATATCTTCTTTTCCCTGCTCATATTCGGGAATCCCTGATGTATGTGTTAATAGATGTTTTAGCTGAATACTATTACCTTGAGGAAAGTCTGGAATATACTTTGCAACAGTATCTTCTACTTGTAATTTATTTTGATCTTTCAACTGCATAATAGCGGTTGCCACAAACGCCTTTGAAATAGAGCCAATATAAAAAGTTGTCTCTGAATTATTTGGTACTTGCTGCTCTTTATTTGCCATGCCGTACCCTTTATTTAAAAGAACTTTTCCATTCTTCACAATAACAGCCGTACCACTAAATCCTGCGTTTTGTAAATACTGGTCCAATTGAGCGTTTTCATTAATTTCTTGAGGTGGTCCCTCGGTAAGCTTCTCCACAGCTTGCGCTTGCTTCACTTGTTCTTCCTGCTCTTTTTGTTTTTGTTGTTTTTGTTCTTCTTGCTTCTTTTTTTCTTCTTCTTTCTTTTTTAGCTCTTCTTGTTTCTTCATTTCTGCTGCCGCTTTTAAAGTTTCTTCTTTCTTATTATGCGCAACAATTTTTGTATACATGAAATATACAAGTGATAGTAGTAAGACGAAAATAATTGTTCTTTTTATGTATACAATCGGCCGACGTGCTTCCCTATTCGCATTATTTTTTTCCTGATCCATAATTGCTTTTTTCCCCTTACTCAACAATAATTTAATTCGTCTACTAAAGAATTATTTTAGTAGATTATGGATAATCCATTCTATATCATCCCTACTTTATCACGCACTGCACATATTACCAACCTATATGTACAAAAAAGAAAAAGAAAATTTACAAAAGTAAGATTCCCTTTAAATTATTAACAAAAAAGAGGATATCCTCTAAAAAATTGATGTCATCAATCTTTTCGGATATCCTCTTATCGTATTAGTTATACGTGTTTTTTCATATCATCGGCAACAGATTCAACATTTGTACCTACGATAACTTGGACACTCGTGTTACTTAATTTCATAACACCTTTCGCACCAGCACGTTTTAACGCTGCTTCGTTTACTTGACCAGCATCTTTTACTTGTAAGCGTAGACGTGTTGCACAGTTATCAATAACAGTTAAGTTTTCTTTTCCACCTAAAGCTGCTACGTAAGTTTCACCAATTGAACCTGCAACTGGTGCATCACCATCTTCAACTAACTCATCATCATCTTCACGACCAGGAGTTTTTAAATCGAACTTCTTAATTAAGAAGTAGAATACTATGAAATAAATTGCTGCGTAAATTAAACCGATACCTGCTAGTAAGACTGGTTTTGTTGCAATACCGAAGTTTAAAGCGTAATCGATTGCACCGGCACTAAATGAGAAACCATCATGAATGCCAAGTGATGTTGTAATAAATAAAGAAAGACCTGTTAGTACAGCATGAATACCATATAATACTGGTGATAAGAACATGAATGAGAATTCAATAGGCTCTGTAATACCAGTTAAGAATGAAGTTAATGCTAGACCAGCTAACATACCAGTAACTGCTTTACGCTTTTCTGGTTTAGCAGCTGCAATCATCGCGAAACATGCTGCTGGTAAACCGAACATCATAACTGGGAAGAAACCAGTCATAAACATACCCGCTGTTTTATCTCCGGCAAGGAAACGAGCAATATCACCATTAACAACATTACCTGCTGCATTTGTAAAGTCCCCAAATACAAACCAGAAGTATGTGTTCATTACGTGGTGTAAACCAATTGGGATTAATAAACGGTTTAATAAACCAAACAATCCTGAACCAATTGCACCTAAATTAACAATTCCATGAGCTAATGCATCAATACCATTTTGAATTGTTGGCCAAATTTGTGCAAATAGAATTCCTAATATCAGCATCACAACTGATGTAACAATTGGGACGAAACGTTTTCCAGCAAAGAAACCTAACCATTCTGGAAGTTTAATCTTATGGAATTTATTATAAAGAAGTCCCGCTATAACACCGACAATAATACCACCTAAAACCTTCATATCTACTTTAGTCGATAATTCAGCAGCCTTAGATACTTGTGTCATTGTATCCGCAAGCTTAGATGGATCTACATTTGCGCTATTACCTATTAAATCTTGGACTTTACCCAATTTATCTTGTAATTCAGCAGTTGAATACCCTTTGCTAAGCGCATCAATACTATTTTTCATAACAAGATAACCAATTGCACCTGCAAGACCTGCTGCACCACTACCATCCACTGAAAGACCGATTGCAATACCAATTGCAAAAATAAGTGCTAAGTTATCAAAAACTGCTGCGCCGGCCTGTGCCATAACAGGAATATCAAATACATCTGGTTGCCCTAAACGAAGCAATAATCCTGCTGCTGGTAGTACTGCGATCGGAAGCATTAAAGCTTTACCAATACGTTGTAAAAACTGCAACATTTTAATTCCCCCTAATTAAATTTATGAAATCGTTATCATTATAAGTACGCTTTAGAAAACGCTTTCTATTACATAACCATAATAACATATAGTTGTATAGATGTGTAGTTTTTATTTCTGAACTTTTTATGGATAAATCTCCTATTTCCAAACTGTTATATAAAAGGAAATTTCTCCTTTTTAAAATACAGAATACTCGAAACGAAAGACCTATTATATCACATTGAACTTTCGTTTTATCATTCCACTTTTTCATGTTATTATTTATTTCCGAGCATATCGGGAAAAGTAAACTTAGTTAATTCAAAATAGGAGCGTTGGTACTATGCAGTGCATTGAAACAAACAACTTACAACAGTTGTTAGAACAAGTAAAACCATATACGAAAAAAGGAAAACTTGCTACTTATATCCCCGAACTAGGAAATGCAAATCCAGACGATTTAGGGATTGCCATTTTCCATAAAGAAACAGAATATATCCATGCAGGCAACTCACAAACACTATTTACTCTTCAAAGTATTTCCAAAGTAATTACACTTGCCCTTGCCCTTTTAGACCGTGGTGAAGAATATGTATTTTCTAAAGTTGGAATGGAACCAACGGGTGACCCATTTAATTCTATTATTAAGTTAGAAACGACAAGTCCGTCCAAACCCCTTAATCCAATGATAAATGCAGGTGCTTTAGCTATTACAAGCATGTTAGCAGGAAAAGATAACGAGGAAAAAATGGAACGTATTCTTCATTTTGTACGTGAAATAACAGATAATCCTACTATTAATTATTCCTCTAAAGTTGCCGATTCAGAACTAGAGACAGCTTACCTAAACCGTTCACTTTGTTATTATATGAAACAAAACGGAATTATCGATTGTGATATTGAAGAACTTATGGATTTATATACTCGTCAATGCGCAGTTGAAGTAAACTGCATCGATTTAGCACGTATCGGCTTAATTTTTGCAATGGATGGATATGATCCATATAAAAAGAAACAAATCATCCCTAAACATATTACAAAAATTTGCAAAACATTTATGGTCACATGTGGTATGTATAACGAATCTGGTGAATTTGCAATTCGTGTTGGTATTCCTGCAAAAAGTGGTGTAGCCGGTGGTATTTTTGGCTGCGTAAAAGGAGACATGGGAATCGGTATTTTCGGACCAGCTTTAGATGCAAACGGAAATAGTATTGCCGGTTTTAAAATTCTTGAACTTCTTTCTGCTCAAGAAGGTTGGAGCATTTTTTAATCACGAGTTATCCTGCTATACTAGCAGGGTTTTTTATTTCACCAAAACCTTACTTTTGTCAGGTATCAATCTTCTTACAAAAACAGTGCTGAAAGTTTCTCTATATCATGCATATTTGTTCCCCCCTCCTGAATAATATAGTACAACCTAGCGCTATATGTGGAGGTGTGAAAGATGAAACTAATATTTCAAATGGGAAAACAACCTGTTCTTGAAAAAACAATCCTTCTTTTTATATTGAGTATTGTAGAAAGCTTGAAGTTAAAAGTTGTTTCACTCGACGAAGCTCACCGATACATATTCAATTTAGAAGTACTTGAATTATTAATGGATCGGAACATCGATGATCAAGTACTTGAACTTATTCATTTCGGGATGGGACTTGAAGACATTTATCATGTGCTTCCTGAAGAACTTGAGCATACGATTGAGGAATTAAAGTGGCTTTGCATTCAAGTATTAAGTGAGTACAGTATGCATGAAGAATCCGAACAATTAATTGAAGATATACGTTAAAAAAGCACCTATGTAGGTGCTTTTAATGTTTTTTTAAACTATTTTTATACGCCTCAATATTTACTGGTAGCTCTTCCTCTTCCAAAGTATGTTCATTTACATCTTTATGAATGAACGCACCTTTAGGTGGTTGATGATCATGCCCTTTTTTCTTATGATCAAATGCTTTCCCGCGTCCCATACAAATCCCCCTTTCTTAAAAGAAATCCGTATTAGTATGGAGAAAAGTACGTCGATATATGCAATCTCTTGCTGTATTTCCAAGGAAATACTCGAACCTTGTTTTCTACTCTCCTTACAACAACTGATCGATCCCAATAAGAATTAATAATAGTCCTGCGATAACTGTCGCCCATTTCCCTAAGTATTCTGCTAAAAATCGTTTTCCTACATACGCAAAACCACTAATACAAATAAAACTAAACACCCCAGAAATAGTCGCTGTAAGCCAAAGATTTAAATTTGTTACCCCTGCATCAAATCCACCTGCAATATTATTAATAGACAACGCAACTCCTAAAACAATTGCTTCTGAGAAACTAATTGTTTTAGAACCATCAAAATCTGCTTTTTCCGGATTACGTAAAATGCCCATAAGTACATTACCATCTTTAGAACCTGCAGTATTTTTTTGACCCAAGAAAGGCTGGCACAAAATAAACACACCGATTACCCCTAAAACGATTGCTCCAATCAGATTTGCTGTAAACTCTGAAATAAATAACGCAATCCAGTTTCCAAAAAATCCAGCTAGTAAAGTAAATAAAAATCCAAAGAATGCGATGATAAAATTGTTAAACCACGAAATACGAATTTTACGAATGCCATATGCAATTCCAACACCTGCATTATCTAAATTAGAAGCGATCCCGATTAAAAAAATTGAAAATAAGCCTACTGTACTCATAAATAGTCACCCCTTTTTCTCACTTTTCAATGCATATTATGAAAATGTTGAGCAACTGTGCCTGTCTGTTTCATATACTTGTAATAAATGCTCAATATTTTTTCAATACTAAAAAAGGAGTGCCTACACTATGGCTAATGAAAACCCGAATGATCGGCTTGGCAAATTAATAAAAAAACTTTTAAAAGAACGCGCCTTATCTATGCGCCAACTAGGAATACTTACAAATATTGATCCTGCAACAGTCTCAAGAATTATTAATGGCAAACAACCGCCAAAACAAAAACATCTACAAAAATTTGCAGAATGTCTTCAAGTTCCACCCCAATTGTTATTTGATGAAATGTACCCTGATTCTCCTCACATAAATAAAGAAAAAACAGATATGTACACATCTCTTGATACCATTCAGCAAACGCTGCAATCCTCTAACTTATTCGATTTCGATTACACTACAACTCGCGTAAAACAAGAACTCGAAAATTACGAACGCTATGCCCAGACAACAGAAGGCGAAAAACGTATTCATGACAGTTTCGCAAGTAAATTAGAGCAAATTGATAGTGCTGGTCCTTTTATTGAACAATTAACAGATATGTATCAACAATTTTGCAATGAAACCATTTCAAAAGAAGAACGTGCAGTTCTTGGGAGCGCATTACTGTATTTCATTTTATCGACAGATATTATTCCCGACTATCTCTTTCCAATTGGCTATTTAGATGATGCGATCGCCGTTGAATTAGCAAAAGAGAAATTACTTGAAATAAAGCGAAAGACATAGCAAAATAAAGAACTATTTCAGTTGTTTATTTTTACCTCTGAAATAGTTCACTAAAAAATCGTACAAGTATACATACTCGTACGATTTTACTATACAAATCTATTTTTTCGTGTGGCACCATTCATATATAAATGCTGTTATTACTTTTGTAAATTCAATTAACTGTTCAATTTCAACTTTCTCATTTACAGAATGTGCTTCTTCTAATGTACCTGGTCCATATATAATCGCTGGAATATGAAACTCACTAAACCAACCGCCATCAGTTACCGTTGCAGACATATCTAAAATTGCATTTTTTGATAAAATAGACTCGTGTACTGAGCTAAGTTTTTTTACAGCTGCATGTTCCCTATCTACTTCTAATGAAGGGAAAATTTCACCACGATCTACAATCATTGATTCTCCGCCCCACTTAAATTGTGGCGGATTTTCACTTAACCATGGATCGGCAGCTGCTACCTTTCCAATATATTCTTCAATTTCTTTTATTATTTGTTCATGTGTTTCGTTCGGATAGAAGTGCACTGTTATCCATAACTGGCACTCATCCGCAATAAACGCCGCATGCCTTCCCCCCTCAATAACAGCTGGATTAATTGTTGTTGTTCCAGATGGATAGCCTTCATATGTTTTCATGACTGCCCAGTGACGCTCTAATTCTTGTAAGCTCTGCACAATTTTCATCATTTTTTCAATCGCACTCGCTCCAAATAAACGTCCTCCAGCATGGATCATTTGTCTGCGCGTTGCATCATGAAACGTTTGCGGGCTTTTCACAGTAATCCAGCCAGTAATTACGCCGCCCTGTCCTTGCATATGTAAATCACTCGTATCCACTACGACTGCAAAGTCAGCATCGTAACCTCGCCTGCAGCATTGAAGTGTTCCTGCCTCTCCAACTTCTTCCCCTATTACTGATTGAAAGATTAAATCTCCAGGTAATTCAATACCAGCTTCTTGTAAAAGTTGAATGGCAAATAGCGCTCCAGCCAGCCCACCTTTCATATCTGCTGCGCCACGTCCAACTAACCAGCCATCTTTTATAAATGGATCAAATGGATCTGTTTCCCACGCCTCATCTGCTGACACTTCAGCTACATCCATATGACCATTAATAATAAGACTTTTATATGAGTCACTTTTTATTCCTTTTTTTACCCCAACAACGTTCGGATCATTCGGATATACATCCCATTTATTAATACTAAAATTTCGTTTTCTTAAAAACTCTGCAACAAATTCTTGCGCTTCATTTGTATTTCTCGCTGGCGGTGCTGGTGTTTCAAAACGAATTAATGTTTTTGTAAGTTCTAACAATTCCTCTTTCCTTGAATCTATTTGTTTTAACAACTGCGAAATTTCTGGATTCATCGCTACTTCCCCTTTGCATACATAGTATGTTTCCAGCTTTATTTTCACAAAAAAAAAGACTGTTTACAATTTTACAGTCTCCTAATTGATCACTATTATAAACTCTCTACTTCCGTTGTATTTGTCTTTTCAATATGCTCTACATTACTTCCCTTATTTCTTGTAGCACGATAAAACAGTAAACAAACAATCATAAATGGAATACCACAATACAATGCCATTCTTTGTTCTGGAATAAAGGCCATGCCAACGATTACTGTTACATTTAATACTAACGCAAGCAGTGGTACGAATGGATACAGCGGTGTTTTAAATTTCAGGTCTTTGACATCCCCGCCCTGCTTTATGTATGACCTTCTAGCTAATAAGTTAGATAGAGCAATAGATGCCCAAACTAGTATCGCTCCAAATCCAGCGATAGAAAGCAGCCATAAATAAACTGTATCTTCCGCATAAATACCTGATAATAATGAGAGACAACCTACAATTGTGCTTACAATCAATGCATAAATAGGAACACCATTTTTAGATAACTTACCAAAAATCGGACTAATCATTCCTTGATTAGACATAGACCATAGCATACGAGAAGTTGCATATAATCCTGAATTCGCAACGGATAGAACTGCTGTAATAATAACGAAATTTATAATATCGGCTGCATAAGGAATACCAATTTTATCAAATACAACTACAAATGGACTTTCTATTACTCCTGCTTGCTGCCAAGGGAATAGTCCAGCAAGAATAAAAATAGATAGTACAAAGAAAACAAGTATACGCCAAACTGTATTGTTAATTGCCTTCGGGATCGTTTTCTCTGGATTTTCACTCTCACCTGCTGCAATACCAACTAGTTCTGTTCCTTGGAAAGAAAAATTAACTGCAATCATCGTAATTAAAATGGCTGATAATCCATTCGGAAACAGTCCCCCGTAATCAGTAAAGCTAGAGAACATCGGTGCTGGTTCATTTCCTTTCATATCTAGAAAACCAAACATTGCCGCCCCGCCTAAAATAATAAATGCAATAATTGTAATTACTTTAATACTTGCAAACCAAAATTCCACTTCCGCAAAACTTCTTGAAGATAACGCATTAATAGCAAAGAGCAGTACCGCGAACACTACACACCAAATCCATGACGGTACATCAGGAAACCAACGTTTCATCAAAATACTAACTGCAATTAATTCAATACCTATCGTAGCAGACCAGTTTAACCATGACATCCATCCCACTACATAACCTGCTGCAGGGGAAATATGCTTTGTCGCATACGTTTGATAAGACCCTGCGTCAGGCATCGCAACAGCTAATTCTCCAAGACAGAGCATCGTTAAATACATTACAAATCCACCGACAAGATACGCTACAATTGCTCCTCCAGGTCCAGCCTCATGAATCGTATAACCTGACCCTAAAAAAAGTCCTGTACCAATAACTCCACCGAGTGCAATCATAAATATGTGCCTACTTTTCAATTCTCTTTTTAATCCTTGGTTTTGATCCATCATATAAATCCCCCCTTTTCACTTTGCCAACCCATTTAATGTAAGCGTTTTTAAAAGTATTCATTGTAAAAATAATGATTGAAAAGAGCAAAAATACACGTCACTTACATTAATCACTGCCTGTTACTAAAAGGTCATCCCTTACTGTTATTAATAATTTTTGATCAGCAATAGCTTGTCCTTCTACTACTTCTAATGATTCAATATAACCACTGATCCCTATCTTAATTTCTACTTTCTGTTTATCTATTGTTTCAATTAACGCTAATTTCTCCCACTCGTATACGTAAGAACTTTCCGTAACAAATAACTTCTCTACTTTTCCATAACAAGGACTATACACACCTTCTATAACTGTCTTCACTTTATAAATTCCTCCCTCTTATTAATTGACACCAAAACGTTGTATATCCTGTAAAAATTCATATTCTCCCCTCTAGAGATTTCGAATATTATTTATGCAAAATACGTACCAAGTCTCTAATTCATATATTAAATGAGAGTTTCATACAAAAAAATGTGCACAACCGCAAAATTTTTCGATCATTTAAAAAGTTTTAAACGAAAAATAGCAAAATTTTTTTGCGATTTTATAAGAATTTTAATAAAATTATAAAAAGTCAGTCTTCATAGGGTGAAATGAGAAGAAGATGTTACATGCATACAGAAGAAATTAATTTCAAACAAATTATTGAAATGAATATGCTATATGAAACTTTAATCAATGAACTCGATATCGGGATTCATATTATTAATGAGGAAAGTAAAACGATTGTCTATAACCGCAAAATGATGGAAATTGAATCAATGGATTGCTTAGATGTGCTATATAAAAGTCCTTTAGAGGTATTTGCATTTGAAGAAAATAAAAATAGTACTCTTATAGAGGCATTAAAATTTGGAAAAACAAAGAAAAATATAAAACAAACGTATTTTAACAATAAAGGACAAGAAATTACAACGATTAACGATACTTTCCCTATAATAGAAAATGGAAAAATTAAAGGCGCTATTGAAATATCAAAAGAAATTAGTAACTTAAAACAAACGATAAAAATAAGTCCTTCTCGAAAACAAAGCACTAAATTTACCTTTGATCACATAATTGGTGATTCTGAAGCCATTCAATCAATCATTACAGAAGGAAAAAGAGTAATTCGTACATCTTCCTCCATACTTCTCGTAGGGGAAACAGGCACTGGTAAAGAACTATTTGCACAAAGCATCCATAATGAAAGTCAGCGTTCAACCAAACCCTTTATTTCACAAAACTGTGCCGCTATACCTGATACCTTAATGGAAAGCCTACTATTTGGCACAAATCGAGGTGCCTTTACAGGAGCAATAGATAAATCAGGCTTATTCGAAGAAGCGAACGGAGGAACTTTGTTATTAGATGAAATCAACTCATTAAGTCCAGCACTTCAAGCGAAGTTACTACGAGCTATACAAGAAAAAACAATACGAAGAATCGGAGGCACACACGAAAAAGAAATTGATGTTCGTATTATAGCAACTATCAATGAAGATCCTTTCGAAGCCATCGCACATAATCGATTAAGAGAAGACTTATATTACCGATTAAGCGTCGTTACTTTATGTCTTCCGCCTTTACGTGAAAGAAAAGAAGATATTCCAGATCTTGTTCAGCACTTTATTGAAAAATATAATACTCAATTTGGGCTCAATGTAACCGATGTAGATGTAAATGTAAGAGAATTTTTCTATGCATACGATTGGCCTGGAAACGTACGGGAGTTGGAACATATAATTGAAGGTTCCATGAACTTGATAGAAGATGAAACCATCATTACAGCGTTTCATATGCCTACTCGCTTTCGTGAACGAATAAAAACAGAATTCAATATGCAACATGCACTAACTAATCAAAATACTGATGCACCTAAAACTTTAAAACACACAATAGAAAAAATGGAAAAGAACTACATTAACCAAATTCTTAAAGAAAATCATGGCAACATCTCACAAGCTGCAAAATTTTTAGGATTAAGTAGGCAAAACTTACAATATCGAATTAAAAAACTGCATTTACACATATGAAATAAACATGTCTCCAAGTGCAAAAATAACTTGGTAAAATATGTTATAATAAACATATAACATGCTAGAAAGGGGCTATATATATGAGTAATGATAAAAAATTAAAGTTATTACACTACTTATACCTTCTCCCTGCTGTTCTATGTATAATGTTATTCATTAATGGTGATATGAGTAGCTTTCCTTATGCAAAGCTATTAGGAACAATTAGTGGCTCCTTTGCAGCTATTATGCTTGCTGCTTTTTGGAATTTGAAGCTACGTATAAAAAACGAAAAATCTTCGTAATACTAAAAAAATCGAGCTACTTAGCCCGATTTTTTTATTTGCCATTAAAACTCAACATTCTCTAAATACAACCCACTTGCCTCAGCAAGACAATTAATTTGATTGCGCTGCTTTTCCTCTAAAATGTTTGGAATTGCTTCAGCGTCTAATTGTCCTAATCCAACTTCAATTAATGCCCCAACAATTTTTCTTACCATATTATGAAGGAAGCCGTTACCACTTACTCTAATTTGTACAAACCCTGCCTCTTCCATCACATCAAGTGTATATACTTCTCGAACCATAGATTTTTTCTTTGATTTCGCATTTGAAAAAGCAGTAAAATCATGTGAACCAACTAAATGTTTCGCAGCTGCTTTCATGCTTTTCACATTTAATTTTTTATTCACATGCATGCTATATTTACGCATAAATGGATTTGTATGCTCTTCATTCCAAATTTTATACAGATATGTTTTTGCTTTAGAATTGTAACGAGCATGGAAGCGATCATGTACTTCTTCCACATTCGTAATGCTAATATCATTAGGTAAATATTGATTTAAATATTTTTTCACTTTATGTTCCACTAACTTCTCATCACTTTGAAAGTTAGCAACTTGATTCAAAGCATGTACACCAGCGTCTGTTCTACTACAACCGATAATTTCAATTTCTTTTCCGACCATTTCAGAGATGACACTTTCGATTTTTCCTTGAATCGTATTATCGTTATTACCGAGACGTTGCCATCCTTTAAAACGTGCACCATCGTACTGAATCGTTAATTTATAATTGTACATTTCATTCTCCTTCATAGAAAATATTCCCTCATACCATGAGGGAATATTAATAAACTTTACTTTCTAACAAGCTTCACTACATTTTCTACGTGAGCTGTATGCGGGAACATATCAACTGGTTGCACATACTCCACTTCATAGCTCTTCATTAATACTTGTACATCACGTGCTAATGATGAAGGATTACAAGACACATAGACAACTTGTTTCGGCTTCACTTTTAAAATTGTTTCCAGTAATTTATCATCGCAACCTGTACGTGGTGGATCAACAACAATTACATCTGGACGCCATCCTTCTTTTACCCATTTCGGTAACCATTGTTCAGCTTTACCTGCTTCATATTTCGTATTTGTAAATCCGTGACGCTTCGCATTTTTTCTTGCATCTGCAATCGCTTCTGGAATTACATCCATACCACGTACTTCCGCTGCATCATTTGCAAGCCAAAGTCCGATTGTACCAACGCCACAATACGCATCTACAATTTTCTCATTGCCTGTTAAAGCAGCGGCTTTTTTCGCTTCATTGTATAAAACAACCGTTTGTTCTGGATTCAACTGGAAGAATGCACGTGCTGATAATTCAAATGATAAATCACCAAGTGTTTCTTGAATTACTTCTTTTCCAGCCAATTTAAATGTTTTATCACCGAAAATAACAGATGTTTTACGCCAGTTTACATTTTGCATAATTGATTTAACAGCTGGCATCTGTTTTTGTACTTCTGCGATAAATTGCTCTTTATTTGGCAATTCTTCTTTTGTTGTAATAAGTGTAACTTGTACTTCCCCTGTTTGCACTGCAGTACGTGTCACAATTGTACGTACTAAACCTTTTTGCTTTTTCTCATTATAAATAGAAACATTTAACTTTTCTAATATACGTCTTACAACTTTTGTCGCTTCATTCGTTGCTTTATGTTGAATCATACAATGAGCAATATCAATTAACTGATGTGAGTTTTGTTTATACAGCCCTGTAATAACCTTTTCGTCTTTACGCCCCACTTGTAGTTGACTCTTATTACGATAATGCCATGGATTTTCCATGCCAAGCGTCGGACGAATTTTCTCTTCCAAACCGTTGTTCATATACTTCTGGAATGCTTGTACAACGATATCACGCTTTTGATTTAGTTGTTCTTTATAGTCTAAATGTTGCAATTGGCAACCGCCGCACTCCTCATATACTGGACACGGTGCTTTCACACGATGCGGTGAAGCTTTACGAACTTTTTTCACTTTCGCTTCAGCGAAGCCACGCTGAATTTTCGTTGTTTCTGCAACAACTTCTTCTCCTGGTAATGCCCCTGGAATGAAAACAACTTGTCTCTTAAAATAACCAACGCCTTCTCCGTTAATCCCAAGACGTTTAATTGTCACAGGAAACGTTTGACCAACTTCCAACTTACTCTCATGTTGCTTTTGTACCATTATTACACCTCTACTCTATACTTTTCCATAAATATAACGCTGCATAACTGCAGTATGGTTCACACTCTTGTTTCACTTTTTCTAAAAATGCATCATCAGGTTTATCATCTAATTGAAATATACCTTGCACTGCACGCTGAATCCCAATGTCCGCTTTCGGGAACATATTTTTCCGTCCAAGCCCAAACATTAAAAAGTTTTGCACTGTCCATGCACCAATTCCCCTAATTGGCAACAATTGTGCTGAAACTTCTTCTTCCGTCCCATTTTCTATACTCGCTAAATTTAATGTACCACTGACAATACTTCGACCTAATCCTACTATATATTCAGCCTTTCGCTGACTAAACTTCTGCTCTCTCAATTCTTCTATTGAAATATTTGCTACTATTTCCGGAGTGGGGAAAAAGAATACACCGTTCTTCTCTGTTCCATACCGTTTCACAAATTGTTCTGTTAACACAGTAGCAAATTTCAAATTTATTTGTTGGTGAATGATACAGCGAAGAAGACAAGCAAAATAATCAAATTCTAAAATAATTGGAGTATAAGCATATGTTTCAAATAGTGGACGTAATGATGTGTTTAAAAAATGATTTTGTATATCTTGAAACGGTTCATTCCAATGAAAAATGGCCCTCATTCGTTTCATGACTTTCTCTGGATCTCCTGTCTGACTAGAAATCCAAAACTGTGGATTTTGAACAGTACCAATCCCTTGTAAGCGAACAACAACCTGTTCCTCGTCTATACAAAGCGGGATATAAATAACTTTCTCATCTAATTGAATGACGTTAAGAGGATCAAAAGATAAACGTTTTAATACTTCTTCAAAATGATACGGATACTCTAACGTAACATGTTCGCTCCACATACGTTTCCCCATCCTTTTTACACATCATTATAGCATGAGAAAACCGTAAGCATACATGCTTACGGTTGATTGCTTTTTACTAAGTCATCTAGACTTTTAAAATGATACCCTTTCTCGCGCAAATCATCAATGATTTTCGCAAGTGCTTCTGCATTATCTTTTGATATTGCATGAAGTAATAAAATAGATCCTGGATGAATCATCGTCATAACATTATTATGCGCATATTGCCATCCTCTTTGCTGATCCACTTTCCAATCCAAAAATGCAAGTGACCAAAATACATTATAATAGCCCATTTCTTTCGTAAGAGCTAACGTTCTTTCACTAAATACACCGCGCGGAGGACGTACATATTTCACTTCTTTTTGCCCAGTTACTTTTTTAATTTCTTCCGTTACACTCGTTAATTCTTCACGAAGTTTCTCATCATTTACCGCTGTAAAATCAGGATGACTCCAAGAATGGTTTCCAATAATGTGTCCTTCATCCTTCATTCTTAACAATAAATCTTTTTGTGTTTTAATGTAATGCCCCGTTACAAAGAAAGTTGCTGGTACTTTTTTCTCTTTTAATACATCTAATATTTTCCCGGTGTATCCATTCTCATATCCATTATCAAATGTTAAATAAATATCTTTTTTCTTCGTATCTCCTAAATAAAACCCGCCATTTTTTTGTAGTAAATCTGTATATAACTTTCCTGCATCTGGTACTGTTTCATTTTTAGGACGCGGGATTCCCCAGTTATGTGGAGTATTTGTATAAGCCAGTGCTGAAACTGGAACAAGTGCCATCATAATTGAAAAAATGAGACCGATATATAACCATTTATATTTCATAAATAGTCTCCTTTCCATATATAATCGTACTTGTAGTTTCTGTTGCTACGCATTCTTTCATGCTGAACATGTTTTTCTATATATACCAAAAAAATGCATCTCGAATCATTCGAGATGCATTTTTTATTTACTTAAATACTGGCTCTTTAAAGCTAGCTAATTTTTCAAGTGATGTTTTATCAACATCTGCATGTAAGCTATTACCATGAGAGTCCATCGTTACAACTGCTTTAAACCCGTCGATACGTAAATGCCACATTGCTTCTGGAATACCAAATTGTAAGAAATCAACATCTTTCACTTCTTTAATACATTCAGCATAATATTGCGCTGCACCACCGATTGCGTTTAAATATACACCGCCGTGTTCTTCTAAAGCCGCTAATGTTTTCGCACCCATACCGCCTTTTCCAATGACAGCGCGAATACCGAATTTCTTCATAATATCGCCTTGGTAGGGTTCTTCACGAATACTTGTCGTTGGACCTGCCGCTTTAATTTGCCAATTGTCATTTTCATCTTTCACAACAACTGGACCACAGTGGTAAATAATTTGTCCGTTTAAATCTACTGGACAATCATTATCCATTAAATGCTTATGGATTGCGTCACGACCTGTATACATCATGCCATTAATTGTTACAACATCACCAACGCGAAGTTCACGAATTTGCTCTTCTGTAATTGGTGCTTGTAATACAATCTCACGTTGCTCTGTTTTTTCTTGTACTTCATGCTGAAGTGTATCTTCCCCTTCTTGATATAACCAATCCATAATGTCTCCTGTTTCAGGATGGATTTTCACACCAAGGCGACGATATGCCCAGCAATTATACGCAACAGATACATAGAAACTAGCTGGCAAACGATTATAGACGCCAATTTTACAACCAAGTAAAGTTGTTTCTCCGCCAAATCCCATCGTACCAATGCCAAGCTTATTCGCATTTTCTAATACGTACTCTTCAAGATGTTGTAACTCTGGTACTGGATTGACATCATCTAATGTACGGAATAATTGATTTTTTGCTAATTCATAACCTGATGTGCGGTCTCCCCCGATACCAACACCAATTACACCAGCGCTACATCCTTGCCCTTGTGCTTGATATACTGCATGAAGAAGGCATTTACGAATCCCTTCTAAATCACGGCCAGCTCGTCCAAGTCCTTCTAGTTCACACGGTAAGCTATATTGAATATTTTTATTCTCACAGCCACCACCTTTTAGGATTAAACGTGCATCAATATAATCTTTTTCCCATTGTTCAAACTTAATCACCGGTGTACCTGGTCCTAAATTATTTCCACTATTATCTCCAAAAAGAGAATCAACAGAATTGGGACGAAGTTTACCATCTTTTGTCGCCCGCTCAAGCGCATTATAGATAGCTTCCTTCAACTTTAATTGATTCACACCAACTGGTGTATAAATTTTAAACGTTGGCATCCCTGTATCTTGGCAAATCGGCGAGATGTTATCATCAGCCATTTTAATATTATTTGTAATTGTGCCAAGTGCCATCGCAGAACGAGTCCCTGCATTTTCTCGCTCTTTCGCTTGTTGAATCGCACGACGAACATCTTTCGGTAAGTTCGTTGACGTTTCAACAATTAGTTGATACATGCTTTCTTGAAGCTTTTCCATTGTTACTTCCCCCTCAATTGTGAACGCTACCAAAACGTTATGAGCTGAAAATTCAATTGTTATGCTCTTTAGCTATTTATTTGTTTCACGCTATTAGAGCATAAATGAAATTTTTCACAACTTGATTATACCTCTTTTTCTATCGTCCTTCTATTACCCGAACAGAAAAAGGCTACCAAATTGGAATTGGTAGCCTTTTTAATATATTATTCGTCTTTTTTAAATTGCTCACATTTTAATTCTAATTCATCTAACATTGCAAGAAGACGATCTACATCTTCTAATTCTACTTCTTCAGGTTCAATTGTATCAATTACTTCAATGAACATATTTAAACGTTCTTTTAAATATACTAATTGTGTATCTTTATCTTGAATTGCTTTTCCCATGAAGGCACTCTCCTTTTAATTCGAGTTGCTTTTATTATACCGCAAAAACGATTGCTATGGGCATGAAATTTCATCAATTTTGTCACAGTCATCCACTATAATGTAAGCCCTCTCTCTTTTCATGCTAAAAAGTTTCACTTTATAAAAAGCACATATTCTTCTATTATAGAGAATGGACAAATTGTTATTTCAATAGTCAAAGGAGTATTTCATATGACGATATCACAAAAAATGAAGCCGATTACTCCTTCTTACGATCCATGGGAAGCGTATATGGACCTTGAAGAGTACGGCAAACTACTATTAACAAATGTTGAATTTACAACGACGACGTTATGCAATATGCGCTGTGAGCATTGCGCTGTTGGTTACACGTTACAGCCGAAAGACCCAAATCCGCTTCCGATGGATCTTTTATTAAAACGATTAGATGAGATTCCTCATTTACGTTCTTTAAGTATTACTGGCGGAGAACCTATGCTTTCCAAAAAATCCGTCGACAACTATGTAACACCACTCTTAAAATATGCCCATGAACGAGGCGTTCGCACTCAAATCAACTCTAACTTAACTATAGATTTAGCACGTTATGAACAGATTATTCCTTATTTAGACGTATTGCATATCTCTCATAACTGGGGAACAATTGATGACTTCGTTGAAGGCGGATTTGCAATGATGGAGCGTAAGCCTACTTACGAACAACGTGCAAAATTATTCGAAAGAATGATTACAAATAGTAAGGCTTTATCAGATGCAGGTGTACTTGTATCGGCCGAAACAATGCTAAACAAAAGAACTCTACCACATATTGAACATATTCACCGCCAAATCGTCGAAGAGATGGGCTGTAAACGTCATGAAGTTCATCCAATGTATCCAAGTGACTTCGCGAGTAATCTAGAAATTTTAACAAAAGCTGAAATTCGTGATGCGATTGAACATTTACTAGAAATTCGCGATGAAAATGTATGGATGCTATTTGGAACTTTACCTTTCTATGCTTGTAGCGATGACGAGCGAGACATTGCCACATTTAAAAAGTTACAAGAGAGCAAAAATGTAACTGTTCGTAACGATCCAGATGGTCGTTCACGCTTAAATGTAAATATTTTTGATGGCAATATTATCGTTACTGATTTTGGTGATGTTCCACTTCTAGGAAACATACAAACAAACACATTACAAGAAGCGTATGAAAAATGGAGCGCTTCAAAAACAGCAAAATCATTAAGCTGTCACTGTCCTGCAGTAAAATGTCTTGGACCAAATGTTCTTGTAAAAAACAGCTACTATCCGACAGAAGATTTCTTATCAAAAACAGCAAACATTACATTATAAAAAAACGTCAGCTCATAAGCTGACGTTTTTTCATGTTATTGCGAGTGGGAAGAAGAAATGAATTTAAAATACAAATGATCATGAATTGGAATAGCAGCTCCAATTCCTTGAGAAGTAATATTTTTCACAACAAGTCTTTTTTGATTTCCCTTTAATACAAGATACACTTCTCCAAATGTTACTTTTCCTTTTTCATTTACTGCTGGTGTATAAGCGTATAAATATCCGAGTTGACTCGGGCTAATATTATACACACGCTCATGCCCAGTACCATAACCAATGGTCGTTTTAAACGAAAGGGGTAATTGTACTTTTTCAAGTGCTTTGAGAAGCATCATTTTTTTCACATCTGCAGCATCTTTCATATCTGCTGTTAAATCGCCTTCAACCGTCTTTTGTGTTTCTTGCTTATAGCGAAGTGGATATAAACGGTCTCCTCCGCGATTATCATACACATTTCGATTCACTTGTTTATATTCCCAATTAATCGATGTGTCTACTGATTCATAACGTAAAGCCCATTGACCTAAATAAATTTTTGCCCGATACCCTACTGCAAGCGGCGCATTTGAAATTGTCGTTTCATTAAACATCCGAATTAAGTCTGGATTTTCAATTTTAATATTAGCCGTTTTCAATAGCTCTTGAGCAAATTTACTTGGTTGTAAACGTGGCAAATCTTGCGCATCATTTGGAAATGTATTGTCTTTTGAAATATTTAAAACAGATGAAGGCATTTTTGTTCCTACTGTTGTCTTTGCAAAACTCATGTTAGGAAATAATAAAATAAACGAGACCATAGTTGAAAGGCATATGCTGTATACTCGTTTCACCTGTCTGGCTCCTTCCTATGTAGGTATATATACTACTTCGTTTATTGTTTTCTCTGAGCGCAATTGTTATGCCTATTTTTCATAATAAATAAAAACCAATTCCCATAATGACATACGCCGCTAGTAAAGTGCCACCTTCAAACCAGTTTGTATCTCCATCATTGGAAATCGCAATCGTTAAGAAAACGGCTGTAATCATAGACACAAGTTCTGGTATGGTAAATACTAAAGGCATCCTTTGTGCGAAGAACATAGATAGCAATACTAATACAGGAGCAACAAACATAGCGATTTGTAATGTAGAGCCTATTGCAATTTCGACTGCAATATTTACTTTATTTTTATAAGCCATAATAATTGCAGACGCATGTTCCGCTGCATTCCCAACAATTGCAACGATAATAACCCCTATAAATAACTCTGACCAGCCAAATGACTTTGCAACAGTTTCAAAAGTATGCACGAGTGCCTCTGACACATAAGCTACTGCCAGTGTTGCTATCGCTAAAATAAGGAGCGCCTTCCCTTTCGACCACTCTGGCTCTTCTTCATGCGCTACTTCGTCACTTTTATGTTGATATACACCACGGTGCGTAACTAACTTAAATAGTAATGCAGCAAGGTACATGATAATCATAATAATAGAAACACCTATACTTAATTGATACGTCTTGCCAGCGTCCATCTTCATTGAAAAGATCTCTGGAATAACAAAGGCCACAACAACAGCAAATATTAATAAAGCTGAATTATGCCTTGCATCATATACATTAAAACTTTGTCTTTTGTATTTAAGACCTCCAACAAAGAAAGATAACCCTCCTACTAATAATAAATTTCCAAGTACAGAACCCGTTAAAGAAGCTAACACCACTTCAATTAACCCTGCTTGAAGTGCAAAAATTGAAATGATAAGTTCAACAGCATTACCGAAAGTAGCATTTAATAACCCGCCTATTCTAGGACCAGAAACAATTGCTAAACTCTCTGTTGCTCTCCCCATAAAACCAGCTAATGCGATAATCGTAATACAATACACAGCAAACATAATTGTTTCTGGCCAATGAAGTGTTTTTCCAAGCACAGACAGTGGTACACCTATAAGCGCTACTATAAGAAATATTTTATTAAACATGCTTTTTCATCCTTCCATCGTATGTATTTCTCCTCAATATTATTATTATTATTCTCCTAACTTGTCCGATTTCATCACAATTACGTTTAAAAAATCGGATTGAAGAAAACAGTATGAAAGATATTTAAATTATCTTGTTTAAACAGACAGAATTATAAATTGTGAAAAGGGGTTAAAATTATGCACTTAAAAGAAAAAATCGCAACTATTATTCAAGGTCAACGTACTGGTGTATTATCTACAGTACGAAATGAGAAACCTCATAGCGCCTTTATGATGTTTTTCCATGAAGATTTTGTACTGTATGTTGCAACAGATCGACAATCAAAAAAGATAACAGATATTGAACAAAATCCTAATGTCCATGTACTACTCGGACGAGAAGGGAAAAAATTAGATGAAGATTATATTGAAGTTGAAGGATTGGCTTCAATCGAGGAAGACTCGACATTAAAAAACAAGTTTTGGAATAATAGCTTAAAACGTTGGTTACTCGGCCCTGAAGACCCTAATTACGTACTGATCAAAATCAATCCCGACACAATTTATTACATCGATGGTGCCGGTACGACGGAGCCTGAGTTTTTACGACTATAAAATAAAACAAGCCCCCTTAGGTGGGCTTGTTTTGTCGAAAAGTTCTTTTGAAAAAAACAATAAAATAGGTGGAACTTTCTAAAGATTCTGTTATATAATAGAAGTAACTTAAATAAACTGTATTAAAACAGATTGAGAGGAGAAATAAAATTGATGAAGAGAGAAGAACGCAAAAACATGATTGAGTTTATTGAAAAGAAAAAAGGGATTGAGCGTGACGAATTACTGTTTATGACAGACGATGAAGTAGAACATATTTATAATGTAACGTACTTTTTATATGAGGAAATTGCAGAGTAGTATAATAACCCCCACCTTATTAAAAATATAAGGTGGGGGTTATTTCGTTATTTAGCCCACTATTTACAGACAGTAAAACTCCCACCTTAAAATTCAGGTGGAGCAAGAAGTTAAGTTGAAGTCGTGCTTCCTATAAACCTCAATTGCTTCAACCTTATACATGAGAATCATTTTCATGTATAATACTGTAAGATTGGAGGAATTTTACTATGAGTTCGTGGCTCTTATTTGCCCTATTATCAGCAATTGCTGCTGCCCTTGTATCGATTTTTGGAAAGTTTGGTTTAGACGGCATCGATGCAAACGTTGCAACAACAATTCGATCTATTATTATGGCATTATTTATGATAGGCGTTATTATCATACAAGGTAAATTTCAAAATATCGGCGACGTACTGCTAAATAAAAAAGCACTGCTATTTATCACATTAAGTGGGGTTGCAGGTGCTTCGTCATGGCTATTTTATTTTCTTGCCCTCAAAACAGGAAAGGTTTCACAAGTAGCTCCTGTCGATAAATTAAGCGTCGTATTTTCTATCATTCTCGCTATGATTATCCTCGGTGAAAAGTTAAACTTTATGACCGGTGTTGGTGTAGTCTTTATTACAGCTGGTGTATTATTTATTGCTTTCAGCTAAAAAACCGCTATTAGCGGTTTTTCTTTTTCTTTATGTACAACCATACAACACATGTAACAACTGCTGAAATTAATAAAATCCATATTCTATAATGATGTAAACTATACTCAACGAAGCGCCACTTCTCGCCTAACTTCCAGCCAAGCCCAATAAAAACACTTATCCAAATGAGCGCACCACCGTAAGCGTATAAACAAAAACGCCAAAGTGTCAAATTTGATACCCCAGCAAAATATGCTGTTAAATGACGTACTCCCGGTATAAAATAACCAATCATTAAAAGAAATGGCCCATATTTTTCAAATAAAATATGTGTTTTTTCAATGTGATGTTCTTTAATTCTAATTTTCGGCCCATATTTCTTTAAAACAGGGAGCCCAAGTTTTAAACCTAATATGTAGCTTAACGTGATCCCTAACATCGCACCAGCCATCCCACTTAAAAAAGCAGCAGTTCCTGACATAACTCCTTTTGAAACATTATAACCAACAAAGGTCAATAAAAACTCGTCTGGTATCGGTAATCCGACAATCCCACCAGCCAAAGCTATAACAATTCCAAAATAGCCATAATGCGCGATTAACTCGCCAATATGTTGTTCCATTCGGAAGACACATCCTATGCACGATCGTTATTCCACATTGTACCCTTTCTATCTTTAAGGCAAACATGGTATACATATTCACTATACATTGTTTTTATAATGAACTCTACTTCTATTCTTTCCTTTAACAGAGATAAAGTGAAACTTTAATCAGTGGGAGTTTTGTTCATCCTCTACTAATTATTAACCTATGCCAATCTTGCTTCTACAGACATCCCGACTCCCACATAACTCACTTACATTCACCAATTTTGAGATTAGATTCTTACTGCACGCAAATGACCCGATAAAAAATAAAAATTCATATGCGTGTTTTTTTGTTACAATAAAGGAAAGTTACTTTTCGCAACGGTTTAACTCTCAAGAAAAATGATATATCTAGCAAAAACATAGTTTGGTCTATATAATGCAACTTCTACCTATTAAAAGAACATACACCCTTTTACATACAACATCATTTTTCTAAATTATACAGGGGGGAACGAACATGACCATTGAAAATCAATTTATTCAAAAAGTTTACTATAAAACATTTTTAACAGAAGAAACTTCTACTCCTGCATCGGAAGTACTCGGTGAAGCATATATAAATGAATCTAAAAATGAATTCTCCAACATTTCTAATATTCGATTTGCTCAAGGTGAATTTTATTATCAAAATAAAGATTTTGAAGCAGCTATATTTAAATGGGAAAAAGTAAATAATGCTCTTGCACTTTGGGCGACAAAAAATATTGCAGATGCTTATTTTGAACTAGGATTCTTATCAAAGGCAGAAGAAATTTATCAATCTATTCAAACGGAAGATACAACTCTTACGATGGAGGTTTCCTTACAACTTCTTTCTCTTTATATCGAACAAGATCGTTTAGGACTCGCTTTTAAGACGATTAGTGAAGCTGTTGCATTCCAACCGGATTACCCAAATATTACTGCAATTGCACGTTCTTTCTATGAAAAACAAGAAGATTGGAACAACGCTATCGAACTAGCTGTTCAAGAAGGTATTCGAACACAATCTTTACACTGGTTTGATACGTTAATAAATTACATAAACAAAGGATTTACAAAAAATATTAAGCCTGAATATTTCTATGAGTCTTTAAAAGCTCTATATGCTGTTGATCAAGCCCAATTTAAAGAACTTGTTATTGCTCTTTGGAATAGCTATCAACATGAATCCTTATACCTTCCTTGGATTCAAAGTATTAATCATTTATTCTTGCATATTGAAACAGACAATAATGACGATTGGAATGAAATTTGTACTCGCTATCAAGAAACATACTTTGCATTAATTACCGGAAATCACTTTATGCATGAATTAAACGGACTTGTACCAAATTTATTAACAAATTGGTTCAGTTTAACAAAAGCAAAAGATTCTCTAGTTGTCTCTGCAGCAGTGTTAGCATGGAATGAAGTCTCACCTACAACTTTAGAATCATTACTTGTAAAAAGTGCTGGTTCCTTACTTTCTAATACATCAGCTGAAGCAGATGTAAATATGGAAACAGTTTCTCATTTATTCGAAACAATCGCTGTATGGGCTGAGAAAAATGATGTAGATTTAAGTCATCAATTTACGCTACTCGTCCATGAACTATGTGATTTAAATGTCACACCACTACTAATAGCTGGAACTAGCGACCATGATAAAACATCATTTGTTAATTCAATATTGGGAGAGAACATCTTAACTGAAACTTTAACAACTCCTATTCTATTTAAAGACGCTAGTCAAACTGAAATTACAGAATTTACCGAGTTAGATATACGAAATATCTCTAACCTTGATGAATTCCATCAAATAACGTCTACATCTGCTCAGTCAGAACTTGAGAAAAAATGTATAGAAATTAAGCTACCAAGTAGGTTTTTAAGAAAAACTAAGTTTACATTTCTTATTACACCATCCATTCAAGAACAATTGGATAAAAACAATGCATACTTTGAATACTTACAAGCAGCAGATAGCCTTGTTTACGTATTAAATTCTTCTTCACCATTGCATAGTGAAGAAATTGATACGTTAATTTATTTACGTGAACAAGTACCAAACTTACAAATTCACTTCGTATTACATACAAATAATACGACTACTAATGAAAAACTAATTAATAAACTTAAAGCACATTTTCCAGATGCACAATTCTTCCCATACTCTCCTTCGCAAGAGAGTAGCCAGCAACTTGGAGATGTAACAGAATCTATTCTCTCTAATCTTGCAAAACGCGATATAGAAAAAGAACGTATAGAAAAGCTAATATGGTTTACGCAAAAGACAATTGCTTATCTCATAAATGAACGTGTGGAATTAGAAAATACATTAGTAAAATCCGTACGCTGGAATAAACACATCTCAGTGAAACTTACTGGATTTATTAATAACCTTACTGCTCTTGAAAAAGATAAAATTCGCTCTATTACCGAATCCTATCTTTTAATGAAAGAAGAAATTACACGAGATATACATTCTCAAATTCCTGAATTATTACAGAGCTGCTCTGATCTTGTTCAAGA
The DNA here is from genome assembly GCF_002218325.1 of Bacillus sp. M13(2017). Taxonomy (NCBI): domain Bacteria; kingdom Bacillati; phylum Bacillota; class Bacilli; order Caryophanales; family Bacillaceae; genus Bacillus; species Bacillus sp. M13(2017). Next base: position 148,400 of record NZ_KZ268508.1, on the reverse strand, counting down.
AGATAGTGATTTCAAACTAGTTCATGAAGAATTAAATGCTGCAATGAATGAACGAGTTCAAAAGCATGTACAACAGGTACTTCTTCCTAAATTTACTGGTTCTATTCAAGAATGGATTGAAACAGCACATAATGAATTTATTCAAGCTCAAGCTTATTTAGATGAAATGAGTGAAACATTTAATAAATTATATAAAGAAGAACGTATGAAACTTCCTTGCGATTTCAAATTATTAGATGATTGGAATCGAGATGTTGTACGAATGACAAATCGAATTACAGTAACGAACATCAATATTTTATTACGCTTTACACCGACACAGTTTTTCTTAAAAAGTGCCGGAAAATTATTTGGTAATATGCAAAAAAACCAATCTATGCTCGCCAACAAATATAAACAATATATTGAAACAGAAGACTATACAGAAATTGCTCACACAATTTCAAAACAATTCTTCCTTCAATTTGAAGTATTTGAAGGTGCATTAGAACGTGATATCATGATGTTCTTCAAAGATCCACTTAACATATTGAAACAAAATGTAGATGCAGCTCAACTTGAGATAAAGGAAGACGAGCAAACATTAGCAACGCTAAGAAGCAATCCAGAAACATATCATGATCCTTTGGCGTTATTTAAACTACAATTGCTACAACATAAATTCGTTTTAAGTACTACAAAGAAATATGAAGATACCTTTGTATCTAACGAATCTCCTACTGTTTAACAAAAAAACCAAGCAAACTAAAATTTGCTTGGTTTTTTTACTTTATTATTTTCATATGTTCAAACGGATAATAAACGCCTGCTAACTTTCCTAACACATCTTCTCTATCAATAAAACCTAAACCATTTCTACTATCTTTACTTATTAAGCGATTATCTCCCATAACAAAAATCTTATTTTTAGGAACTGTAATCGGTCCAAAGTCCTCTGTTAAATTCATAAGTTTTTTTTCTGCTTGTTTTTTATTACTATCCAAATACTCTTCATCTTCCACTTCAGAATTTACATATAATTGATCATTTCTCATCTCAATTATATCTCCAGGCAATCCAATCACTCTTTTGACATAAAAATTATCTGTTTTCACAACAATAATGTCTTCTCTCCCATAGCTTTCAAATTGTTTTGCTAACTTATTAACAATCACCTTATCTCCATCTTTCAACGTTGGCCTCATAGATGCTCCTTTTACAGTCGTAGGGAAAAACACAAAAATTTTCGCCAAAAACACCAATAAACATGCAATTGCAATAGTTCCAAAGAATTCACGCCAACGTTTTTTCTTTTGCATCATTTCACCATCTCATCATCTTTTTACTTTTATTATAAATAATACAACTGATGATTTTCTACAAAATTATTAATTGTAAAATTATAAATTTTAAAATAATAATACTGATCAAATTAAACAAGCAAAAAAGATACCCTCAAAATAGTCTATCCACTATTTTGAGAGTATCTTTTTATAATCCCACATATACAATACACATTTGAGCAGCTACATATGTAAACCAAATCCAAAGTGGCTCATACTTCAATTTACGCCCTCCGATATCTGTCACGCCAATAATGAAATCAGAAATCACAAACAGTAAACCACCAAACGCTGGTATCCACCATATTCCTGTATTTTCATAATATAAGGCGAATGCAAAGCAAGCCATTCCTCCAACCCACAATCCGTAAATTAGAGCTCCTATCGTAAACAATTTATCCTGTTTATCATTTCGGATAAAGAAGAACCATCCTACAATTAGAAAGAGCCCATATACGAGTAAGCCAATCCAAAAACCATTCCACGAAATTCCTGTTTGAAAAAATGCTTTTACATAAAAACAATGAGCAAGAGCGAAAGTAACCATCCCACCAATTAACCTGTGACCAATTGGAATCAGCCCAGCCATAAACAAATCTCCCACAGTGGATAAAGTCATACCAAGTGCAACCCACGTACTATACTCTACAGATGGATCTTGTACCCATATCCAAATTGCACTACCTGTTAAAGAAAAACTAAGAATAAGACGGATTGCTAAAGGTAACGGCATATTATCTTTTGTTCTTTTTGTCTGCCGTATTGCATAAATTGCACCAATTAAAAAAAGAAGTATTTGCCCAATTAACAACACGTAAAGTAGATTCATAATATGTTCTCCTCAATAAATGCTTTTTGTATCTTTTTTCGTTACACTTAGTCTATTATCCTTTTTCTACAAAAAAAAAGAAGAACAGTACTGTTCTTCCATTGTAATCGCTTTTCTGCTCTCTATGCCACTTGTTTTTCTTGCTCCATTTTTTGCTTAGCTGGCGTTCGATTTACCACAATAATTCCCGCGGCTACACACGCTAAACCGAATAGCACAAATGAATGAATTGCTTCACCTAAAATCATGCTCGATAATAATACACCAAATACGGGTATAAAGAACATATACATAGATACTTTTCCAACCTTGTTGTATTTCATAATTGTATTCCAAATGCAAAAACCAGCTGCAGATAAGAAAGATAAATAAATCAGCATAAGTAGTGCATGTAGACTAAATGTAAATGGCATTACTCCAACCTGTAAAGCCCCTATACATAATAATCCTATAGAACCAAACATCATTTGGTATGCTGTCATATAGCCAACATCTAATGTTTTACTACCTTCTTTTGCTAATATGTTTCCATATGAATACAGCATTGCTGCACTAAGAAGTAACAAGCTTCCGATTCCAAAATGAAATGATAAGCTACCATCACTCGGCACATTTACTAAAATGACGCCACAAAAACCAATCGATACCCCAATTATTTTTCTCATATTGAGGGCATCATCTTTATATAAAAAATGGGCGAGTAAAATTTGAAAGAATGATGATGTCCCTGAAATGATAGCTCCTTCAATTCCCGAACTATAACTCATTCCAATATAAAAACAGATATATTGAAGAAACGTTTGGAATAAACCAATTTGTATTAACTGTTTCCCCGTTCCTTTTTTGAAGCTCATATCTTTTCCTAACATTTTAAAGAATAATAAGAGCATGACTCCAGATAAAAGGAAACGATAACCGGCAAATAATATTTGCTCTCCAACTTCTTGTGGTTGAATTCCAAGTTCAACATAACTTAATTTAATAAAAGGAAATGCGCTTCCCCATAAAAAAGTTGCTACTATCGCAGCAATAAATACGCCAATCGGATGGGTAAAAAATTTCTCTGTCTTCACTTGTTGTCTTCCTTTCCGATCTTTTATGAACAATATTCATATATACCAGAGGAATTGCGAAAACACAAGTTTTCCGTTTATACTTGAAACAAAACCGTACCATCTCATAAAAACATATGATATACTATAGAATAATTACAACATAATAACTATTAAAAACAGATTCAACAGAAATGCTGCTATCCATTATGGATGGCAGCTTTCGTCGTTTTATAGGGGTTTCGATTTTGATTATTTTTCTCAATAAGAATTCGGAAGGAGCGAGTAGTAATGAACTCAGAAGTAAAAACGTTACACGCAAAAGAAACAATTTCTCATCCCTCTCTATGGGACACATTAAAAAAACATTATGAACTTGTATTTGCAGTAGCATCTGGTATTTTTATTTTAGTTGGTTGGTTATTCACAAAGAACGATGCAATGAATGTAGGTATTACTTGCTATATCCTTGCTTATATAGTTGGTGGATATGCAAAAGCGAAAGAAGGAATTGAAGATACGATTGAAGAAAAAGAGCTAAATGTTGAAATGCTAATGCTCTTTGCAGCTATTGGTGCTGCAATTATTGGCTATTGGGCAGAAGGGGCTATTTTAATCTTCATCTTTGCGCTCAGCGGTGCTATGGAATCTTATACGTTAAGTAAGAGCCAAAAAGAAATTTCCGCTCTTCTTGACTTACAACCTGAAGAAGCATTACGTATTTCCACCGGAACTGAGGAACGTGTTCCTGTTGGAGAGTTACAAATTAACGACATTATTTTAATTAAACCAGGTGAACGTGTTCCTGCTGACGGTACAATTCATAACGGTGAAACAAATATCGATGAGGCAGCAATCACAGGAGAACCTATTCCAAATGAGAAAAGACATGGCGATGAAGTATTTGCCGGTACTGTAAATTTACGTGGTGCTATCGAAGTTAAAATTACGAAGCCGAGCGATCAAACATTATTCCAAAAGATTATCCGTCTCGTCCAAAGTGCACAAAGTGAAAAATCACCATCACAACTATTCATCGAAAAGTTTGAAGGAACATACGTAAAAGGTGTACTACTCGTTGTTGCGCTTATGATGTTCGTTCCTCATTTCTTACTTGACTGGAGCTGGAATGAAACGTTTTATCGCGCTATGATCTTACTTGTAGTCGCATCTCCTTGTGCACTCGTTGCTGCCATTACACCAGCAACGTTATCTGCAATTTCTAACGGAGCGAGAAATGGGATTCTCTTTAAAGGTGGCGTACATTTAGAACGTCTCGCTTCAGTAAAAGCAATCGCCTTTGATAAAACAGGTACATTAACGGAAGGTAAACCTACCGTAACAGATATATATGTTCGAGAAAATATAACAGAAAAAGAAGTACTTTCTATTACAGCATCCATTGAAAGTCACTCTACACATCCTTTAGCTGAATCTATTGTTAAATATGCACAACATGCGTACGACATTACATTAAAAAAACCAGAAAAGGTTGAAGATGTAACTGGTTTTGGGCTAAAAGGAATATTGGAAAACACTGCTTATAAAATAGGTAAAGCTGATTTTATCGGTGAAGAAACCAAAACATTTCATAATGGTATTTCTGCCTCACTTGAAAAGGAAGGTAAAACTGTCGTTTATATTAGTGATGAAGGAGGCATTCTTGGACTTATCGCTTTAAAAGATACGCTTCGCCAAGAAACAATAGTTGCTATTCGTGAATTGCAAAGCATTGGTGTCGAAGCAATTATGATTACTGGTGATAATGAAGAAACGGCAAAAGCTATTGCCTCTGAAAGTAATATAAAAGAATATTACGCATCATGTTTACCAGAAACAAAAGTTGAAACGATTAAAAAGTTAAAAGAAAAATACGGTACAGTAGCAATGGTCGGAGACGGTATAAATGATGCACCTGCACTAGCTACTGCTAGCATTGGTGTCGCAATGGGAGAAGGAACAGATGTAGCTTTAGAAACTGCGGATGTTGTACTGATGAAAAACGAACTATCTCGTCTTTCTCAAGCGATCCGTCTATCAAAACGAATGAACCGTATTGTGAAGCAAAACGTAATCTTTTCGCTAGCCGTTATTGCCATGCTAATTTGTTCAAACTTCTTGCAATTTTTAGCTCTTCCATTCGGTGTTATTGGCCATGAAGGAAGTACGATTCTTGTCATTTTGAATGGCTTACGATTATTAAAAGGAAGCAAATAAAGTGAAACTTTAATCAGTGGGGGTTTTCTTCATCCCCCACTGATTATCAGCCCTCACCAATCGGACTTTTATGGGCAGCCCGACCCCCACCTAACTTCTTTGCTTTCGCTGAATTTTGAGGTGGGGGTCTTACTGCCCATTAAAAAAAACGGGTCCCTCATAGAGGACCCGTTTTTTTTAATGGTAGCTATTATGTCCGTTCGCACTACTACTCGTTTTATGCTTAGGATGCGAACTGCTCTTTTGTTTATTGTTATTTTTATTGTTGTGATTCTTTTTATTATTACTCATGAAATATCCCCCCTATTCCCTATTATTATGGAACAAGAGGTCATTTTTCATTACGGGAATTATTGTCACCCGTTCTATAATGATGGAGTAAACCATTAATTTCACCGCCAAGTAAAATTACCCATCCAGTTAAGTAAAACCATAACATTAAAATAATAATACCACCGAGACCACCATATGTATTGGCGTAATTCGCAAACTTATCTACATAATAAGCAAATGAGTACGATACCACAATCCATCCTACAGTAGCAAATAACGCCCCTGAAATAACTTCTCTTCTTTTTAACTTTCGATCTGGGGCAAATGTATATAAGAAACTAAACAAAGCAAATAGCACGAAGAAACTCGCTACTAATCGTGTAATGCTCCATACGAAAGAAAAACTATCTGATAAACCGAGTGCTTTAAACACTGCTGCTCCAATAACTTGTCCGAATACCGGAACAATTAACGCAAAGACAATCATAAAAATAATAGCTAATGTAAACACAATTGATAACGCTCTTGTTGTAATAAAAGAACGTGTTTCTTTCACGTCATAAGCGCGGTTAAAAGCATTCATAACCGCATTAACACCATTTGAGGCAAACCATAACATGGATAATAAACCAAATGATAATAAACCACCATTTTGCTGGTTTACAACTTTATCTACATTTATCTCAATTAAGTTCATTGCATCATCTGGTACATAAACCTCTAATAAACTAAGCACATCCTCTGTTTGAATGGGAATAAATCCAAGAAGCGTAATTAAGAAAACGAGCCCAGGAAAAATCGCAAGCAAGAAGAAATAAGCGAGCTGTGCTGCCAAGCCCGCTACATCATCGCGCATCGTCCGGTCATATAAATCTTTACCAAACGAATAAGTACGATTTCTTCTCACCTTTTCTAAAATTTTTCTCATATATGTTTAAACGCTTTTCTTCTCTTCTTTATCTTGCTTTAACTCAATGTACGCTTCAGTTTTTTTTTCCACTGCATTTGAGTCTTTCATAAATAATTCACGCGCTTCTTTCATACCACCATCTTCAGCAACTACTGGCTCTTCTTCTGCTTTTAGCTCATCTACCTTTGGAGATACAGCTTGAATTTCAATCGTTTCTGGCTTTTCTTCTGGCTCAACTTTTTTCTTACTAAAAATTTCTTTCGTTTCTTTTAACGTCTCTACAACAGATGGCGTTAATTTTTTAATTTCTGCTACTTTCGCTTTTACCACATTGAAATCAGCAAGTTCGCGTCCTTTATCTGTAACAGTTTGCACTTTTTCTTTAATCTTTGCATTTTCACCAATTTCAATCATCTTTGTTTTTGCTTTTTCTGCTGTATTTTTTACTTTTTCACGGTTTTCTTTCTTTAACATGGATACAGCTACACCTGCCGCTACACCAATCGCAATGTTTCGAGCAATATTATTTTTCTTTGCCATATTCCTTCACCCTTTCATTTCTTATGTTAGAAAGTATTTCTTTCTAAGCTTCCTCATATTCCTTGTTCATTTCGAATGAAAGCTAATAGCTTTGCACACCCTTCTGTTACAAGGTCATATACTTCTTGGAAATTCCCTGTATAGTAAGGGTCAGGAACGTCTGTCCAGCCACCGTCTGGAACAAAGTCGGACAGCCTACCAATATAGCCTCCAGTTTTACCTAAACTTTTTAAATCTGCTATATTCTTGTTGTCCATGGCAATAATATAATCAAACTTTGTTAAGTCTTCTTTTTCTACTTGCCTTGCTTTAATTCCTTCAAAAGTGACTGCATTTTCTTTTAAAATTTTTTGTGTTCCTTTATGTGGCGGATGGCCAACATGCCAATCTCCAGTTCCTGCAGAATCAATGACAATTTTCTCTTTAAGTCCCTCTTTTACGACAAGATCTCGAAAAATCGCTTCTGCCATCGGAGAACGGCAAATGTTCCCAAGACAAACAAACAATACTTGAACCATATTTTTGTTTCTTCCTTTCTTGGTGCATTTGTTTATATATACTTATAGTATAAACAACCAATTAGTGAATATAAAGGAAATCCCTACTAATTTAATGGGATTGAAAAGATTCATTAACGAAAATGATAAAAAATGTTAAGATAGCCTTATGTTATTTTAAAGGGGGACACTTCGGTGGATTTATCCGTAAAGTCAGAAGAAAACGTTGAATATATGGTCGAAGCTATTAAAGAAAAATTACGTATGGTTAATGCTGGAGCGATGAGAGCTGCTAGTTTTAACGAAGAAATGTACGAAGATTTACGTGACATTTATGATCATGTTATGAAACGTGAAACATTCAGCATTAGTGAAATGCAAGCTATTACAGAAGAATTAGGTACATTAATTAAAAAGTAAAAAAGCCTCTCTTATATGAGGCTCTTTTTTATTTCCAACAAATTCATGACAACTCATCTCTTTCCCTCAACCAACTGTAAAATATTGTACAATAGAAGTAGAACCTCATCTTAGATTTTTTCTCCATACATACTACTCACAAATAATAGCAACACTACCATTGCTAACTGTTTTTACTGGAGGTGCTTACTTATGAGCAATTGGTACAGTAAGACGAAAAATCAAATATTAATTGACCTAGAAACAAACGAACAACACGGTTTAACAGATGAGATTGTAAGTGAACGTTTAAAGCAATACGGTTCTAATGAATTAGCTACAAAACAAAAACGCACTTTATGGCAGCGTATTTTCGCCCAAATTAATGACGTCCTCGTATATGTCCTTATTATTGCTGCCCTTATTTCTGCCTTTGTAGGTGAATGGGCGGATGCCAGTATTATCGCGCTCGTTGTAGTTTTAAATGCTGTTATCGGTGTTGTCCAAGAATCGAAAGCAGAACAAGCTTTAGAGGCATTGAAAAAGATGGCAACACCTAAAGCTATCGTCAAGAGAAATGGTGAACTAAAAGAAATTCCATCTGAGCACGTCGTTCCAGGGGATATCGTTATGCTCGACGCTGGACGATATATCCCATGCGATTTACGCCTTATCGAAACCGCAAATTTAAAAGTTGAAGAATCTGCTCTAACTGGTGAATCTGTCCCTGTTGATAAAGATGCAATCTACCACCCTTCCATGCAAAGTGATGAGCAAGTACCACTCGGCGACCAAAAAAACATGGCATTTATGTCTACTCTTGTAACATACGGAAGAGGCGTCGGTGTTGCTGTTGAAACTGGGATGAACTCACAAATTGGTAAGATTGCTACCCTTTTACATGAAGCAGACGATGATATGACACCACTTCAAAAAAGCTTAGCACAAGTTGGAAAATATTTAGGCTTTGTCGCTGTAGCTATTTGTATCGTTATGTTTCTCATCGGTTTTTTACAAGGCCGGGATACATTAGAAATGTTTATGACTGCTATTAGTTTAGCTGTTGCAGCTATTCCAGAAGGCTTGCCAGCTATCGTTTCCATCGTTCTTGCAATTGGTGTGCAACGTATGATTAAACAAAACGTTATCATTCGGAAACTACCAGCTGTTGAAGCCCTCGGTTCTGTCACAATTATTTGTTCAGATAAAACAGGTACGTTAACGCAAAATAAAATGACCATTACTCACTTTTATAGTGATAACACATACGATCGCTTAGAAAGTTTAAATGTAAATAATGATGCGCAACGTCTATTGTTAGAAAATATGGTGCTATGTAATGATGCGTCTTACAATAACGAATCACAAACGGGAGACCCGACTGAAATTGCACTTCTCGTTGCTGGAACAACTTTTAACATGCAAAAAGATCATTTAGAAAAAATACATGAACGTGTTAACGAAGTACCTTTTGATTCAGATCGTAAAATGATGTCAACCGTACATATGTACAATGAAAGTTACTATAGCATGACGAAAGGCGCTATTGATAAACTCTTACCTCGATGTACCCATATTTTTAAAAACGGCAAAATCGAGATTTTAACTGATTCTGATAAAAATCAAATATTAGAAGCTGCCGGATCAATGTCTCAAGAAGCTTTAAGAGTACTTTCATTCGCATTTAAACAATACGATTCAAACGATGTGGATATAAATCATCTTGAAGAAAATCTTATCTTTATTGGTCTTGTCGGTATGATTGATCCACCACGAACTGAAGTGAAAGATTCAATTAAAGAATGTAAAAAAGCCGGTATTCGCACAGTTATGATTACTGGTGACCATAAAGATACCGCCTTTGCAATTGCCAAAGAACTTGGCATTGCTGAAGAAATATCGGAAATTATGATTGGAACTGAATTAGATAACATTTCTGATACAGAACTAGCTAACAAAATTAATCATTTAAATGTATTCGCTAGAGTCTCTCCAGAGCATAAAGTGAAAATTGTAAAGGCATTACGCGCAAAAGGAAATATCGTTTCTATGACTGGTGATGGTGTCAATGATGCACCATCTTTAAAGCAAGCTGATGTTGGCGTAGCGATGGGCATTACAGGAACAGACGTTGCAAAAGGGGCAGCAGATGTCGTGTTAACAGATGATAATTTCTCATCTATCGTGAAAGCCGTTGAAGAAGGTAGAAATATTTATCGCAACATAAAAAAATCAATTCTCTTCCTACTCTCTTGTAACTTCGGAGAAATTATCGCTTTATTTTTAGCCATTTTACTCGGCTGGGCGACACCACTACGACCTATTCACATTTTGTGGGTGAATTTAATTACAGATACACTGCCTGCATTATCACTTGGGGTTGATCCTGAAGACCCAGATGTGATGAAGGAAAAACCACGACATGCGAAAGAAAGCTTATTTAGCGGCAGCGTTCCTTTCCTAATTTTCAATGGAGTTGTCATTGGACTTTTAACGCTAATAGCTTTTATCGCCGGAGCAAAATTCTATACTGGAGATACAAATTTATTCCCTCTTTTCCCAGAGCAAATTGATGACGATGCTCTATTACATGCTCAAACGATGGCATTTGTCGTTCTTAGTTTTTCTCAGCTCGTTCATTCATTTAACTTGCGTTCAAGAACAAAATCGATTTTTTCAATTGGGATCTTTACAAATAAATATTTAGTCTTCTCCCTCCTTATCGGTGTTCTTATGCAAGTTTGTATCATCTCCATCCCGCCCCTTGCAAATATATTCGGTGTACATGCATTAACGATGCGAGATTGGGGATTTGTTCTCTTATTAAGTATCATTCCGCTTGTTGTGAATGAAATCATTAAATTAGTGAAGAAAAACTAAAAGGCAATGAGGACTATTCCTCATTGCCTTTTCATTTACCCTTGTAATTCTTTTTTGATATTCTCTGTTAATGTAGCCATACGCTTACGGCTTTCTTCACGCTCACGTTTGTTTTGCTCTTCAATTTGTTGTGTTTCTTGCATACCTCTTGAAATAATGTTCCAAGTTTCCTCAAGTGTTTCCATCTTAATACTAGAAGAACCCGATAATCTCGCTACTTCTACACTTTGCGTTGCGATATTTTGTGCATTTTTCTTAAGTAATTCATTTGTACGGCGATCAAGTTCAGCCATAGAATCTGCAACAAGCTTTTGACGTTTGGCATTTACCGCTTGAATGATACCATTTTTAAAGATAGGAATCGTCGTAATAAATGCTGTATTGATTTTACCAATTAATTTATTATTACCACGTTGAATCATACGAATTTGTGGTGCTGTAAGTAACGCAACCATACGAGCTTTTTCTAAATCATCAATACGTTGCTCTAAAATTTCAACCGAGTTTTTAAGCGACTCTAATTCAATACCTGCTAATTGATCATTATTACGCACGCGCTCTTCATACATCGGAACTAACTCTGTATTTAAACGCTCTAACAACATTTCTCCTGCTACTACGTATTTTTCTAAGTCTAAATAATATTTTAAGTTTTGCTCATATAAACCATCTAACGTACCAATTGATTTTTTCATTTCATCTTGATACTTCGTAATTTCGACATACACTTTATCAATTTCACGGCCCATCGTTTGATACTTGCTAAAGATTTGTTCAATCATTTTATCCGCTTTTTTGAACATACGTGAGAAGAAACCACTTTTCTCTTCCGCAAAGTCTTTACTATCAAATCTGTCCATAATTTTACCAAGTTGCTTTAACAATTCACCAGAATCTTCTATTTTTGATAATGACATTGTATGTAAAATTTGATCAGCAAAACGTGAAATTTCCATAGAAGGTTCTTTTCCAAGTTCAATTAATTCCAGTTGGTCTTTAATATCTACTGCATTATAAATACGTTGCACATCTGCATCTTGTCTAAGTTGCAAGCGAACATCTTGTGCGGTTTGCTCATTCAATTCAGTTTTCGAATCTAGTACGACTGGGTTATTCATATGGTATTCTCCCTTTCCTTATAAAAATGGACGAAATAGTCCTTTTATTGTTTGTGATAAATTTTTATAGGCTGATGAACCATGAAACTCAAGATCGAAATTAACTTCTTCAAGCCAATGAGAATCAAATGCTCCCGCTTCAACATACGGTTCAATATCGTTTCTTCCTGTTGGATTGAAGTGGAATACATCTACTCCTATTTGATTTAAAAATAGTAATAAAACAGCGTCAGAACGAGTTAATTCTCCACTCTTCTCATTATTAAATATAACAATTTTTGGTACATCTTGTGAATAATCAAATTTCTCAAGCTGTTCTAAAATATTCGGTGGTATTTGAGAAAGTTGTGCGAAAACATATAGCGCTACATCTTGTTTCGTCTCTTTTGCAATTGGTTTACACATTTCACTTTCGCACGTATGGATAATCGCCTCTGCAATCCCATGTTGTAAACCTTCCGGTAAACGCTTATGCGGCCACCAATGGCTATTCATAATTAAATCAGGATGTAATTTCCCAGCTCGGTCCAATGCATCTCGATAATGATATTGGAAGTTTGCTTTTTGCTCTTTCGTAAATGGGAATGTATTAATTAGTAAACTATTATCAAATGATGTAACAGCCTTTAATCGTTGAAAATATTCTTTATCATTCTTTGAAACACCTGATATTTTCGCAAATAAAGAAGGGATATAAATATGTTTATTTTCAACAAAGAATGTTGGACGTACAAATGCCTTTTCTTTCGTAATTAAAAAGAGTTCATCATATGTCGTTTTTAACGTACGTGCTACAGGTGTATACGAACGGAATTGCCACGGTTTATATAATAGTGAATTATCGTGGTGAAGTACTTGTTCAATTTCTTTCGAAGCTTGATATGCTACTGTTGCAACACGCTCACGTCGACGATCAGGGAACGGTTCAAGCGAAATGCGACTTGAATGAGATACAACAAAAGTTCTTCCCTCTTCATCAATATTTTCAAATCCATCTTTTCCTTCGGGGTGATAATAAAGCACATCACAACCGAGCATAATAAGAAAATATAAGAAATATATACGGCTTTCCTGTGCATCACCATACCAAACGATACGCGGCATTTGTTTCTTATAATTAATCGTAGAAAACCACTTCGCTACGTAATTTTCGCTTAGTTTAATTATGTCGATTAAGAAACGACGGAAGCCTTCTGTCTTTAACGACTGATTATGTTGCTTCTCATATAATTTCAATAGTGAAATAAACGTCGTATGTATGTAATGCTGTAAATCAGGATTGTCTACTTTCGGTAAAAGTTGTTTCCCAGATAAGTGTGCAACTAACCTATTTACTGTCAGACCATTGGGTGCTTCTTGATGTAATCCGAACACTTCTTGAATATGACGAAGCTTTTCTGAATCAATCACTTTGTTTAAATTTTGTTCGTGTAAAACCTCGATTCCTTTCGCTTCACTATAATCAAACAGTTCATTAAAATATTCATCTACATCATTAGGAACGCCAAGGATTCGACATGCTATATAACTAAATTTCATCTCATTCTCTGTCAGCTCATATTGTGGGCGTTTTTCTAAAAGCGTTTCAAATTGCTTTAAATCTGATTCATCTTTTAATGCATATGGTTGAAGTGTAAAACGTGAAAACACAACAGTTCACCTCCAAAAACATTTACGTTTTTTCTAAGTCCTTCTTATATTATAAACTATTTTTGGTTATAAAAAATGGGCGCTCGCAAAACGAGCAAACCCATTTCAATTATTTATTGTCTTCTTTAGTAGCTGCAACTTCTTCTTTAGCTTGTCCAGAATTCTTCATGTAGTGAATTATAAACGTTGCTCCAAATGCTACAACTAAAATAATGAAGAACAGTGTATGACTAATATGAATATCAATTAGAGACAATAGCATTTTCGATGCGATAATTAAGATTAAAATATATGCTGTTGTTTCAAGCTCTGGAATACGCTCTAACAATTTTAAGAATACACCAGCGATACCACGCATCATTAAAATACCGAGCATTCCGCCTAATAATAGAATCCAAACTTCATTAGATACACCAAATGCAGCAAGTACGCTATCTACAGAGAACGCGATATCCATTAATTCAACCATCGCAACTGTTCCCCAGAAGACACCGAACATTCTAAAGAGAATACTATTTTGATTCATACCGTGAGCTTCGTCTTCTTCACTTGCACCTTTACGCTTATCAATAAAGTATTTTACTGATAACCAAGCAAGGTAAAGTGCACCAAGAAGTTTTACCCACCATAATTTAATTAAGAACATTCCGATTCCAATCGCAATAAAGCGGAATACATAAGCTCCAATAAGTCCATAGAATAATGCTTTTTTACGTTTCTCTTCCGGAAGGTGTTTTACCATTACTGCTAATACAAGTGCGTTATCAGCAGATAACAACCCTTCAAGTACAACAAGTGTACCAATTAATCCCCAAGATACTGGATCCTGCAACACTTTAATCCACATGTCCAAGTCAAAAAACTGAGCATACGTATCAAGGATTCCTTGCAAAATACTCATCTTACCTATATCCCCTATTCTTTGCTAGATTTATAGAAAGGTCAAAAAAAGGAAACGAATGTCGTTTCCTTTCTATGCATCCAAGCCATACGCTCTTACAAGCGCACCTAAACCACCTTGGAATCCACTTCCTACTGCATTAAACTTCCACTGTCCATTATGACGGTATAATTCACAAAAGACAACTGCTGTTTCGATGGAGAAATCTTCCCCTAAATCAAAACGAAGAACTTCTTCATTCGTTTCTTCATTTGCTAAACGAACGAACGCATTTCCTACTTGTCCAAAGTTTTGACTACGGCCTTCTGCATCATAAATCGTAACTGTAATAGCAATTTTGTGCACATCTGCTGGAACTTTTTTCAAATCTACAACAAGTTGCTCATCGTCACCTTCACCTTCACCTGTGCGGTTATCTCCTGTATGTAGAACAGATCCACAAGGAGACTGTAAATTATTATAGAAGATAAAATCAGTTTCCTTCGTACATTTTCCGTTCGCATCTAATAGGAATGCTGATGCATCTAAATCGAAATCTGATCCACCGTCGTAAGATTTAATATCCCACCCAAGACCAATTACTGCTTTTGTTAAACCAGGGCTTGTCTTACCTAAATCAATCTTCTGTCCTTTTTGCAATTGAATAACCATTTATATTCACCTCTATATTTTAATCTTAAAAAATATATCCATCAGTAAACATCTGTTTTATCGATGGATATATCAATCTATTACTCTACATCTAAACCGAAATTATTACATAGAGACGCTAATCCACCTTGGAATCCACTTCCGATTGCATTGAACTTCCATTCACCTGCATGACGGTATAGTTCACCTACTACTACCGCTGTTTCAATAGAGAAATCTTCTCCTAAATCGTAACGAATTAATTCTGCATTCTTTTCTTCATCTAAAATACGTACGAAAGAGTTAGAAACTTGTCCGAAGTTTTGGCTGCGTCCTTCTCCATCGTAAATTGTGATAGTGAAACAAATACGTTCGATATGTGCAGGTACATTTTTTAAATCTACTTTAATCGATTCGTCATCGCCTTCACCTTCACCAGTTCGGTTATCTCCTAAATGCTCTACAGCACCATTTGCACCTTTTGGGTTATTATAGAAGACGAAATCCTCTGCACCTGAAACTTTACCGTTAGCACCTACTAAGAAAATACTAACATCTAAATCGAAATCGTTTTGTCCGTCATAACGATTCGTATCCCAACCAAGTCCTACAAGAACTTTTGAAAGACCTGGATTCGTTTTTGTTAAGTCTACCTTTTGTCCTTTTTTCAATGAAATTGATGCCATACACAATTCCTCCTCGGTTTATTTTATTGATAACGTGATACAATCTCACTTAAGTTTTTATCTTGTGTACCTTCTCCAACAGCTGAGAATTTCCATTCACTTCCGTGGCGATACATTTCACCTGCAATTAGAGTCGTTTTGCCAGCATAATTATCCGATAAATTATAGCGTGCTAATTCTTCACCAGTTTGCGGATTTTGAATACGAATATATGCATTACGAATCATCCCGAAATCTTGACGACGATTTACACAGTCATAAATATTTACAACGAATACTAAACGATTAATACGGCTCGGAACTTTATGTAATTCTACGAAAATTGTTTCGTCATCACCAGCGCCTTCGCCTGTTAAATTATCTCCTGAATGAATAATACTACCACAAGTAGAAAGTTTATTTCCGAAGTAAACTAAATCATTTTTGTTTAAAAAACGATCTCCTTCTAACATAACAACAGATGCATCACAATCTACATTTGGTTTACTTCCAAATAATGAAGACAGAAATCCACCTGATTGCCCAATTGGATCCCAGCCTAAGCCAACCTGTAGTTTTGCTACTTTTGGTTGTCCTTTCGTTAAATCGATCTTTTGACCTTTTTCTAAAATAATAGGCATGAAGTTTCTCCCTCTCTACAAAGCATTTTCCAAATCGGAAAATATTGTATTCTTCTCTTATATTGTAGCATTATTTACCTAGCGATAAAAAGGATAAATTCTCAGTTATATGAAAACATTCATATAATTTACTTATGATGATGTAAGAAGTGGTAAATAGCACCAATCATTCCTGCACAATTACCGTTTTGTGCAAGTTCAATCTCACAATTATTATAAATCTCTTGATTTAAGTATTTACTGACCTCTTCTTTTACTTCTTTTAAAAACTTATTTCCTCTATCGGTAATTCCTCCACCAATAATAATCGTTTCTGGATTGAAAATATAAGCAAGATTACTAATTCCGATTGCCAAATGTCTAAAGAAAATCCCAACTGCTTGAGCAACTTCTCTATCTCCTTTATCATACAACTCAAAAATTGTTCTCCCATTCCACTCACCTTTGCCTTTATACTTTCTGACAAGACGAATTAATCCTGAAATCGAGGCAACCTCTTCAAACGTTTTTCCTTCTATTAACATATTCCCCCATTCACCAGCACTAAATGAATTTCCTCGGTACAATTCTCCATCTATAAAAATCGCTCCCCCAATCCCTGTTCCGAGGGTGAGCATAATAAAATTCTCTTTCTCTCTTCCACTACCATTCCATTTTTCTCCAAACGCTGCACAATTCACATCATTGTCAATCGATACTGAAACTTTTAATATCTCTTGCAATCTATCAATAATAGGAATAGTACTATATCCTGGAATATGATCCGCACCTCCCGTCACAATTCCTTTGTTAATATCAACAATTCCCGCAGTGCTAATACCAATTCCTACAATAGTATGTTCATTCATTATTTTTTTGGATACATATATAAGTTTTTGAATAATTTGTTCTCCACCTAAATGAATTTCTGTTGGAACTGTTTGATGCTTTCGTACTGTTCCTGTTTCTGAAACAATCCCATATTTAATTTGTGTACCACCAACATCAAATGCAATATATTCTTTCATCTGCTGTCACTTCCTCTATTATAATGAGTCTGAAACTCCCCACGCTCTACTTATTATAAAAAATTTACACTAACTCTTTTCTCTCTTTAGAAATACTCCACCTTTTTCTATATATAGTTTTTTTTGTATAAAACTCTTTTTCCTAAGAAATATTACAAAGGGATGTATTTTAGATGGAATATTAATTTCTTAGGAGGAAAACCATGACGAAAATCTTCATTTTAGCCTCAACACTCTCTTTATCTTTTTTTAGCGGTTTAAATATCGGTAATGCAGCAACAGAAAACTTCTCTCCAGCAATAAACGCAATTGTACAAAATAACGATCATTTAGTAGAAGGTAACTCGAAAGATAATAATAAACCACCAGGAAACGGTGGTTCTCAGGACGATAGTGGCTCTGGCGGCAATGGTTCTGGTGACAACAGCTCTAGCGACAATGGTTCCGGCGGTAACGGTTCTGGTGGTAACGGCTCTGGTGGCAGTGGTTCTGGTGGTAACAGTTCTGGTGGCAGTGGTTCTGGCGGCAATGACTCTGGTGACAACGGTTCTGGCGGCAGTGGCTCTGGCGGCAATGGTTCTGGTGGTAACAGTTCTGGTGGCAGTGGTTCTGGCGGCAGTGACTCTGGTGACAACGGTTCTGGCGGCAGTAGCTCTGGCGGCAATGGTTCTGGTGGTAACGGTTCTGGTGGCAATGGTTCTGGCGGCAATGGCTCTGGTAGCAATGGTTCTGGTGGTAACGGTTCTGGTGGCAGTGGCTCTGGTGACAACGGTTCTGGTGGCAATAGCTCTGGTGGCAATGGTTCTGGTAGCAATAGCTCTGGTGGCAACGGTTCTGGTGGCAATAGCTCTGGTGGCAATGGTTCTGGTAGCAATGGCTCTGGTGGCAATGGCTCTGGTGACAATGGTTCTAGTGGTAGCGGTTCTGATGGCAGTGGCTCTCAAGGTGGCAACCGTGTTAAAGGCGATAGTAATTCTCAGGGTGGCAACGGTTCTCAAGGTGGTAATGTAAAAGATAATACGAAAAAACAAGGTGATAAATTACCGAATACAGCAACACATTATCCTACATCTATTTTAATGGGACTTTCAACATTCCTAATCGGTATGTTACTATTTATTCGCCGTAAAAACGTAAAATAAGAACAACATCCTTCCATCTAAATAACACATGAAATAATGTATAAAACTAAAAAGGACTTTGGATTGCATTTTATTATGCAGTCCAAAGTCCTTTTTATCACCTATCAGAAAAAGTATTAATACGCTTTTCCCCAATACACCATTTGTTTAGCGTCTTTACCACAACAAATACATTCTTCAGCTAAATGCTCTTGCTCAAAAGGCATACAACGTGAAGATACTCCAACTTCTTCTTTTAGTTTCTCTTCACAAGTTAATTCTCCGCACCACATTGCCTTAATAAATCCTTGTTTTTCGTCAGCTATTTTTTTCATTTCTTCGAAATTTGTCGCAACATACGTATTTTCATCACGAAACACTTTTGCTTTATTAAATAAAGAAATATGAATTTCTTCAAGTAATGCTGGAATACGTTCTTCTAATTGATCCATTGGTACAAACTCTTTTTCCTTCGTATCTCTTCTTACAAGTACAACTTGTTTCTTTTCAATATCTTTAGGGCCAACTTCTAATCGAATTGGAACCCCCTTCATTTCATACTCATTAAATTTCCAGCCTGGTGTTTTATTACTAGCATCTATTTTTACTCGTGCAACCTTTTGAATATGTGCTTGTAACTCTGTTGCTTTTGCTAAAACTCCTTCTTTATGCTGAGCAATTGGTACAATAACAACTTGCACTGGAGCGACTTTTGGTGGCATTACAAGTCCATTATTATCACTATGAACCATTATTAGCCCGCCTATCATTCTTGTTGATACACCCCAAGATGTTTGGTGCACATATTGCCACTTACCGTTACGATCTAAAAACTTAATATCAAATGCTTCTGAGAAATTCGTCCCAAAGTTATGAGAGGTTCCTGTTTGAAGTGCTTTTCCATCATGCATTAAACTTTCAATTGTATAAGTTGCCTTTGCTCCAGCAAACTTCTCTTTTTCTGTTTTTTGTCCTTTAATAACTGGTATTGCTAAATAATCCTCACAGAAAGAAGCATATAAGTTTAAAATATTTAATGTTTCAGCCTGCGATTCTTCTGCCGTTTCATGGATTGTATGACCCTCTTGCCATAAAAATTCAGTCGTACGAAGGAACGGCCTAGTTGTCTTCTCCCAACGAACTACTGAACACCACTGATTATATAACTTCGGCAAATCATTATAGGATTGCACAATTTTTGAAAAGTGCTCACAGAATAAAGTTTCAGATGTAGGACGTACACAAAGTCTTTCCGCTAACTTTTCATCTCCACCATGCGTAACCCATGCTACTTCAGGAGCAAATCCTTCAACATGATCCTTCTCTTTTTGCAATAAACTCTCTGGGATAAACATTGGCATATATACATTTTCATGGCCAGTTCCTTTTAACTTCTCATCCATCACCTTCTGCATATTCTCCCATAAGGCATAACCATACGGACGTAAAATCATGCACCCTTTTACACTTGAATAATCAACAAGTTCGGCTTTTTTTACAATATCGGTATACCACTGCGCAAAGTCCTCTTCCATCTTCGTAATGGCTTGCACTTGTTCTTTTGCCATAGTCAGTCTTCCTCCTTCTAGAAAATACAAAAAAGCCCGCATCCCTAAATAGGGACCGAGCTTTGCCGGCGTTACCACCCTGATTCATGCACAAAAATTGCGCATGCTCTCTTTTTGATAACGGGAAATTCCCGCTGCATATGCAGAACTCAAAGGCAGGTTCCATATTACCTTTTTAAGAATCTTTCAGCCTGACGGATTCTCTCTCTGCTAAAAAGGTTGAACATGTACTAATCCTTTTTCATCGTTATAACGAAATAAATTTGTTGATTATCATAATACAAATTCTTTTTTTAAACAATAGCTAATTTTCTTATTTTTATATATTCTTTTCATTTTTTGCAGTTTTATACGTAGCTTTTCCGCGTAATTTTCACAAGTTGAT
The DNA here is from genome assembly GCF_002218325.1 of Bacillus sp. M13(2017). NCBI lineage: Bacteria > Bacillati > Bacillota > Bacilli > Caryophanales > Bacillaceae > Bacillus > Bacillus sp. M13(2017). Next base: position 127,795 of record NZ_KZ268508.1, on the reverse strand, counting down.
GTGCAATCATACCGATAAGTGTACCAAGTAGGACGAAGAAACCAATAAATCCATATCCCATTCCTTCCCACCCACCAATGACCATCATTGTAACAGGAAAGGACGCTAAACAAAGAAGTATTAAACTAAGTGCAAATATAATATCAAACTGTTTGTCTGGAAACCGTTTCTTTAGTAAATATGAAATAGCAAATACAAGGATAATTGTGATTCCGCCAATGATGTAAAAGATACCAAATCCATCTAACAAATCCATAGTGTTTCCTCCTTCCATAGATTCCCTTATACTTAATTATATGTTTAATTTTTCTGAAAATAAATAATAAATTTTCACCTAAAAATATATTTTTATTACTAGGTATTAATAGTAATATATAATAATAGGTTTTATATAATCAGGAGGGAACTTTATGGATAAAGCATTAACAAACCACGTCATTATTTTATCATTCGACTGTTTATCAGCTTTAGATTTTCCTATACTACAAAAACTACCTCATTTCCAATCTCTAATAAAAAAGGGCACGATTGTCGAAAAAGTAGAACCAATTTATCCTTCTGTAACATATCCAAGCCACTCAACAATCGTAACTGGTAATTACCCTAACAAGCACGGTGTTGTTAGCAATACGTTACTTCAACCAGGGCGTGAATCACCTGATTGGCATTGGTATCGAAAATCAATAAAAGGAACAACATTGTATGATGAAGCGCGCAAAGCAAATTTAACGACAGCTGCCCTTCTATGGCCTGTTACTGGAAGAGCGAACATCGATTACAATTTACCAGAAATTTTTCCAAATAGACCTTGGCAAAATCAAGTGTTAGTTTCCTTATTTAGCGGTAGCCCACTATATCAATTAGATTTAAATCGTCGTTTCGGCCATATAAGAAATGGTTTATCACAACCAGAGCTGGATGATTTCGTCCTCGCCTCTGCTGTGCATACAATCCAGACGAAAAAGCCTAATGTCATGTTCGTACATTTCACCGATCTAGACACACAAAGACACTATCACGGCTTTGAATCTAACGAAACAATAGCTGCTATCCAGAGGCACGACGGACGTCTAGGGAAAATTATTCAAGCACTAAAAGAAAGTGACCTATACGAAGAAAGTACAATTATTGCCCTTGGTGATCATAGCGCTTTAAGTGAAAACAAATCCATCCAATTAAATGTGCTATTCCATCAAAGAGGACTTATATCTCTTAATAAAAAAGGAAAATTAGTAGACTGGAAAGCCTATTGCCAAAGTTGCGACGGCTCTGCCTATGTATATGTAAAGGACAAAAATGATACGGATACAATTCGGGAGGTACAACTACTCCTTGAAGAACTACTTCAAAATAAACAAAACGGAATTGAATTTATACTTCATGATGAAGCTGCCAAAGACTGCGGTGCAGACGGTAATTGTTTATTCATGTTAGAAGCACGAGAAGGGTATTATTTCACTGAAAACTATACAGGAGATTTTATAAAAGAAATTACTGAAAAAGATGTTACGCCTAGTAAAAAATATACATTTGGTACGCATGGATACTCTCCAACAAAACCTAACTATGAAACAATTTTTATCGCTGCTGGGAAAGGAATAAAAAGTGGCGTTACCGTCCCGTATATGAGACTTATTGATGAAGGTCCAACTATCGCTAGACTACTCGGTTTACACTTAGGTGAAACAGACGGAGCAATTGTAGAGGATTTACTCCAATTGTAAAGAACTGTGTATATATGTAAAAGTTATGTAAAATTCATCACTGCTTCTCTTTTTATAATTTTTATTTTTGTACACTGTTAGTAACACAAATTTAAGGGGGAACATTATATGAAAAAAATGTCCAGACAAGAAAAAAGCTGGATATTATACGATTGGGCGAACTCGGTATATTCGCTCGTCATTACAACTGCATTATTTCCAATTTACTTTAAAGCAGCTGCAAAAGAAGCTGGACTATCCGGGGCAACTTCAACAGCATATTGGGGATATGCAAACTCGTTCGCAACACTTTTAATTTCTATACTTGCTCCTATTCTCGGCACAGTTGCTGATTATAAAGGATTTAAAAAACGATTTTTCACATTCTTCTTTGGACTCGGTATCGTATTTACAAGTATGTTAGCAGTCGTTCCAACATCTCAGTGGTACTTATTATTAGGATGCTATATGCTCGCCTTAGTCGGTTTTGCTGGAGCAAACATTTTTTATGATGCATTTTTAGTAGATGTCACTTCTGAAGATAGAATGGACCGAATTTCTACAAGAGGATTTGCATTAGGTTATATCGGGAGTACAATTCCTTTTATCGGTTGTATCGCTCTTATTATTCTTTCTCAAAAAGGAACTATCCCTTTATCTGTTGGTATTGCTAGTCAAATTTCATTTGCGATAACAGCTCTTTGGTGGGGGTTATTTACAATTCCAATGCTAAAAAACGTAGAGCAAACGCACTATATTGAACGTCACCCTAGACCAATTACAATGAGCTTCAAACGCCTTGCTGCTACTTTTAAAAATATTAAAGAATATAAAACTGTATTTATGTTTCTAATCGCTTACTTTTTCTATATTGACGGAGTCGATACAATTATTACTATGTCTACCGCTTACGGAACCGATCTCGGTATTAGTGCAACTAATCTATTAATCATATTATTTGTAACACAAATTGTCGCTTGTCCATTTGCTTTATTATACGGAAAATTATCAGCAACATTCACAGGTAAAAAAATGCTATATGTCGGTATCATTATTTATATCATCATTTGCATATATGCTTATTTCTTAAAAACGACACTTGATTTTTGGATTTTAGCAATGTTAGTTGCTACATCTCAAGGTGGTATTCAAGCACTAAGTCGTTCATACTTTGCAAAACTAGTACCAAAAGAATCTGCTAATGAATTCTTCGGATTTTATAATATATTTGGGAAGTTTGCCGCAATTATGGGTCCGGTATTAGTCGGTGTTACAACGCAATTAACAGGAAAAACAAACGCTGGTGTTCTTAGTATTATTGTTCTGTTTATTATAGGAGGATTCTTACTAACTAGAGTTCCAGAAAATAACACATCCGTTACACCACCTAGTCAAAAGACTAAAACGCTATAAGAAAAGATCCTCTTCTCATAAGAAGAGAATCTTTTTTATTTTTAAAGGTGCGCCTTATAATGAACGACTCTACTGCTTGTACAAAAATAATTTATCAACAGTTGTTCCTAATACTTCAGCTAAACGGAATGCTAACGCTAAACTTGGATCATATTTATTATTCTCAATTGCATTTATCGTTTGTCTAGAAACCTTACATTTATCAGCTAATGCGCCTTGTGAAATATTATTTTCAGTGCGTAATTCATAGATTTGATTTTTCACACCATTGCTCCTAACCTGTAAAATCGTTTTTACAACATCAGTATATAATTGGCTCATATAGTTGTCAAAAGTTCCTCAAAGAAAAAGGGAGCAATATTGCTCCCTTACAATAGTTATTTCGAAGCTAACGAATTTGTTAGTGCCTCTTTATTAGCAACATCTTCTTTTTTTATTTGCATACGTAGAACTGGCCCTATCGCTAATAAAATAAGTGCCATTGCTATACAAAACACAGTAACTAGTGAAGTTAGTTCCTTTAATCCTCCAGCTAGTGAAGTTCCAATTAGCATTGCCCCCATAAACAGTGGTAAAATCGTCCCATTTACTCTTCCAACCATATTTTCTGGTACAAGTTGAATCATAAGCGTACCGACAACAATATTAACACAAGCTAAACAAATACCTGTTCCAAACCTCATGAAACTAGTAATCCAAAATGATGTAGATAGCCCTTCTACTAAAAATGACATTGCTAATATGCCCATACCGAATACAAACATCTTTTTCGGATTCACTTTTGAAGCGAAAATTGCAGCAACAATACCACCAATTAACATACCTATTCCATCAGCTGCAGCTAAATATTGAACTGCTTCCTTTTCCATTCCAAGGCGCTCTATTACAAGAAATACCTCTAATGGAGTTGTTAATCCAACAGCTAAGCCTATAATGGTGAAAGTGATCGTAATCATACGTAAATTTTTCGTATGAAGAACATACTTCCAACCTTCTTTTATATCATTTTTTAATGAATCTCTCGCCACTTGCTCTTTTTCAACCCATTTTGGTAAGAATGAAAGGGCGATAGCAGATAACAAAAATAAAATGATTAAGCTATATAGTGACGTAAATAAACCAAGTTGTGTATACACAAGCGATCCTACCACTGGTCCAAAAATCAGAAATAATGACTGTAATGTTTGGTTAAATGCAATCGCATTTGCTACCTCTTCTTCTTTTACATAGCGCTTAAATATACGCGAAGATGAGGGCTGAGAAAACTGACCTACAATCGCGGAAATGAGTGTTGCAAAAAATATAGCCTGCCAATAATCCATTTTTAACAACAAGACAATTCCTATAATAGACAGTACACTTAATACATCTCCAGCGACCATTGTTCTTTTCGGATTCCAGCGATCAGCTAGCGCACCACCGATAAACGAGAAAATAAAAATAGGTGCATATTCCATAACTGATAACAACGAAACAGAAACTGGATCATTATTCGTTCGCTCCATTATAAAATACAAAAGAGCCATATTTCTGATCCAAATTGCAAATTGTTGTAAAATATCAGACGCCATAACGAGCATAAATGCTCGGTTTTTAAATAAAGCGTTCATTTTCATTCCCCTTTCACAAACCGACCGTTCGGTCTAATTTATTTTGTAAGAAAAGCAACTGACCTATTATTCAGCTGCCATTCCTTTTAACAATACATCTATTGCCTTTTTATAAATACGTTTCAGCTCTTTATAATCTAATTCGTAGTAAAGCACTCCAAGTCCTGATAATAATCCGTTCACAATATACATAAGATCACGAGTATTATCTTCACGGAACTCTCCAGACTGTATACCTACTTCAATTAATTTCTCAAACATAACATATGATTCTCTAGTTAAAGCTAACAGTTCATCCAGAATCTCTTTACTTACAACTTGGCTCATAGAGAATTCCTCTATTGCATTTGAAATTGGTTGCTGTATGTCCTCTACATGATATTCCGCGAGACCATATAGTTTTTCAGTACTAGTGCTATACAACTTCTCTTTTTCATTCCATTTTTCAATCCAATCATACGTATGCTGTTTCACTACAAATAAAAATAATTCTTCTTTACTTTTAAAGTGATAATAAATACTTCCTTTACTTCGCTCTGTAATTTCACAAATCTCTTCCATAGATGTAGCTGCGTAGCCCTTCTGTGAAAATAGACTTTCTGCTTTATATGCAATTTCTTTCTTTATCTCTTCTGCGCTTCTTCTCATATTCACACCTCTTTAAACCGACCGTTCAGTCTAATAATAACAAATCAAAAACCTCTATCGCAAGAGGCTATATTCCTTATTTAAGAAAACGTACTTTCAAACCAAGTTCGAATCATATGTATGGTTCCAAATTTAAATGCTAATTTAACAAGAAATACGCCTCCCGCAGCTAATAAAAATAACACTACTTTCCCCTTATTTTTCACTTTCGGTTCCCTTTTCATTTCCATTCCCCTTAGTATGTTAAAAATATTAATCAAACGTTTGTTTAACTGTGTTTATGCATATGTAAGCCGACTAATCAAACGTTTGTTTAAAAAGAAATACGCCTATATAAGGCGCATTTTCATCAATCACCACCGCCACCGCAGCTTCCTCCGCTATCTCCCCCAAAAGACCCTCCACAATCATGTGAGCCGCCATCATGCGAGCTATCATTATCAGATCCAGCAAAGAAAAATAATGGTGATGAGCTGTTAGATGAATTATGAATGTTATTTTGTTTTGTAAGATTTACCTTCTTTTTGTTCGATCGAACTGCTGTTACGATTATTCCAACTACAACAAATAATAGTATGACAATAATAAATTCCATATAAAAGCCTCCCTTATTCCTCGAATAATTGAATGGTTCTTTCTAGATTTTCAAGTGAAATGAAGCGTGATTCACGAAGAATTTCTTTTCCATTATGAAATAATAAAATTGTTGGCCCTGTAAATACTCCATATCGCCCCGCAATCTCTTGCATATCTTGTAGTAATATCTCTATTTTCTCTACGTAATCATAATTCTCTAATACGCAATTTACTTTTCTTAGCATAACATCACAAACACCACAATTTTCCGTTTTAATAAACAGAAGTACCAATTGTTGTTCTTTGATATAGGTCGCTAATTCTTCTATCGTTTTAAATGTATTCATCTTATCCCTCTCAGCGTAATTTACGAAATACTTTGTCTTAATACATACGAAAAGCTGAACTATCTTTAATCTTTCTCTTTTCCATTGCCTGCTGAAAACGCAGAGTTTTTGCTGTTAACTCTTCTCGTAATTTCTTTCTCTCTTCTTCATCATAACAGCAAGCAATTAGATCCTCTATTTTTAATATATCTTTTTGTAGTTCCATTTCTGGTGGAATCATTCCCGCATTTTTTAAAATTTTATAACTCATTCTAAGTTCTGGAGGTACCATTGAAAGATCTTCTAATTGTAGTGGTTTTCCTTTTCCCGGAAGATAATCAAGATCACCATTCCGTATTGCTTGTCGAATTTTTTCTTCAGCAATGTTCAAAAACACATCCACACTATTCCCTCCTTTACATATTTTTACTATTATTTTACATGATATTTCCTTATCTTTCTACGTCTTTAATAATTGGCTCTATACAATTTTTTCTCAAATTTATTTATAATGAGCTTTTTCCTCCCATACCGATTTTTCGTTTTCATATATAGTTTGTATTCAAGCCTTTTTGTATTGAGAAAGTCTTTTTCAACTTAATAAAGCGTTTACACTAAATCTTACATTTGTTACGATTTAATCACCCCCAGCTCCCTTGTATAGACTTCGTGATGTCTGATCATTTTATCTAGACGTTTCACACGTCTAGATTCATTTTGATTTATTGGCGTATGCCTTTAAATATATCTTTTATTTTGAAAGGAGAAATGGCTATGAGGTCTCAAAAATTCACACTGCTATTACTATCCATACTACTTTTCTTACCTCTTTTTCTCACAAATTTTATTACTCCAAATCTCGCATTAGCAGATTCACCAAAGCAAAGTCAAAAAATTGTTGGGTACTTTCCTTCGTGGGGGGTTTACGGACGTAATTATCAAGTTGCTGACATTGATGCATCAAAACTTACTCACCTTAACTATGCTTTCGCGGATATTTGTTGGAATGGAAAACATGGAAACCCTTCTACTCATCCTGATAATCCAAATAAACAAACGTGGAACTGTAAAGAATCTGGTGTACCATTGCAAAATAAAGAGGTTCCTAATGGTACTCTCGTACTCGGGGAACCATGGGCTGATGTTACCAAATCGTATCCTGGCTCAGGGACAACTTGGGAAGATTGCGATAAATATGCCCGTTGCGGAAATTTCGGTGAACTAAAACGATTAAAAGCTAAATATCCTCACTTAAAAACAATTATTTCCGTTGGTGGCTGGACTTGGTCTAACCGCTTTTCTGATATGGCCGCTGATGAAAAAACAAGAAAAGTATTTGCTGACTCTACAGTAGCTTTTCTTCGCGCATATGGGTTTGATGGCGTAGATTTAGACTGGGAATATCCGGGCGTTGAAACGATTCCTGGTGGTAGTTATCGTCCTGAAGATAAACAAAATTTCACTCTCCTTCTTCAAGACGTCCGAAATGCTTTGAATAAAGCAGGTGCTGAAGATGGCAAACAATATTTACTAACAATCGCTTCAGGCGCAAGCCAACGCTACGCTGATCATACAGAGCTAAAGAAAATTTCTCAAATACTCGATTGGATTAATATTATGACATATGATTTCCACGGCGGATGGGAAGCTACTTCTAATCATAATGCAGCTCTATATAAGGATCCAAATGACCCAGCAGCAAATACGAATTTTTACGTAGATGGTGCTATAAATGTTTATACAAATGAAGGTGTTCCAGTCGATAAACTAGTATTAGGCGTACCCTTTTACGGACGTGGCTGGAAAAGTTGTGGCAAGGAAAATAACGGACAATATCAACCTTGCAAACCAGGTAGTGATGGGAAACTTGCTTCTAAAGGTACTTGGGATGATTATTCTACCGGTGACACGGGTGTGTATGATTACGGTGATTTAGCAGCCAATTACGTTAATAAAAATGGTTTTGTACGCTACTGGAATGACACAGCTAAAGTACCTTATTTATATAATGCAACTACAGGCACATTTATTAGCTACGATGACAATGAATCTATGAAATACAAAACAGACTATATAAAGACGAAAGGTTTAAGTGGAGCAATGTTTTGGGAACTAAGCGGAGATTGCCGTACAAGTCCAAAATATAGTTGCAGTGGTCCAAAATTACTTGATACGCTAGTAAAAGAATTACTTGGTGGACCTATTAGTCAAAAAGATACTGAGCCACCAACGAATGTTAAAAACATTGTAGTTACGAATAAAAATTCAAATTCAGTTCAATTAAACTGGACTGCATCTACTGATAACGTAGGAGTTACGGAATATGAAATTACTGCTGGAGAAGAGAAATGGAGTACAACAACAAATAGCATTACAATTAAAAACTTAAAACCTAATACAGAATACACATTTTCAGTAATTGCCAAAGATGCTGCTGGAAATAAATCACAACCTACCGCTCTTACTGTCAAAACGGATGAAGCTAATACGACACCTCCTGATGGAAATGGCACTGCTACATTTTCAGTCACTTCGAATTGGGGCAGCGGTTATAACTTCTCGATTATAATCAAAAATAATGGAACGACTCCTATTAAAAATTGGAAATTAGAATTTGATTATAGCGGCAATTTAACACAAGTTTGGGATTCTAAAATTAGTAGTAAAACAAATAACCATTATGTAATTACGAACGCAGGATGGAATGGCGAAATTCCTCCTAGTGGATCTATTACAATTGGCGGTGCAGGAACGGGTAATCCTGCCGAACTTTTAAATGCCGTAATTAGCGAAAACTAGACGTAATATCCATTAATTCTTTCACTAAAGTTTGAATTTAGGTTTGAGCAATACATCCTAAATTCAAACTTTTAATTTTATGAAAAAATCAAAAAATAAAATAAACTATTATAATTATATTTAGTTTCTATATGAAGTTTATATGAAGTTCATTTGAATTTTAAATGAATTCCCTTTAATTTCTATTGTCTTCCTATAATATCCATATTATCCTTTACATATAGGAATTATTTTTATTCCATTTTGAACTATCTATATATATAAAGAAAGATAGTCATCTGTTAGGGAAAGGCTTTCGTATTATTATAAATATAACAAAAGAAAAAGCACGCTTATAAGCGCACCATAAGAGTGCTTCTTCATACAATTCTCATGTAAGAGTTCTCGAAAATCATGTTAATCACAAAGAAAAGGCATTAGCCCATAAAAGCTAATGCCTTTTCTTTATTCATATTGTTCAGCATTCCAATCTTCTATATTCCATACTTTTGTTATCCACGATTCATAGAAAGAAGGTTCATGTGAGACAATTAAAACCGTTCCTTTGTATTGTTGTAACGCTTCCTGTAAAGCCATCTTAGTTTCTACATCCAAATGATTAGTCGGTTCGTCTAAAATTAAAACATCAGCTTTTTCTATTTTTTCATATAAGGAGCTAACACACTTAAAATCTCTTCTTTATCCTTTTTTAATTCGAGTGATGTTAACATATCCATCGTTCTCGGCCTAGGTAATTTCACTTGTACCTCGCCAACTATTGACGCTGGTCTTTGAGATAAAATAAATACACGGTCAGACAGCAAGATTGCCTCATCTAAGTCATGTGTCACCATAACGATTGTTTGCTTCTCTTGATGCCAAGAGTTTAAAAGCCAGCTATGTACTTCCATTTTTGTAAATGCATCTAACTTTCCAAAAGGCTCATCAAGCAGCATAATTGGCTTTTCACATAAATAGGTGCGCAGAAAACTAATTCTTTGACGCATACCACCAGACAATTCATCTGGATAATGGTCTGCATATTCATCTAGTTCGAACTGCTTTAATGCTTCCATTCCTTCTGTCAGTCTTTGTTTTTTCGGCTTTCCTTCAATTTCTAACGGAAGAACGATATTTTGCAAAGCTGATCGCCACGGTAGTAATAAATCTTGTTGTGGCATATAACTAACAACATCTTGCTCTTGTACTTGCTTATCGTTATACGTTACGTTCCCGCTTGTTGGTTTTTCAACATTTGCAATCATGTTTAATAATGTGCTTTTCCCGCAACCACTCGGGCCTACAAAGGAGACAAACTCTCCCTCTTGTATAGAGGCACTAATCTTCTCTAGTACATTCTTTCCATCGAAAGATTTCACTATATTTTTTATTTGTAATCCGCTCATTTTTCACTTGGAAGGAATTCATTTGTAAAAGCATCTTTTACATCGATTTTCTTTTTAATAACTTTGTTGTCATATAAGAAATTCATGTAATTCGTCCAAATTTCTTCCTTCTGTACTCCCCATGCTTTAGCATCATCTTGATACTTCGTACTTAACCATTTTTGGCTTTCTTGAACTAAATCTTTATTTACATCTGGAACAGCTTTAATTAAAATATCAGCAGCTTCTTTCGGTTCCTTAATTGCAAAATTATAACCTTCTGTTGTTGCACTCATAAACTTTTTCACAAAGTCTTTATCTTGCTTCGTATGTTTTTCACTCGTAATAATAACAGGACTATAGAAATCAAGCGCTGGGTCTAAGTCTTTTACCATAATCGTATTTAACTCTTTTCCTTGGCGCTTCGCTTCAATTCCATCCCATCCGTAATAAATCCATTCAAAGTCTGCATCACGGCCGATTGATTTAAAGAAATCGGTTTGTCCTAAGATGATTTTTTCAACTTTATTAAAATCAGCTTGATGCTTATCCATAATCGTCTTTAATGTCGCTTCTTCTGCTGGTCCTCCCCAGCCGCCGTAACGTTTACCTTCAAAATCTTTCGGTGACGTCATATTATCTTTCTTAAGTGATGCAAATGCTGAAGTGTTATGCTGAATAATCGCTCCGACAGATACAACAGGAATCCCTTCCACACGAGCCAACGTTACATTTTCTTGTGCGCTTATTGCGAAGTCAGCTTTTCCTGATGCTATCATTTGCTCTGCTGTTACATTGTCACCCGGTTGAATAATTTCTACATCTAATCCTTGCTTTTTGTAATAATCTTTCGTTTGTGCTACATATAAGCCAGTATGATTCGTATTTGGAAACCAATCTAATACTACTTTTACTTTTTGATCTTTACTTTTACTTTCTTCTTTCTTCGCCGGATTACATCCAGCCACGCCTACCGCTACTAAGGCAGCTAACATAACTTTCAAACCTTTTTTCATTTTCTGCCGTCCTTTCTATATATCCATGGTGCTGTTATTCTTGCCATAAACTCTACGATAAAATACAGGCACAATGTCACCATAACGATGATTGCTGCAACACCAAATACTCGGGCAGTCAAAAAGGATTTTGTAGCCCTCGTAAGCATAACGCCTAATCCTTCACTTGCACCGAGCCATTCTCCGATAATTGCCCCCATTACGCTATATGTAACTGCAATTTTTAAACCTGAGAAAAAGTATGGGAGCACTGCTGGAAATTTTACTTTCTGGTAAACTTGCCATTTCGTCGCCTTCATTGTTTGTAACAGTTTCAGCATATTTTTATCTACTGTTTGAAAACCTTCTAAAATACTAAGCGCAATTGGGAAGAAACAAACGAGTATTACGACCATTACTTTCGGCAACATCCCATATCCAAACCAAATAATAAATAGCGGTGCAAGTACAACAATTGGAATTGTTTGCGAAATAACGAGCAATGGATTTATTAAAATACGAAATAACGGTATAACGTCCATAATAATTGCGATGCTCGTCCCCAATAAAATTGCAAAGAATAGTCCAATTATAACTTCCTGCAGTGTTTGCATCGTATTTGGTAATAGTAAATCTTTCATCCCAATTAATTCTTGAACAATGGCAGAAGGCTTTGGTAAAATCCACGGTTCGATTTTAAATAATGAAACAGATCCTTCCCATATCGCAATGAGAAGGATAAGCCAAATAGTTGTAATAAGTTTAGATTGCTTCTGGTTTTGCATATTCATCACGGTACTTCCAAACCTTTTCATCTATCGTTACACCAGTGCTTGGACGATAATGGATTTTAATAGAAGTAATCACTTCTTCTGCTCCAGCATCGACGCAAGCTTGTTGTGCACGTTTAACGACATCAAGAAGTACATCTAATTCTCCTTCCAAAGTTGTTTCCATTGCCCCTACTTCATAACGAACTCCCGATTGTTGCACAACTTCAATTGCTTTATCGACAACAGAATATACATCTTTCGTTTTCGCTTGTGGTACTACTGAAAATGACATTGTAACTTGTTGTGACATAATAAAATCCCCCTTATAAAATTAAATTTCAAAAATAAGAAAAGGCTTTCCTACTGCGTAGGAAAGCCTTGTATGCAAGTTATTATAGAATAACATATGCTACATCACTTTAAGTAACTCCCTACGCTGGCATTATCCAGATCAGGTTGAGGGTCGATGTTTACTTACATCCTCTCAGCCAATTGGCTCCCCGGTCCTTAATTCGTTTTCATTGTAGCATGATTTATTTTATTGAACAAACAAAAGCATGCATAATCATTTCATTATTTTTGGAAAATATCCAACTTTTTCACCATAAGCTAATAACTGCTGTATAAATTCTTTATTAATTGCTGGTACTTTCAATTCTTTTTTCTTAATCCATTCATTCGTTCTACGCGTACCCATTACAATTTCAGATTGCTGTGCTCCATCTCCTGCAACTTGAGAAGCAATTAACTCTGCTATTACTTCATTTCCCTTTGCTAATTCCAGTCCGGCATTTTCATATTCTGAAAGTGGAACCATTTCAAGATTGTATCCACACTCTCCAATTAGCTGTATAAATTGTTCAAACTCAATTTGATGTGGATGACAAATATGTAACGTCTCTCCTACAATTTGCGCATCTTGTAAATACGATACAATTGATTTACTAGCAAAATCAATTGGTGTGAAATCAACTTTCCACTTCACATTTGGTGCTTTCCCAATTAATAGCATTGTTTTAATAAGACGATAAAATGCGTTTCCTTCAATATTTTGTTGGAACGAACCTGTTTCTGAATGACATGCTAAATTACCTGCACGATAAATATTTCCACGCAAACCATTTTTCATTGCTTCACGAACAATGTTTTCCGCTTGTAGTTTACTATTTGAATATACATTCTCTAAGTCTACACTGTAATTAAAATCACCAGTTTTCATGTATGTATCCCATTGATCTACCGCTAATTCTAACGGGATACCAATTGTAGAAATAAAATGGAATGTAGCGCCTTTTTCCGCTAATGCTAGCATACGGCTAGTCCCTTGTACATTTATATTTTCAAATTGTTTTACATCTCCAAAATGTCTTACATCTGCACCGCAATGAATTATCGTATCCATCTTAGAACTGATGAACATAAATTCTTCTTCGCTCATCCCAAGATACTCTTCTCCTAGATCGCCAGCTACGGCCTGTATACGCTGTAACCATTCTTCACATATATCATTAAAATAGCCTGTTAATGTATCTATAATTCTTTGCTGCACATCTTTGGTTGGTCTTACTAAACAATAAATAGTAGCAGATGTATCTCTTAGCAATTCATATAATATGTGTGATCCTAAATAACCAGTAGCTCCTGTTAAAAAGACATTTGAAATCTGTTTTTCTTCAAAAACGTTTGCATACGTAATAGTATCTGGTTCGTGAATTACTTTATATTCCCGAAATACTTCTTCTTTCTCTACTTTTACTTCTCGCTCAATTCGAGCTAATCCATATATCGTTCTTTCTTTAAAGAAATCTTGAATTGTTAAATGCGAGAAGTCTTCTTTTAACAATGTTAATACTCGTAATACTTTCAATGAGTGTCCACCAATTGTAAAGAAATCATCATGCACTCCAATTTTTGAAATTCCTAATACTTCCGCCCAAGCATTCGCTATTTGCTTCTCTGCTTTATTAGAAGGTGCAACATATTCTTGTAGACGAAGCGGTTCATACTTTTCTTCTAACTGGGCTAACTTTTTAACATCAATCTTTTTATTAGGTGTAAGTGGTAATTCATTAATATAAATTAGTTTAGATGGCACCATATAATCTGGTAACTGCTCTTGTAACTGATAAACTAATTCTGGTATTTCTTTTTTATTTAAAGTTGTATAGAACGCGATTAAATATTGGCTACCTTCCTTACTCTTCTTAGCAAAAACAGCATTTTCTTTTATATTATGATTTTGAGAAATTTTACTTTGGATTTCTCCTAGTTCAATACGATGTCCTCTAATTTTTACTTGATCATCTTTCCGATGTAAAAACTCTATATTTCCATCCTCTAGCAACTTAACGATATCACCTGTTTTATATATATTAACTATAGGATTAAAAGGGTTCGGAATAAAAGCTTCAATTGTTTTATTAGGTTTATTAAAATACCCTTTTGCTAATCCTACTGAATCTATATATAATTCACCAGGTACACCAATTGGACAAAGATTCATATTCTCATCCAAAATCATAACTTGATAATTAGCACATGGTTTACCAATGGGAATACTCGCAACATCCTCATTTAACTGACTAGGTATTTTATAGGTTGTCGTCACTACAGTACATTCTGTCGGTCCGTATACATTATGAATTTCAACATTTGTACCTATTCTTTCTCTCCACAATTTAATAACCTCTACAGGCAACATTTCACCGCCAATCGCAATTCTTTTTAGGGAAGCTAGCTTATATATATCTTCTTCTGCTAAATACGTTGCTACTTGTCGAACAAAAATTGTTGCTAATGCCAAGATCGAAGTTGCTTTCACTTTATAGATTGCATGTGCAAATGCTTCTACAGACAATCGCTCTTCCTCTAATAATACATACAAGTTTCCTCCACAGAATAAAGAAGCAAATGACTCCCATACAGAGGCATCGAAACTAAAGGAAGGAAATTGGGCAAATACATCCTCTTCTGTCAATTCATATTGCTTTTTCATCCAAGTATACAGATTAACAACGCCTCTATGTGCTAACATCGTTCCCTTTGGATTCCCTGTTGAACCAGATGTATAAATCATATAAGCTACATCATCACAATGAATAGACAACTTTACATCTATATCTTCACAAGTTTCACTATCATAAATTGAAACAGTTTGAACTCCATCACATGTTATAGGCGTCTCTTTCATCAATATAACTTTCGCTTGGCTATCTTGAATAATGTACTGTATTCTACTTTCGGGATAATCTGGATCAATTGGAACATACGCTGCACCAGCTTTTAATATAGCTACCATACTTACTACTGTGTCTATGCTACGTTTCATAAATATTCCAACATAGTCTCCTAATCGCACGCCGTTTTTAATTAACATATGAGCTATTTGATTACTTTTTTTATTTAACTCCTCATAAGTTAAAGTACCTTCCCTTGAAGATAAAGCTATACGATTTGGAAATTGAGTAACAGTATTATAGAACATATCGACGATACTTTTCTCAGGATATACCGCTGTCGTATCATTCACTTGACTATAAAGTGCCATCTCGGCCTCTGTAATAATATTAAAATGTTTTATGCGTTTATTATTATTTTGTGATTTATCAATTAAAACACCTTGTATTTGTTGTGCATAACGAGTAATCGTTGTCTCTTTCCAATTAACACTATTAAATATTATTTCTACACTTTGCATATTTTTACTAAATACAAATTGTAATGTATTCGCATCTTGTAGCTCATAATATGTTTCACCAATAATAATAGGTGACATTTCATATAATTTCTTACCATTTTGAAACTCTTCTATTTCTTCCGCATTTATTTCTTTAATTTGTTCCAGTTGCTCTTCAATCTGTAGATTCAAACTTTCATAGGAAAGAAAATTAGAAACTTCAATAGTAATCGGAAATAAACTTCCTCTTACATGATAAAACACGACAATATGTTTTTCTTTAGAAATATGATATAACCACGTTGCAGTCGCTCCTATTAAATCTACAATATGAGTCAAATTTAGAAACAGTTCCGTTTTTCTTTTCATTCTAATTTCTTTTCCTTGCACATCTTTAGGTATTGTAATATTTCCTTCTACTTTTCCTAAAAATTCTTTTACCATCTCATTATAAGAAATCGCTAATTTCATATTTATGTAAATTCCTCTCTCAAATATAATAAAGGTGTGAAAATTCACACCTTTTTCATCCCTTATTAACGGGCAGATTCGTTCAATTCATAATCAAAGGGGGATCCCCCTTTGATTAGAATTGATCTTTCTTCTTATTCACTTTTAAACTCACCAATTAGCTCTTGTAATTCCTGAGAAAGCCAACTTAAAGAAGTCGCTAATTCTGCAATATCTTGTACTGATATTTCTTGCTCTTTCATGCTTTCTTCAACATTACTACTGCTGTTGGCATAAGTATTTGCAATATGCGATAATTCATTTACAACTTGAACAATATTTTGGCTATTTTGTAAAATGTCACTCGAATTACCAGAAACAGCTTTTACTTGATCTGTAACAGATTGCGCTGATTTTGAAATTTTTTCAAAGAAATCTCCACTACTTTGAACAAGTGAAATTCCAGTTTCTACTTCTTTTGAACCTTTTTGCATGGAAACTACAGCATCTTCTGTCTCAGCTTGTGTTTCACCAATTAATTTCGCTATATCTTTTGCAGACGCTTCAGTTTGTTCTGCTAATTTTCGTACTTCATCAGCAACAACCGCAAACCCTCTTCCAGCTGCTCCAGCACGTGAAGCCTCAATAGAAGCATTTAAAGCTAATAGATTTGTTTGATTTGAAATACCTGTAATTACAGTTACGATATCACTAATTTCTTTTGACCTTGTTTCTAACGAATAAATGATGGAAGATAAATCTTGTACTGCATTTTGGATTAAACTCATTTGATTAATAATTTGTCCAATCACTTCATTACCTTCAATTGAATGTTGCTCCATACCTTCAGAAGCAACTGCAACTTGTTTTGCAGCCCCAGTTATCTCTTCTACCTTATCTTCCATTCCATGTACAATTCCTAAACATTGTTGTACTGACGTTTTTTGAGACTGTGCCCCTACTCTTAAACCTTCAATAGAACTTGCAATCTCTTGAACTGCCATGCTATTTTCCTCTGTACTCGCTGACAACTCTTGCGAAGAAGAAGAAACTTGCTCAGCAGTTTGCCTTACTTTATCTATAATCCCTTTAAATTTTTCAATCGTGTTATTGAAATAAACATTAATAATTCCAATATCATCTGGTCTTTCTTTTAATTTAATACTTAAGTCTCCTTCACCAATTTTACGTAACCCTTCTCGTAAATCTTTTAATGGAGCTAGCGAGTGACGCACGATAAAGAATTGAGTAATAGTCGCAATTGCTAATGAAATAATGATAAAGAGTAAGCCCTGTATCATAAACTTCTCTTTTGTAATAGGAACAATGGAAGCATCTAGGTCAGCCGCAATAATTGCAACAATATTGTTTTCTCCATCCGTAATTGGTTCTAATATTGTCACCCACGAACCTATTTCATCTTCATATACTTCTGTCATTTGTGCCTTTTTCGTATCAATCACTTTATCGTATGCCTTCATCCAATGAGCGGGTTGTTCATAATAATCTCCCGTCTTTATAGGGAATGCATTTGTTAACTCTGTAGTCAAACCAACGAGTTTTAATTCTCGCTTTTCATTCGGCTTTGCTCCTGTAACATACGTTTGTCCAACACTTTTCAATTCTTTTGAAACTTCATCTAATTTCTCTGTTAACTTTTCTTTTTTCACTTTTTCGGCTGTAGGATCTTTCGCCATGTCTCTAACTAACTCTAAATCCAATTTTTTTAATACTATTTCTCCTGTTTCAATAGACTGCCTTTCAAATAAAGACATCATACTATTTTGAAACATGTTGAAACTTAACGCACCCATACTTCCAACAAGCGTCAAAATAACTAGTACGGTTAATAAGACGTTCTTTTGAAGGAACGATAACTTATGCCAATATTTTTTCATTAATATCCACCTTCCTTAACTAACATAAACAAAAAAACAAAATATATGAATATTTTGTTTAAAAATGTTTCTCAATATGTTCGAGAATAAAAAAAAGCCAATGTAAAAGCATTGGCAAAGACCAACCCTATCCGTCCGGTAACTGGCTAGCATAGCCTTTCGACCTTAGCTCCTGTAGTTTTGCGTCCTCATGTTTCCATCAGTTTGCCTTTCTCGCTGAACGAGTTGAACGATATGGGAGTTCTATGAGAATTAATTTATTCTCTTTCAAAGATTACAACATATAAATCAAAATGTCTACTTATTTAGAGATATAAATACAAATTTTTAACGCATTGTTTTTTCAAAATAATTTCAAAAAGTACGTGAATGTTACTTTTTTTGTGTTATATAATAAAAAATGTATTAATAACAAGGATTTCTTCGGGTATTTATTTAATTTTCATTCAAATTAAACTATTCGAATATATCTTAACTAATGAATTTCGGAGGTAGTTTATCATGTTTTGGCTACAATTTCTTACCTTGTTACTCTGTATTTTTATTGGTGCACGCCTAGGCGGAGTTGGTTTAGGAGTAATGGGTGGAGTTGGTATGGCAATACTCGTTTTTGTCTTCCACTTACAACCTACCGCGCCTCCTATCGATGTAATGCTTATGATTTTGGCAGTAATTACAGCTGCTGGTGCTTTGCAAGCTGCTGGAGGAATGGACTATCTTGTTCATCTAGCTGAAAAAGCATTACGAAAAAATCCAAAGCGTATTACTTTTTTTGCTCCAATTGTTACTTATTTATTCACACTATGTGCAGGTACTGGTCACGTTGCCTATTCTGTACTTCCTGTTATTGCAGAAGTCTCTCGTGAATCAGGGATTAGACCGGAACGCCCAATGTCGATTGCCGTAATCGCTTCTCAACAAGCAATTACAGCTAGTCCAATTTCAGCTGCCACAGTTGCTCTTTTAGCAATGTTAGCTGACTATAAAATCACTTTATTAGATATTTTAAAAGTGAGTATTCCTTCTACTTTCATTGCTTGTATGTTAGCAGCATTTGTTGCTAGTAAGATGGGAAAAGAATTAAATGAAGACCCTGAATACTTAAAACGATTAAACGAAGGAATGATTCCTAAACTTGAAGAGAAAAAAGAATTTGTAGGTGTAAAGGGCGCCAAATTATCAGTTATCCTTTTCCTTGTAGGAACCTTCCTTGTTGTACTTCTTGGTTCATTTGAAGCACTTCGTCCAGGATGGATAGTTGATGGGAAGTTAGCTCGTCTTTCCATGCCGAACACAATTGAGATGGTTATGTTAACTATCGCGGCCCTTATTATTATTTTCTGTAAACCAAATGTAGAAAGCATTGTATCTGGTAACGTCTTTAAAGCAGGAGCAACAGCAGTTGTTGCTATTTTCGGTATCGCTTGGATGGGAGATACTTTCTTTAACGGAAACTTAAATATGATTCAAGGATCCATTCAGCATTTAGTAACAAGTGCACCATGGCTATTTGCTATCGCATTATTCATTCTATCTATTTTACTGTACAGCCAAGCAGCAACAGTTCGTGCCTTAATGCCACTTGGACTATCTCTTGGTATTCCGCCAGCATTACTGATTGCTATGTTCCCTGCAGTGAACGGATACTTCTTCATTCCAAACTATGGAACAATCGTTGCTGCCATTAACTTCGACCGCACTGGTACAACAGGTATCGGTAAATACGTATTAAATCATAGTTTTATGATTCCGGGCCTAATTGCAACATTTACTTCTATCGGAATTGGAATGCTCTTAATTTCAATTATGTTTTAAAGAAAAAGCACAAACCTTTATTTAAAAAGGTTTGTGCTTTTTTAATCAAATATTTGTTTAAATTTTGGGGCAGTCTATTTCTCCATGTAGCACTTAAAATACTACACGTCCTTCCCTACAAACTTCTCTTTACTTCTTCAGCTAATTTTCTCGTACTTTCATACGCAGATTCAGCTAAGCTAATTGCTGAAATAACTGAAACACCGTCCGCACCCGCTTCTATAACTGCCACTGTATTTTCAATTGTAATCCCACCAATACCAACGATTGGCACTGTAATTCCTTGTTCTCTAAAATAAGCTAATCCTTTCGTTCCTTGAACCGCTTTCGTATCTTTTTTCGTACTCGTTGGGAAAATAGGTCCAACACCTAAATAATCTGCTCCGTTTTCGATTGCAAAGCGTGCTTCTTCAATTGTATGAGCAGATACGCCGATAATTTTATCTCCCATTTTTTCACGAACAGATGTAATTCCTTCATCATCTTGTCCTACATGAACACCATCTGCATCTAATTCAATGGCTAATTCTACATCATCATTTACAATGAAAGGAACACTATATTCCTTACAAAGCGCCTGCAATTCTTTTGCAAAACGCACTCTTTCTTCTCCAATTAAAGCCCCTTCTCCCTTTTCACGAAATTGAAAAAGTGTCACTCCACCATCTAATGCTTCTTTCAATACAGATAAAGGATCCTTCGCGCAATTATTACTTCCCATAATAAAATACACCTGTAATAACTTAGACATTTTCTTTGTTTCAATGCGCATCGTGTGTTTCCTCCCCCTTACTTTAACTCCTCAATCTTCCCATACTTCTCAATATCATCAGAAGTAGTATTCGCTAACTGATTTAAAAATTCAATTTGGAAACTACCAGGTCCTTTTTCTACCGTTTTAGCCGCTGCTAGTTCCGCTGCTACTCCATAAAATGTTAATGCAGCTACTGCTGCTTTTACATAATCTTTTTCTACTGCTACAAATGCTCCTATTACCGAAGTTAGTAAACAACCTGTTCCCGTAACTTTCGTTAAAATAGGGTGACCGTTTCGAATAACAATAGTTCTCTCTCCATCTGTAACAACATCTTCTTTTCCAGTAATAACCGCAACTGTATTTAATTCGTCTGCTGCCTGCCTTGCAATACTTACAACATTGCCATGTCCAGTACCAGCGTCTACCCCTTTAATTTCCCATTTCTCATTAATAACATTTGCTATTTCAGCTGCATTTCCGCGGATAATTGCTAAATCGATTTCAGCCGGAATATGTCTCGCAACTTCTGTTCGATACGAAGTTGCTCCTGCACCAACTGGATCAAATAGTACTGGCACATTGTTCGCATTTGCTGATTTACCTGCGAGTAACATCGCTTCTACTTCTTCAGGACGAAGTGTCCCCATATTTAATACTAACGCTCCAGCAATGCTAGCCATTTCTGCTACTTCTTCTTTTGCATACGCCATTACAGGCGATGCCCCAAGTGCCAACAAACCGTTAGCAGTAAAATTTGTTACAACAACATTTGTAATATTATGAATGAGCGGATTAGATTCTCTCACCAAATCCACTACTTTACTAATTTCTTTCATATTCATCCTTTTCATCTCCTAACTATAATGATGGGAGATACACAAAAAGACACTTTGCGCGTACGCAAAGTGCCTGAACATGTGCTTTTACACTCTCCCTACGCTGGCATTATCCAACAGGTTCAAATGGTCAATGACGGACTAGTCATACTCTCAGTTTGCATCCACAAACTCCCATGTGCTTATTATTCATCTACTTCAAAGTCTACTCTTATTCTAGTAAAATAACAAGTTCTTTACTTTTCTATTTAATATAGAAGCAACTGATAAAGTGAAACTTTAATCAGTTGGGGTTTTCTTCACTCCATTAAAAACAGCTCAAATATGGAGCGAAACTGAATCTCAAGAAGATGTATGCTATATTTAACTTATGGAAATTTGAAAGGATGTTTTTAATATGTCAAAAAGCGTTGTAATCGCTGAAAAACCTTCCGTTGCACGAGATATTGCTCGTGTACTGAAGTGTGATAAAAAAGGAAACGGCTATCTTGAGGGTAGTAAATATATTGTAACTTGGGCTTTAGGCCATCTTGTTACATTAGCTGATCCAGAAAGCTATGATGTGAAATATAAAAAGTGGAATTTAGAAGATTTACCGATGCTACCTGAGCGTTTGAAATTAACGGTTATTAAACAAACTGGTAAACAATTTAATGCTGTAAAAAGTCAGCTACTTAGAAAAGATGTAAATGAAATTATTGTAGCAACAGACGCTGGACGTGAAGGGGAATTAGTCGCACGCTGGATTATCGATAAAGTTAAGATAAATAAACCAATCAAACGTTTATGGATTTCTTCTGTAACCGATAAAGCAATTAAAGATGGTTTTGCAAATTTAAAACCAGGTAAAGCCTATGACAATTTATACGCTTCAGCAGTTGCGCGTTCAGAAGCTGACTGGTATATCGGTCTTAATGCAACTCGTGCTTTAACGACTCGCTTTAATGCCCAGTTAAATTGTGGCCGTGTGCAAACCCCTACTGTTGCTATGATTGCTAGTCACGAGGATGAAATAAAGAACTTCAAAGCACAAACTTACTACGGCATCGAAGCTCAAACAATGGAGAAGCTCAAACTTACTTGGCAAGATGCAAATGGCAATAGCCGTAGTTTTAATAAAGAAAAAATCGATGGTATTGTAAAAAGTTTAGATAAACAAAATGCTACTGTTGTGGAAATTGATAAGAAACAGAAGAAGTCATTCTCTCCTGGTCTTTACGATTTAACTGAATTGCAACGTGATGCAAATAAAAAGTTCGGTTACTCTGCTAAAGAAACATTAAATATTATGCAAAAATTGTATGAACAGCATAAAGTGCTAACGTACCCTCGTACAGATTCACGCTACATTTCATCTGATATCGTTGGAACACTTCCAGAACGTCTAAAAGCATGTGGTGTTGGAGAATACCGTCCCTTCGCACATAAAGTATTACAAAAGCCTATCAAACCTAACAAATCATTTGTTGATGATAGTAAAGTAAGCGATCATCATGCGATTATTCCAACAGAAGGATACGTTAACTTCTCAGCATTCACAGATAAAGAACGCAAAATTTATGATTTAGTTGTAAAACGTTTCTTAGCTGTTTTATTCCCAGCATTCGAATATGAGCAACTAACATTACGTACCAAAGTTGGTAGTGAAACGTTCATTGCACGCGGAAAAACGATTTTACATGCTGGTTGGAAGGAAGTATACGAAAATCGATTTGAAGACGATGATGTAACTGATGACGTAAAAGAGCAGATTCTACCTCACATTGAAAAGGGCGATACATTAACTGTAAAGTTACTTATGCAAACATCAGGCCAAACGAAAGCACCTGCACGCTTTAATGAAGCAACTTTACTTTCAGCAATGGAGAATCCTACAAAATATATGGATACGCAAAATAAACAACTTGCTGATATGTTAAAATCAACTGGTGGATTAGGTACTGTAGCGACACGTGCAGATATTATCGACAAACTTTTCAATTCTTTCTTAATTGAAAAACGTGGTAAAGATATTCACATTACATCAAAAGGTCGTCAATTACTTGATTTAGTACCAGAAGAATTAAAATCACCTACACTAACTGGTGAATGGGAACAAAAACTTGAGGCAATTGCAAAAGGAAAATTAAAGAAAGAAGTATTCATTTCGGAAATGAAGAACTATACGAAAGAAATTGTTTCTGAAATTAAATCGAGTGATAAAAAATATAAACATGACAATATTTCAACGAAGTCTTGTCCAGATTGCGGTAAACCAATGCTAGAAGTAAACGGCAAAAAGGGAAAAATGCTCGTATGCCAAGATCGTGAATGTGGTCATCGTAAAAATGTATCTCGTACAACAAACGCTCGCTGTCCGCAATGTAAAAAGAAACTAGAATTACGTGGTGAGGGTGCAGGCCAAATTTTCGCATGTAAATGTGGCTATCGCGAGAAATTATCAACATTCCAAGAGCGACGTAAAAAAGAATCTGGAAACAAAGCCGATAAACGCGACGTTCAAAAATATATGAAACAACAGAAAAAAGAAGAAGAACCATTAAATAACCCATTCGCAGAAGCATTAAAAAAATTAAAATTTGATTAAACAAAAAGGTTCCTACCTCTATCGGTAGGAACCTTTTATTTTAGTGAATGATTTTACTTCCTTTTGCATTCTCAACAAATTTTTCACTTGATTTGTTAATTGGTGTTTTCAGTAATAACGCAGCAACGATCATAACTACTACGAAAGCACTTAACACAAGTAAATCTTGCGTTACGATATCCCAAAGCATTCCGCCAACTGTTTCACGAATTGCGCTAATTGCGTATGTGAATGGTAAGAACGGATAAATCGCTTGGAAGAACGCTGGTGTCATTTGGATTGGGAATGTTCCGCCCGATCCTGCTACTTGCAGTACAAGTAAAATGATTGCCATCGATTTCCCAACGTTTCCGAAAATAGAAACGAGTGAGTATACGATACAAACGAAGACTCCACCAATAAATAAACTAAATAACACAAACCAGAACTTATCGACTACGTACGTACCGAGTAAGAATATATCTCCCATCGATACGATAAACGCTTGTGAAAGACCTATCGTTAAGAATGTTAATAAACGTCCGAAGTAAATTTCATGACTCTTATAATTCGCGCCCTCTTCGTGTACTTCTACCGTTAATAATGAAACCATTAATAATGCGCCTACCCATAATGCAAGCACTGTATAGAATGGTGACATCGCTGAACCGTAGTTCGGCATCGCAAATAATTTATTCTCTTTTAAATTTACTGGATTCGCAAAGTAATCACTTTGCTTTTCAACATCGTTTTTCAATAAGCGTATGATGTCTTTTAAATCCTCTTCAGATTCAAAATCACGAATTTTATCTGCTAATTCTTTAATCTTTTTCTCAGTAGCTGGCATTTCAGCTTTAATATCTGCTAATTTCTTTTTCCCGTCTACTAAGCCTTTTGATGAATCTTCTAGTAATTTTTTAACATCTGGAAGCTTTTTGTCTGCATCATTTAAAATTTGAGTTGTATTTTTCGACATCTCTTTTGTACGAGCAATTGCTGTATTGAAATTAGGTACAATTTCTGAATCATACGTCGATAATACATCTGTTAATTGAGCTGATCCGCCCTTCGCAGCGTTGTTAATACTTTCAATTACATCTTTTGTAGGTTTCTGGCCATTGTTAAGAAGTGTAATTCCCTTATTCGTTGCCTCTACACCTTTTTGTAAGCTGCTTTTCGCTTTGTTTAATTTTGCGATTCCATTATTAAGGTTTTTATCACTATTTACATCCGCTAAAACCTTATTTGTACTTTCTAGAACTGGAATCATATCATCAATTAAACCGATTCCAGATTGGAATTGACCATTTAAGCTATTTAAAGCTACTTTCGTTGAATCTAAACCGTTAATACCTCTATTTTGTACATCTTCTTTTGCTTTCTGTAAATCTGCTTTTGCACCTTCAAGGCTATTTTTTGCTTTATCATAATCTGCTTTTGCATTATCATATATTTGATTTGCATCAGCTTTAGCTTGATCTACCGCGCTAACTGCCTTTTTATAATCAGCTACAAACGTTTCATTGTAATCTTTTTCAGCTCGATCGATTAAAGCATTTGTTTCATTTAATTTCTGATTAATTCCATCACGCACATCTTGTTTAACTTCCTGACCTGTGCTAATTAAATCGTTTAAACGTTTAAAACGATTATTTAAATCTTGTTGTCCATTCTTAATATCCGTTAAATGCTCTTTTCTTGTTTTAAAGAAATTTTGCCCAAACTCAGTTTGAGCCCCTTGCTCTAAACGAGCCATAACATCAATTACATAAGAAAGATTGTCAATATGCGTTTGAAGATTATTAGATATAGTCGAAATATTTTTCTTAGCTATCTCTGGATCAACGCTTCCATTTTGCAATCCATCCATAACACTTTGTGCATAAGCTGTTCCTGCACGTGATGAGCTTAGAACATTATTTACTGTTTGATTAATATTTTGTGCTATCCCTTTATACCCATCACTATTCAACTTAGAAAGATCTGGTCTCGCTGGGAATTCAGGTAATCCATTCATTCCAGACAAATCAGGAATATTTAATTCTACACCTGGATTCATTAAAAAGTCAGTAAATGCAGCTGCACTATCCATAACGCCTTTTGCTGCCACTAAATCATTTCTTATCGTCCCTGGAGCATTTTTTAATGTTTGATCTTGTCTTGCAAAGAACTTATCTAAATTCGCCAACGCTTCCTGCCCATCATTTATTACACTCTCTACAACAGGTAAATCTTTCTGCGCTACTTTCACAACATCTTCTGCTCGAGTTGCATCATCTAATGCCTTATCCATAAGTGTATTCATTTCTGGGAACTGCGCTTCTAACTTAAATACAAGATCTTTTACTTTTTCGATACTTGGTAAATTTGTTTCTAAATCGATTCCAAGATCATTGAAAACTTTAAAAATCTCACCGTTTGCTGTTTTTACAAAGTTTTTACTAATTTCTTCTGTAATGCCTGATGCACCTTTTGCTGTAATCTTCGGTGCAATCGCGTTTACTTTTTCATTCACATAATAATCCAGTTCTGGTTTTTTAGGATTTTCATCCAGAACAGTTGCAATTTTTTCAGAGAAGTCTTTTGGAATCGTAATACTTGCATAATAATCCCCACGCTCAACTCCGTAAATTGCTTGTTTTTCATCTACAAATTTCCAGCCAAGATTTTTGTTTTTCTTAAGGGAGTCTACAATCTCTTTCCCGATATTAATGTCTTTCCCTCTTAAATTAGAACCTGCATCTTGGTTAGAAACTGCAATGGGAACCTCTTTTGTATTTCCATACGGATCCCAAGAAGCTTTAATGTTAAACCATGCATATAACGATGGTAAAATCATTAATCCTAAAACAATAACAATTGCAGCCCAATGTTTGGCTACATTCCGTAAATCTGTCTTATAAATACGCCAAATCTGTTTCATAGAAGTTATCACCTAATTATATATTTTTCCTTCTTTAGAAAATGATACATACATTTTGCAATTATATCACTTTCTACATCGTGTATTAACCAAAAACGTACTATTTTTTCCCATTAACTTTCACTTACTTCATTATATAACGAAATGAGTGAAAGTATGAATACAAAATGACCAAATCGGTTTTACATTCAATAATAACAAATATATATGAAGTGTCATAAAAAATACAAGTATTTTCTCTTGGAAATACTTGTATTCCTAAAAAAATCCTCACAGCTTTTATTCTCTGTGAGGATTTCTTCTATTATATATCCAATTGAACCTCTACACCGAAATGATCTGAAATTACATTTCTGTTTGTACCATTAAAAATAACTTTTGAAGAATGAACCTTTTTACTTTGGTTACACAATATTAGATCGATTCGCAAACTATGTTTATTTTCATCCCAACCAGCAATCTCGCCTTGGACAGTCGTTCCTTCATCCTTCTCTATTGCTAATTCATATGTATCATACAACCCTTTTTGCATCATATACTCATAACCTTCGCCTTTCAATCGAGCATTGTTATTAAAATCCCCCATTAAGAAGGCGAGCTTATTGCTATCTACACGCTCCATCAAACGATCGACTTGACCTTTGAATGACTCTTCTTCATCATTCCACCAACCGAGATGGCAAGAGTAAAACGTTATATCCTTACCATTATAAGCAAGTGTTGTACTTACAATTTTACGCGTTTTCCAATACGTTGTATCCTCGTTTTCTGAAATAAAGAACGTATCTTCTTTTATAATATTATGCTTCGTTATAATCGCTAATCCTTCTTCATACACGTCATAACCAATATGAGAGAAATCCCAAGTAATATTGTAATCTTTTACATGTAGCGCTTTTAACTCTTCTAATAGTAAAAGTCCAAAATTATCTTCTTTCTTGTTACCGCATACATTTTCAGCTTGTATGGACTGACTTACTTCTTGCAATGCGATGACATCGTACTCTTCTTCTTGAATTACTTTAGCAAGGTATTGTATCTTTTCTATTTGATTCTCTTCTTGCCAAGAATGACAGTTTAAAGTTAGCAATTTCATATTATTACGCACCTAACATATCTTGAATGTCTGACTTTAATACGTCAGCTTTCGGACCATATACCGCTTGTACACCTTTATCTTTTACAATAAGCCCTAAAGCACCATTTTGTTTCCACTGTGCTTCTGGTGCAACAACATCTAAGTCTTTTACTGTTACACGTAAGCGTGTCATACAAGCATCTACGTCAGCAATATTTTCTTTTCCACCTAATAAATCGATAACTTTTGTTGCTAATGAACCGTCTTGTACATTTCCTGTTCCTTCTGATGCCTCATCTTCATTATCAATATAGTTACCTGCACGCCCTGGTGTTGGTAAATTGAATTTTTTAATTAAGAAATTAAATAGTGTAAAGTTAAGACCGAAGAACACTAATGAAACAATAACAAAGTTGATTAAGTCTCTTGTTAAACCTGCATTAACCATCATTGGTGTACGAGTAATTAACTCAATAAATCCAAATGCATGAACACGTAAGTTAATTAAATCAGCTAGCGCGAATGCAAGTCCTGTTGTAATAGCATATACAACATATAATACTGGAGCAATAAACATGAACATGAATTCAATTGGTTCTGTTACACCTGTTAAGAATACTGCTAATGCTGCTGATAAAAACATTGGTTTATATTTTGCACGCTTTTCTTTATCAACGTTACGGAACATCGCAAATGCAATCCCCATTAACGCTGCTGTTGAGCCGATAACTTGTCCAGCTTTGAAACGAGCTGGTACAACGTTATTTAATAAATCGTTATATGCCTTCGTATCTCCATTTGCTAGTAAATTATTTAAATCTGTAATCCATGCAAGCCATAATGGATCTTGTCCTGCTACAACTTGTCCAACTTTTGAACCAGTTAACATCGTATATGTTCCGCCTAGCTCTGTATAGTTCATCGGAATCGTTAACATATGGTGTAAACCAAATGGTAATAATAAACGCTCTAACGTTCCATATACAAACGGTGCAACAACTGGTGCGCTATCTTTTGAAGCTGCAATCCAGCGACCAAATTCATTTAACCCACTTTGGATGAATGGCCATAGAAGTGATAATACAATCGCAGTAACTGTAGACCAAAGAATTACAACGAATGGTACAAATCGTTTTCCATTAAAGAATGCTAATGCCTGTGGCAGTTTATTATAGTTATAATATTTGTTATATAAAGTAGCTCCTAAGAAACCTGTGATGATCCCTACGAACACTCCCATGTTTAATGCAGGTGCACCAAGTACAGAAGTAAAGTAATCTTTTACAATTAAATCTCCCGCTATTACTGAAGAAACTTTCGCTTTTGAATCCGCTAACATTTCAGCGTTTACGCCAAATATAGCTCCTGTAATTCGGTTTGTTAAGACGAATGCTAATAGCGCTGCAAATGCACCACCCGCGCGATCTTTCGCCCAAGATCCCCCAATTGCTACTGCGAATAAGATGTGTAGATTTGTAATGATTGCCCAACCGATGTCTTCCATTACGCGAGCGATTGTATGAACTGCGTTAACATCCCCAGCAGACATACCAATTAACTTACCGATGGAAATCATTAAACCAGCTGCTGGCATTACGGCTACAACAACTAATAAAGCTTTCCCGAACTTTTGCCAAAAATCAAAAGACGTAATTTTCATCTGTTCTTCCTCCCCTTTATTTATAACAACATAATGATTTAAATTATAATTTCTGTCCCTTTTATGAAAACGATTCCTCATATCATTTTTCTTTTTACGCAACCGTTTTCATAAATCTATTTTAATAAAAGCGTTTTCACTTTGCAATAGAAATTTATTTTTTTTCATAAAAAAAGATGCTCAAAGAGCACCCTTTTTTATTATGAAATGCGATAAACCCTTGTTTCATAAGGTTTTAAAGCAATTGTTGTTACTTCTTCATGTTCCGCAACTTCATAGTTATTTAAAAGCAAACGTTTGCGTTCTAGTGCAAATGAACCCTCATTATACACAGCTTCCTCTTTTGAGATATTACTAATTACAATGACTTTTTCATCCTGTAACGTACGTGTATATGCATAAATTTGTGGATCGTCTTCTAAAAGTAAATCGTACGTACCATAGTTCAGTACATCGTGCTCTTTTTTCAGGGCAATCATTTTCTTATAGAAATTGAAAATAGACTTTTCTTCATTTTTTTGCTTCTCAACATTAATTTCTTTGTAATTTGGATTCATGCTAAACCAAGGTGTACTTGTTGTGAAACCAGCATTCATCTCATCATTCCACTGCATAGGTGTACGTGAATTATCGCGGCAAGAAGCCCATATAATCTCCATCATATCTTGATGTGGTACGCCCTCTGCAATTTTCTCGCGATATAAATTTTTAATTGCTACATCATCGTAATCTTCAATATTTGGTAACTGAACATTTGTCATACCAATTTCTTGTCCTTGATAAATAAACGGTGTACCGTGCATAAAGAAATACATCGCTCCTAGAGCTGTTGCACTTTCACGCCAATATTGTTTATCATCTCCCCATGTTGAAACGATACGTGGTTTATCGTGATTCTCAATATATAAAGCGTTCCATCCTTTATTTTCTAATCCTTTTTGCCATTTCGTTAATACTTTTTTCAATCCTACAACATCAAGGTCTTTCTTCTTCTCTGCATCCCATAAACTTAAATGTTCAAACTGGAATACCATATTGAACTTACCTTGCTCTTCTCCAACCCAAAGCTCAGCATCTTCAATCTTAACGCCATTTGCTTCACCAACAGTCATAATATCGTACTTAGAGAATGTATTTTCTTTTAGCTCTTCTAATAAAGGTTGAATACCTTTTACATTCATATGTTTATCAAAAGATGGCACATATTTTAACTCTTTTGGATTTGGCATATCCTTGAGACCTTCTTCTTTTTTAATATGACTAATCGCATCAACGCGGAAACCATCAATACCTTTATCAAGCCACCAATTAACTGTATCGTATAATACTTCGCGAACTTCTTTATTCTCCCAGTTTAAATCTGGTTGTTTACGCGAGAATAAGTGTAAATAATATTGTCCTGTTACTTCATCATATTCCCATGCCGAACCATTAAAAATACTTTCCCAGTTGTTTGGTTCCGCACCATCTTTACCATCATGCCAAATATACCAATCACGCTTCGGATTGTCTTTAGATGAACGAGACTCAATAAACCATGGATGTTCATCACTTGTATGATTAATAACTAAATCAATAATAAGCTTCATATCACGCTTATGAACTTCATCTAGTAAAGCATCAAAGTCTTCCATCGTACCAAACTCATCCATGATATCTTGATAATCACTAATGTCATAACCATTATCATCATTAGGTGACTTATACATTGGGCAAATCCAAATTACATCTATACCTAAATCTTTTAAATAATCCAGTTTCGCAATAATACCTTGTAAATCTCCAATACCATCTCCATTTGAATCCATAAAGCTACGTGGATAAATTTGATAAGCAACTGCTTCTTTCCACCATGTCTTATTCATAGTCCTTCTCTCCTTTTGCATCCCATCGGAATTTTATGCAAACGTTTTCGTAACACTATCATAACAAAATATGAACAGTTTGCAACTGTTTTCATTGAACTCTATGTAGATTCTTTATTCTTATGCTTTATTTATTTCTCACAAGAGCAAATCTCATTCCTCATCAGCTCTTGTCCACGCACGCGAACGTCGTATACCATTTCGATTAAGAAGCGGACATCATAGTTACGATAATTTTTCTCTTTTGTATCCCTCCTTTTCATATGTAAAAAGGTATACAATAAAAAATCATCCAATATGCCGTTACCTCGCAGCATGTTGGATGATTCAAATTGATTTTCTATATCGTTTCAAATTCTTGCTCCTACTCATAAACTTTTACTTATAGATTAATTGTATTTCGTATCATTTTCATGCAATGAATGTAATTTAATATTTGGAAATTTATCTTTTTCAATACCGCTATTATAAGAAACAGGAACTTGAAATTCGAATTGCTTTGTCTCGTGTTTTTGCAAATAGACTGGTTTCGGTACCGGATAACTTTTTGAATTTTCGTTTGCATTATCATATAAAACAACTTTTAATGCTTGTGAATGACTACGATAATTTTTTAAAGTAACGATGCACTTTCGTTCGATATCCTCTCCATTTTTCTCCACTCTACACTGGCTATCATCTTTTTTATATTCTATGGCTTCTACACCTGTTTTTCCTGCGTAGTACCATGTTTTATTCAATGTCTGGAGGATGTTATTTAAAATAAACGGCATCATTAAAATCAAAATACTAGTACCTACTACTTTTATCTTATTCATTTTTCTAAATGTACTAGACTCCTTTTTTCCTAGCCATTTTAAAAATAATATAAATGCAATTACATGTAGTATGAAAGAAACAATCAATATATTTGAGACTTTATAATCCATATAAACATACGTATGTATCGGAACCCTATAGACGTTGAATAGTTTTTCCCCAATTAATTCATTATCATTTGGAATTTTTAATAATAATAAAACCCCTATACTGTAACAAATAGCTACTAATCGATCATACTCAATGCGAATCATTCCTTCTCCCCTTTACTTTGTTTTTTATTATCGATTTTAGCTATTATTACCATACTATACAATCTTTTTATAGCGGATAACGTAAAAAAGTCCCTTATAAATATATAAAGAACCTTATTAATATACCGTATGAATTAAAAATCAATATACAATTTTCACATAGAGATTTCTTCAAAATATGTTGGATCATGTATTGTAATTTTTTTATCTAAAATTGTAACAATGCTATCATTTTTTAATTGTTTTAATACACCGCTAACTGTCTCTCGAGATGTTCCAGATATTTTGGATATTTCAATTGTTGTAAGTGGACATGAAATTACAATCTTTTCCCCACTCTGTTCTCCTAAATCCTGCATTAAATAATTTAACGTTTGGATAACACGATCTTGTGCATTAGGAATTGTAATATTTTGCACTCGATTTTCGTTCAATTTTAATATAGATGATAATTGCTGAACAACGTACATCAATTGCGTTCTGCTGGATTTTACCATATCTTCAAAGATTACCGTTGGAATATAATATACCTCCACATCCGTCATTGCTTCTGCTGTATAGTTATATCCTCTGTCTGTAAACATACCACCATAAGGAAAAATAGAATACCGCTTTACATAGTCATCGTATAATAAGTTCCCATTTTGATTAACCCGCTCTAACTTTACAAAACCATCTAACATGAAGTAAATTCTTTCCCTTGAATCCCCTTCTAAAAATAAAAATTGACCTTTTTTATAAGTTCGCCAATAAACAAACTCTGTTAACCCTTTCAATTTTTTTTCTGTTAAATGAGCAAATAATTCGAACTGCTTTAAGTCTTTCACTACGTTCCGTCTATTCATAAAATTCCCTCTCTCTTGCTGTATGTTGGAGCGAAAAATCAAGAAAGCGTATTCAATTTGAATTTTATCATAATTAACTTATATATTCAGATTTCATCATGAAAACTTTATGAACAATGAGCACAAAAAATATTAATAAATAAAAAGAATGAAGTTACTAACTCCATTCTTTTTTACTACTAAGTAGCGTACATAATAATTTAAACATACATGCATACATTCTGTTTTGAAATAATAGTACCAGCTTTTTCTTCTAGTGCTTCATATACTTTTTCTAAAGACGTAATAATCGTTTTTCTTTTTGGATTTGTATTAACAAAATTAATAGCAGCTTCAATTTTTGGAAGCATGCTTCCCGCAGCAAATTGTTGTTCTTCAATATATTCTTCTAATTGATTCACTGTGACATGCTCTAATTTTTTTTGATTCGGTTGATTATAATTTACATACACATGATCAACTGCAGTTAAAATAACGAGCGTATCAGCATCTACTAATTCTGCTAATTTCTGCGCAGCGAAATCTTTATCGATAACCGCTTCAGTTCCTTCTAACCCTTCTTCGGAATCAATTACTGGAATTCCACCTCCGCCAACAGCTATCACTATGTTTCCATCTTCGACCAAAGAATTAATAACTTTATGTTCATGAATACTTACAGGCTTCGGTGATGGAACAACACGTCTCCATCCTCTACCAGCATCTTCTTTAAACACTGCTTTTGTTTCATCCATTAATCTTCTGGCCTCTTCTTCTGTATAAAAAGGACCAATTGGTTTAGTTGGATTTTTAAATGCCTCATCTTTTTTATCCACAACAACGCGTGTTATAACCGTTGCTACGTCTTTATTTATATTCCGCTTTTTCAATGCCTTTTCAATCGCATTTTCCATCCAATATCCAATCATCCCTTGGCTCATTGCCCCACAAGTATCTAATGGCATTGCAGGTGTCTTTTCCGTTTCTGCAGCTTTTTGCTGTAATAAAATATTTCCCACTTGTGGGCCATTTCCATGCGCAATTACTATATCCACATCATTTTCCATTATTTTCACAAGTTGTTCCGCCGTTTTTTCCAACGCTTCTTGCTGCGCTCCCGCAGTAGCTTCTCCAGACTGTATCGCATTTCCCCCTAGTGCAACTACAATTTTTCTTCGTACCATATTCCAGCCCTCCAGTTGATTTCGCTTTCACAGCGCTTTATAAAGTAATACTGCCTGTAATTAATCCATAAATCGCAAAGAATGCTAAGGCACCAATTGCTACGGATGATGCTAATTCCACTCGAGTAAATATTTGCTTCGAACTCTTTTGCTTTTGAACATTGTAAAAAATAAAAATACCTGGCGCATATAAAGTCATTGTTAATAATAAATACTCTAAACCAGCTGCATAAACTAACCACACGCCATAAATACTTGCTATCAAGCCAATTATTATATTTTTATTTCGATCTGCTTCTTCAGACTTTAAGCTATGCTTCAGTTGATAAAATGCTGAAAAAGCATATGGGATTAAAATAGCTGAAGATGCTAAAGAGAATGCAAAGTTATACGCCTGATCAGAAACGACGAATGTTAACAAGAATATTTGTATTAAACCATTTGTTATCCATAATGAATTTACTGGAGCCTTATTTTTATTTTCTTTTGCGAACCATTTTGGAAATACTCCATCTTTAGCCGCTAAATATGGAATTTCAGAAGCGAGCAAAGTCCAACCTAACCAAGCACCTAATACAGAGATGACCAAACCTAAATTAATAAAGATAGCACCCCATTTTCCAACAACACTTTCAAATAAATAAGCCATAGCCGGATTTTTCAAACCTGCAATATCTGCTTGCTGCATAAGTCCAAGAGACAATAATGTGATTAAAATGTAAATGATGAGTGTACCAATTAAGCCAATAACGGTTGCTTTCCCTACATCACTTCTATTTTTTGCTCGACTGGATAAAACAACAGCCCCTTCTACCCCAATAAATACCCATAAAGTTACAAGCATTGTACTTTTAACTTGGCTGCCAACTGCTCCCCATGAAAAAGAACCAGTTTGCCCCCAAAATCCATCTAAGAACGTATCAATATGAAACGCGAAGATTCCTATGACAATAAATACAAATACAGGTACTAATTTTGCGATTGTAGTTACTAAATTCACAAGGGCTGCTGATTGAACTCCACGTAAAATTAACATGTGAACACACCATAATAATACGCTTGCACCAATAATAGACGCTACATTTTGCCCGCCTTCAAAGATCGGGAAGAAATATCCTAATGAAGAGAACAATAATGTACCGTAAGCTACATTCCCAAGCCAAGCAGATAGCCAGTATCCCCACGCACTATTAAATCCCATAAAATTACCAAACCCTGCTTTTGCATAGCTAAAAATACCACCATCTAAATCTGGTCGTTTTACAGTGAGATTTTGAAAAGATAATCCGAGTGCAATCATTCCAATTCCTGTTATAACCCAACCAATAATAATGGGTCCCGCACCAGCACCTTTTGCCATATCACTTGCTAAATTAAATGCTCCACCACCAATCATAGACCCAACTACAAGAGCCGTTAGTGTAAACAACCCTAATTTCTTATCTTCACCCATTCCACTCACCTCTCTTTAATTGCAATAACAATACAAAAGCAATAGTGAATGATAGTGTCTAAAGGAGGAGAAAGAAGAAAGGAAAACTCCCTTCCTTCTTTACTCCATGTCTCCTAAAGTAGCTGCCATAACCGCTTTAATTGTATGCATTCTATTTTCAGCTTGATCAAATACTTTTGAATGTTTACTGCGGAATACTTCGTCAGTTACCTCCATTTCTTTCAACCCATATTTCTCATAAACTTCTTCGCCATACATCGTTTCAACATCATGAAATGCAGGTAAACAATGTAAGAAAATCACGTTTTCATTCCCTGTTTCTTTAATCATTTTCATATTTACTTGATAAGGTTTCAATAACTCCACACGTTCAGCAAATTTTTCTTCTTCCCCCATAGACACCCATACATCTGTATAAATTACATCTGCATTCGCAACAGCTTCTTCCACATTACTTGTTATCATTACCTGTTCGTTATATTTTTTTGCTAAATCAATTACTTCTTGTGCAGGCCATAAAGATTCCGGTGTACAAATACGTACATCCATTCCAATGATTGCTCCACCAACTAGTAAACTATTAGCAACATTATTTCGTCCATCTCCAACATAAACGAGCTTCACATTTTTTAATTTTCCTATATGTTCTCTAATTGTTAATAAATCTGCTAGTGTTTGTGTTGGATGCCACATGTCTGTTAATCCATTCCAAACCGGCACACCAGAATTTTGTGCTAAAGATTCTACAGTTTCATGACTAAATCCACGAAACTCAATTCCGTCAAACATACGCCCTAACACTTTTGCTGTATCCTCTACAGATTCTTTTTTCCCAAGTTGAATATCACCTTTCCCTAAATATTCAGGATTTGCCCCTAAATCTGTACATGCTACTGTAAATGCACAACGCGTACGAGTAGAAGTTTTTTCAAATAAGAGCGCTACATTTTTACCTTCTAAATAATGATGCGGGATACCATTTTTCTTTTTCTCTTTTAATTCTGCTGCCAAATCTAGAAAATATAACAATTCTTCTTGTGTAAAATCTTTTTCTGCTAGAAAGCTTCTTCCTTTTAAATTTGGTCTAGTCATTAACATACTTCATCCCTACTTTCTCCGTTATTTATACTAAATATCTTTACGAACAATTGGCATACTCATGCAACGTGGACCCCCACGACCACGAGATAATTCCGAACTTAGCACCTCAATCACTTCTATACCATGTTCCCGTAATAACGTATTGGATACATAGTTGCGATCATATGTAACAACTACACCTGGCGCGATTGCTAATGTGTTCGAGCCATCATTCCATTGTTCACGAGCAGAAGCAATTACATCCCCTCCTCCACATGGAATAAGAACTAATTCACTTAAGCCTAATACCTCTTTTAATGCTTCCATTAAAGAAGTACGATGTGTAATTTTAAGAGTTTCCTCATCTGATCCTTTTTCTAAAATATAAATATTCATATTCCCTTTTGGCCCTTGAATGGCTGGGTGAATTGTAAACTTGTCATAATCAACCATTGTAAATACTGTATCTAGATGCATAAATGCTCGGCATTTTGGAATTTCTATTGCTAACACTTTCTTAATTTTATTTTGTCGGCTAAAGAGATTTTTAGCTAAACGTTCAATTGCTTTAGCTGAAGTACGAGCAGATACTCCAATCGCAATTGTTTCTTCATTTAAAATTAGCTCGTCGCCACCTTCAATTGGAAATTTATAATCACGATCTAACCAGATTGGTACATTATGTTTTGCGAATCTTGGATGATATTTAATGATGTACTCCATGAACAATGATTCACGTCTACGCGCTGGTTCTCTCATCTTATTTATCGTTAAGCCATCGCCCACGCTAGCTGCTGGATCACGAGTAAAATATAAATTAGGCATTGGATCTAAGTAAAACGGATAGTGATCTTCCATTAATTCATATAAATGTGTCTTCTTACTTGTTTCAATTTCGTTTTTCCGTACACCGCCCATAATTTTTTGAATTAATTCTTCATTTGAAAAGGAAAGTAAATATTCTTTTAAAGTTTGATGTGCAACATTTACGTCGGCCTGTCCTTCTTTTAAAATACGATCAACAAATTCTTCTCGAAGTTTTTTATCTACTAACGCCTCAGCGGCTAGTTTTTCTAAATAAAGAACTTCAACACCCCGATTGCGTAACGTTTGTGCAAAATAATCATGCTCTTTTTGAATAATTGGTAAGTATGGAATATCGTCAAATAATAATTGCTGCAAATAATCTGGCGTCAAGTTTTCCACTTCTTTACCCGGTCGTTTTAATAAAACCGTTTGTAATTCCCCAATTTCTGAAGTAACATGTATCGGATGTTTCATTTGTTGTACCTCCTTTTAAATATGTTTGATGTCTTACAAGTACATAATAAATGCTCTGCACTTTCATCTTTGTGAAAGCATCCACATTATCATTGTGAAATATTAAACAAGTTATTTTTTTAAAATCATACGAATATGTATTTTTATAACAAACTATCTCGCTTTCTCAATAAAAAATACATATATTACGCATATATGTTGAATATTTAACTTCCTTATTTAAACAAAAATCCTGTTTTAATTTTATTAAAAACAGGATTTTTGTATCTAAATAATTAAATTTAATCTTTCTTCTATAATCTCCCTATCTGATTTCGACTGTGAAATTATAAGGCATGTATCATTTCCACATATACATCCTATTTTTTCTTTCCAATCTAACTCATCAAATAAAACACCAATAACATGTGCATTACCAGGTAATGTTTTAATAACCATTAATTGATCTACACAATCAATTTTTACAACAACTTCTCGTAATTTTTTCTTTAACTTTATATCAGTTTGTAAATGCTCTTCTGAGAAAACTTTATATATCATTAATCCTTCTTGAGAAGGTACCTTCGTTAAGTTTAACTCACGAATATCGCGAGAAACCGTAGCTTGTGTTACTAATACACCTTTTTTTGCTAACAATTCTACTAATCTTTCTTGCTTATCTATTTCATACTCCTTTACAAATTGTTTAATTAACCGTTGTCTTTTTTCTTTTTTCATAAAAGACACCCCTTTTAATATTATAGCTCGCTATAATTTTCATCCGAAAGGGACAGAAAAGAATGTTGCGGAAACGTTCATAGTTTAACTGTAAATATTAAATCAAGCTAAATAAAAAAGAGAAGAACAGCATTCTGTTCTTCCTTTTACATTGAAAATCGTTCAATTGTTTGTTTCAAATCAGTTGCTTGCTTCTCTAAATCCTTTAATAATTGATCGATTACTATCATATTTTTAGACTGTTGTAGCGTCACACGCGCCACTTCTTGCGAACCAGCTGACGTTTCTTCAGCAATTGCTGCTACAGCTTTTGTTTGTGCTCCTGTTTGATGAATGTGGCTCACTTGTTCATTCATATAACTACTAATTTGCTGAGTTGCATCGGCTACTTCCATAACACTTGATGACATTTCTTTTAAAATTAATTCCGTAGCTTCCCCACGTTTCGCCTCTTCTTTAGCTATTTTCACTTGTTCTGTCATTTTCATTGCAACTTGTTGTACTTCATCTTGCATATTCCGTAATAACTGCGATATGTTTCTTGCAGAATGATCACTTTCATCAGCAAGTTTACGTACTTCTTCCGCAACAACCGCAAAACCTCTTCCATGCTCTCCTGCGCGAGCTGCCTCAATAGAAGCATTTAGTGCTAATAAATTCGTTTGGCTAGCAATCGCACTCACAACAGACACAATATGTTCTACTTGTTTCATTCGTTCTTCTAACTTCTGTACATTTTGCATTGAATCTTCATTTTCTTTTGCCAATGTTTGAATACCTTGAATTAAAGACGTAAAAACACGAGTACTATGCCCTAAAGCTTCAACCATTTCTGAAGACAATGTATCAGACTGCTTCGCTTTTTCTTCTACTTCACTTGCAATAGACGTCGTTGTATCAACAGCAGAAACAATTGCTTGAATTGATGCCGCTGATTGCTCAGCGCCTGAAGAAATCTCTGCAAGTGTCTCAGATACACCTTGCGCTTGTCTCGTTGCTTCGCCTGTTTGTTTTCTAATCTGCTGTACTTGATTATTTGTATACGAAAATGTTGTATCAATATTTTTTACCATGCCCCTTAAGTTTCCTAACATCATATTAAATGCAACACTTAAAGATTTAATTTCATCATCTGTCTTCGGTAATGGAACATCTTCACGAATATCACCCTCAGCTGCTTTTCTTGCCGCTTCCTCTAACTTGCGAAGTGGTTTAATTAAAAATACGGCTGCTCCATATGCTAAAATTCCAGACCATACTACCCCTAATAACATAACGATAATATTATATACAGTTTGACTTACATAACTTTGAAAATAATCGTATATCACGTAAATAAAAAATATACTTGTTGAATATGTAATAAAAGCTAAAACTGTAGTGAATAGCATAAGTTGTGTACGTAATCCAAAAGAAAATGTTTTCCTTTCTTTTTCCATCTTCCCTTTCCCCCTTTTTATAAGCAATATAAATACTACCTATATATTATTATCCATATTTTCATTATAGAAGGATATAGAGATTTTAAAAATATTATTTCTTTGAATATCAAATTGCACGAAAAAAATAAAGGATTCTGACAATTTATGACTAATAACAGAAATAAGGGGCAACATTTGTAAAATATATTTTTAACTGGGGGTTTTGTATGATTCAAGTTCGAAATCTAGTAAAATCATTCGGTTCACTTGATGTGTTAAAAGGAATTGATTTAGAAGTAAAAGAAAAAGAAGTTGTTGTTTTAATTGGTGCCAGTGGTTCTGGTAAAAGTACATTACTTCGCTGTCTTAACTTTTTAGAAATGTACGATGAAGGCGAAATTCACTTACAAGGTGAGCGAATTGATCCAAAACATTCAAATTTAAATAAAGTCCGTGAAAATGTCGGTATGGTTTTTCAGCACTTTAACCTCTTTCCTCATATGACCTCACTAGAAAACATCATAGAAGCACCTATTCACGTAAAAAAATTAGAGAAAGCAAATGCAAAGGATATTGGAACTCAATTTCTCCAAAAAGTCGGCCTTCAGGATAAAGCGGATGTAACTCCTCATCTTCTTTCAGGTGGCCAAAAACAGCGCGTTGCCATTGCACGAGCTCTTGCAATGAACCCTAAGATTATGCTATTTGATGAGCCTACCTCAGCTTTAGACCCTGAACTTGTTGGAGAAGTATTGCAAGTTATGAAAGAACTTGCTGAAGAAGGGATGACAATGGTTATTGTTACTCATGAAATGAATTTCGCAAGAGATGTAGCTGATCGTGTCATCTTTATGGATGATGGAAAGATTGTAGAAGATGCTCCGCCAGCACAATTCTTTTCAGCTCCATCACATGAACGGGCAAAACAATTTTTACGCAACGTTTTATAATGTAACTTCTGTTTCAAACGAAAAGGAATACATTCATACGGTGCACAACTAATCATCCAAATAAAATATTTCAATAACATACTTAAAATCATCCGTATGATCAATATATAGGAGGGGTTTTATGAAAAGAAAACTATTAACCATTGTTGCGAGCATTACACTATGTACATCCTTCATACTAGGAGCTTGCAGCAAAGAAAGCTCTACTACTTCATCAAATGGTGAAAAAGAATTTCGCTATGCAATGAGTGGATTATACAAACCTTTTAATTATAAAGAAAACGACGGCAAACTTGTCGGCTTTGATATAGAAATCGGTGAAGCTCTTGCTAAAAAGATGAACATGAAGGCTACGCCAGTTACAAACCCATGGGAAACGCTAATTCAAGGTCTTCAAGCGAAGAAATATGATGTAATACTGGGTAGTATGGCAATTACA
The DNA here is from genome assembly GCF_002218325.1 of Bacillus sp. M13(2017). Lineage (NCBI taxonomy): Bacteria > Bacillati > Bacillota > Bacilli > Caryophanales > Bacillaceae > Bacillus > Bacillus sp. M13(2017). The sequence continues at coordinate 85,642 of NZ_KZ268508.1, read as the reverse complement.
GAGGAGCGCTTAAAAGCTGTTAGTTTCTCAAATCCGTACTATCGCTCTGGCGCTCAAATTTTTGTGACTAAAAAGAATACTGCTATCTCTTCTCCAGAAGATTTAAAAGGTAAGAAAATTGGTGTTGTAAAAGCTAGTACCTTTAAAAATCTTGTTGCAAAATATACAGATCAAATTACAGAATATGACAGCGACATTACTGCTCTTATGGATTTAGAGCCTGGGCGTGTTGACGCAGTAATTACGGATCAAATGGTTGGTCTACGTATGATAAAAGAAGGAAAATCGAATATAAAAGAAGCGGGAAAACCATTAAATCTTGATGAAATGGGAATTGCTATTCGCAAAGATGATAAAGAAATGGTTGAGAAAGTAAATAAAGCGTTAGATGAAATCATTAAAGATGGTACGTATGAAAAGATCAGTAAAAAATGGTTCGGGCGTAATATTCTTGGTGAAGAGGAAAAAACGAAGTAAGTTAGCCATTCAAAAGATTCATAAACAGTGCCCCACTCATTAAATGTTCATTTTATGTGGGGCATTTCATTCTCTACTAAAATCTATACAATATGAGGTGAAACGCATGTTTGAAATTTTTATCTCTACCTATCCCACACTCTTAAAGGCTACCATTGTCACATTACAATTAACATTAACCTCCCTAGTACTCGGTTCATTAATTGGATTATTATTTGCTTTCTTTCGAATCTCGAATAACAAAGTTTTAAATAGCATTGCTCATATCTATATTGCTATTATTCGTGGTACACCTTTAATCGTTCAAATCGCAATTCTCTATTTTGGCATTACATCTGTCATTGTTTTCTCCCCTTTTTGGGCAGGAGCAATCGCTTTAGCAATTCATAACGGTGCATATATTACGGAAATCTTCCGAGGATCCATTCAATCCGTCGACCGAGGACAATTGGAAGCCGCTCGCTCCTTAGGTATGCCTTATCCTTTAGCTATGCGCCGGATTATATTACCACAAGCATTTCGTCTGTCTCTTCCTCCTCTAGGAAACCAGTTTATTATTGGATTAAAAGACTCTTCACTTGTCGCTTACGTAGGACTGTCCGAATTATGGGGATCAGGTTTATCAATTGCAGCAGGTAACTTCCAACAATTAGATACTTACATAATCGTTGGTGTATACTATCTCGTACTTGTTCTTCTATTTACTTACTTTGTTAATCTTTTAGAAAAACGACTACAACGAAAAGAAACTAACTCCGTCCAAGTCCATAAAAAGAACAAAACGGAAGTTTCTTTATAAGAAAAAGCAAGCCTGAGATGGCTTGCTTTTTCATTGCAAAAATATATTAATTTTTACTGATTTACTTTTTTAATACTTTCGTCTTCCTCTATATGTTCCTCACGATATGAAATATTATGAGGATCTAGTCCATTTCCTAAAGAACCATAGAAATGCTCTCTATGCGGATCCACTAATTCACTTCCTTGATAATACACACGTGGTGTATTCCATAGCGCTGCCAAAGCTTTTGTCATCGGCATCTCATGATAGCGTTCCGGCCACATTTCTTTAATCTTCTCTTTTACTAACGGATAGTATTTAGAACTCATAGCAGGAAACAGATGGTGTTCTGTATGATATGAGAAATTGAAATGTAAAACGTCTACCCAGCGCGGCACTGTTACTGACAAACAGTTTGCTAACGGATCATTTACTGGAACAATTGGATTTAAGCGGTGATTTGTTGCGATATATGCCATTACAATAAAGTTAGCAATTAACAACGGAATGACATATGCAAATAACCATTTTCCAGGTCCCATAATAAACAATAAACTAATCCAAACTGTCCAAGGCAAAAGAAGTTGAAGCCATACAGATTTTTGATTGGATGACTTGAACTCTTTTATAAAATGAAAGAACATTCGAGTCGAATGCAATGTAAATTGAATTGTTAGTGACAGAAAACTAAAGAATGAACGTACATGTAAAGGCATACGATATACCCAACTCAAAAACTTACTCTTCTTAAGTTTCTCAAGTGTCGGCCATGCATCCGGATCATTCTCTTCATGCTGTGTATGAACATGATGCGTTGCATTATGCCACTTTCTCCAAAGCTTTGGCCCTGTTGATAATGGCATAAATGCAATCGCGCCTAAGAAGTCACGAAGCCATGCCTTTCTTACAACAGTTCCATGTAAAATTTCATGCCCTAAAAATCCAAGTGAAGCAAAACATAATCCAAGAACAATCGCAATTCCTAGATTCGCCCACACATTCAATTCAAATACACCAATCGATATTAACCCCGCCAATGCCACAAGCAAATAAGCCAGTCCACCAAATAAACGAGTAGGCACTGGTTTAAATGCTTTTTTCGGCAAATGTGGTGATACACGTGCTGCATACCACCCAAACGTATGAAGCTCCTTCATCCTTTTGCCCCTTTCTTATGCCGCGCCTTGCGCAACTTACATATATCAATTCTTGCTTCCAGATTGATTTTACTAGATGATCCAAAAAGCATCTATTATAAGGAAAATATACTCACTCTATCGTCACTTATTTTTCGCTTTTATTATCAATGAAAAACATTTCTCTTTTTACTCTCTATCAACCTTTCCACATGATGAATCATAACAATAGAATTTCTATATTGTCAACACCTTTTATGACCTAGTAATAAAAGGTGGTTATGTTTTTATAATCATACTTTATTTCACTAAAGAAAATGTATAGATTCCATAAGGTTTTATCCACTATATATAGACATTTTCTTAAACGCCATAGACTCTATCTCATTCAATAACTCTCTATGTAATCAACAAATAGAATCACTTGAATTTAGTTTTATATAAATCCTACTTCTTCATAATGCCCTACCTAATTAATTATATTAAAATAATTTATATCCTCTTTTAATAAAAATAGACTTCTTCTAAAACAACACACATGATTTTCATATAATATGGAAATATTAAAAGGAAAATTGTTCTAAAATCAGGAGGTTTCCGCAATGACAAATGATACATTTCCACAACTGCCGCTATCTTATTGGATTGAATCTACCGAGTTTCCTACTTTTCCTCGTTTATCCGAAAATATAAAAACGAAAGTTGCTATTATCGGTGCTGGTATTACAGGTATTACCACTGCCTATTTACTTGCAAAAGAAGACATCGATGTGGTTTTAATTGATTCTGGTCGTATTTTAAACGGGACGACTGGGCATACAACAGCGAAAGTAACAGCACAACATGATCTTATTTATGATGAATTAATAAATCATTTCGGTGTAGAAAAGGCCCGGCTTTACTATGAATCAAATAATCAGGCTCTACAATTCATAAACGAAACTGTTCAAACATATAAAATCGACTGTAATTTCTCAAATGAAGATTCATATTTATATACAACTACTGATAACGGATTAAGAAATTTATCGAAAGAATATGAAGCTTATCAAAAATTAAATATACCTTGTGATTATGTTCAATCTCTATCGATTCCTATTCCAGTACAATCTGCGCTTGTAATGAAAAATCAAGCACAATTCCATCCCCTTCTTTATTTAAAAACACTTTTAGAAAAGTTTGTGGAGATGGGCGGAAAGCTCTACGAACAAACAACAGCTATGAATGTGGAAAAGGGAGATTATCCACAAATAATTACAAAAGAGGGCCATCATATCACTTGTGAATATGTCGTCTCTTGTTCACATTTTCCTTTTTATGATGCAAATAGCTTTTTCTTTACGCGAATGTACGCAGAACGCTCCTATGCTCTTGCAATAAAAGCAAAAATGGATTATCCAGGTGGCATGTATTTAAGTATTGATGATCCAAAGCGCTCCTTACGCTATATAACAAACAATGGAGAAAAATTAATTTTGATTGGCGGAGAGAGTCATAAAACAGGGCAAGGAATAAATACGATGCTTCATTATGAAGCACTCTATTCTTTTGCTGAAGCAACTTTTGGAATAGACGAAGTTCCTTATAGATGGTCAGCACAAGATTTAATCACTCTAGATAAGCTTCCTTATATCGGACATATTAACGAAAGAAATCCAAATATATTTGTTGCAACTGGATATCGCAAATGGGGAATGACAACTGGAACTGCTGCCGCTCACCTACTGAAGGACTCCATCCTAAAAGTCCACAGTCCCTATAAAGAACTGTATGCACCATCACGCTTCCATGCAAATCCAGATATAAAAACGTTCCTCTCCCAGAACATTGATGTTGCGAAACATTTAATTGAAGGAAAGATTGAAAATGCATTACGTAAACCAGAAGATCTCGAAGTTGGTGAAGGATCTGTCGTACATGTTAACGGTAAACGGGCAGGTGCTTATAAGGACAAAGAAGGAAAATTACATATCGTCGATACAACTTGTACACATCTCGGCTGCGAAGTTGAATGGAATAATGGTGATTGTACTTGGGATTGTCCTTGTCACGGTTCCCGCTTTTCAATTGAGGGAGACGTTATTGAAGGTCCAGCAGATCAACCGTTAAAACGAGTTGATAATGAGTAAACCAATAAAGAAGTTCAACAGGTTTCCTGTTGAACTTCTTTATTGATTATAAAACCTTTTCAGATAAATTTCGACACAGGGAGGAAAATATTAACATAAAATAAAATAATATATTCATCTACAAATAAAAGGGGGGGAATACTATGCAACCTTCAGCTTCAGCTCCACCTCATCTAGAATCTACAGAAACTATCTTTTCAAGCTCTATTACAAAACTTGTTGTTTTTATTTGTTGGCTAGCCATTCTAGCTGATGGATATGATTTAGGTATTTACGGTGCCGTTCTTCCAAAGCTCCTAGAAGACAAAAGCTGGGCACTTTCACCAGCTTACGCTGGCACAATTGCAAGCTATGCTTTATTTGGGATGTTTATTGGTGCTATTCTAGTTGGAACTATTACAGATCTAATTGGACGAAAATGGATGCTTATATGCTGTTTAGCGCTTTTTTCTATCACAATGGGACTAGCTGCACTTGCTCCTTCTCCCGAATTATTTGGTTTATCTCGATTTATTGGAGGAATCGGATTAGGCGGTGTTATTCCAACAGCTTCAGCACTTACTGTTGAATATTCACCAAAAAAACGACAATCTTTTATTTATGCTCTTATGTTTACTGGCTATCCTTTAGGTATCGTGTTAGGCGCTATTTTGTCTATGTTTATGTTAGAAAGTTTCGGATGGAGAACTATGTTTGGCATCGGAATGATTCCACTACTCCTCATTCCTTTCATTATTCGTTATTTACCTGAATCCATTCAATTTTTATTATCACGTAATCGCCAAAAAGAAGTGGACCAAATCCTTAATCGTTTTCAAATTGTATTCTATGCGAAAAATGAAACTTATCAAACTCCGTCTAATATACGAAAGAAAAATGGATTTCTTACTTTATTCTCAAAAGAATACATAAAAGCAACGCTACTTTTTTGGATCACTTATATAATGGGAATGTTTTTAATATACGGTTTAAATACTTGGTTACCTCAGATGATGCGACAGGCAGGATACCCTCTTGGATCTAGTTTATCATTTCTACTTATGCTAAATATTACTGCCGCTATCGGTGCATTATTTGCTGGAGCAATCGCGGATCGTATAGGAGCTAAAATCGTTATTAGCATCTCCTATCTTATGGCAGCTATATGTATTGGACTATTAACAATTAGACCATCTGTTACAATCATTTATCTTTTAATTGGTCTTGCTGGAATTGGATCAGTCGGTATTACTCAAATATTAAATGCATATGTAACCCAATACTTCCCATCACATATCCGAGCTACTTCCTTAGGCTGGGGACTTGGACTTGGCCGAGTTGGTGCAATTGCTGGTCCTATTCTCGTCGGTATTATTATGACAATGCAATATGACTTATCATGGAATTTTTACTTATTCTCCTTTGCAGGTCTTATCGCAGCTATATCTGTTTTCTTTATTCCTACAAAATAACAAGAGCACAAACTTACTTGTGCTCTTTTTCATATGCTTCAAACAGCATGTCTCGAAATAGTTTATTTAAAATCTCAATATCGATCCCTAACCCCTTTTCAACACCTTTCACGTATTGCCCATAGTAATGAATTTGTTCTTCTAAAAATTGATTCAACACCTTAATTTTCAATCCAACATCTAATTCAGTACCTGCTTTTTTCTTTATTAACAACTTTTCAATTTCATCTAATACGCTACGTTCTAATGATAATTCTGTAATCAATCGGTCAAATTCTACAGGTGGTAAAGTTGCTTTCTCTTCTAGCCACTTACAAGCTAAAATAGGACGTAATACATAAAAGTACTTTTTCAGCTTTACATTCTCACCTTGCAAAAATTCACGATAATTTTTCGAAGCCATATGTAAATAATGATATATCGTTGCTTTTGGATCAAAATTCTTCTCACTCATCTGTTGAAGTAGTTCTGGAAAATTAGAGTTTTTCGAATAAAAAATTGGTGATCGAATCCACTCAAGTAAAGCTGGGTTCGACTTCGCGAATAGTTGCAACGCCTTTCTAATATCCCAACCACTTATATCTAAATCATCACTAATTGGATATTCAATTACATCTCGTTTGTCATGAATTGATAAATACCATTCTACCGGATGTATATAAACAAACCTAACATCATAATCGCTATCTTTCGATGGAAACCCCCAAGCACGACTCCCTGATTCCACCGCAAATAAAATTTTCACATCATTCTCTTTTTCAATTCTTTCTAACTCCAACTCGATTTTCTCTCTCATTTCATACCATCTCCATTTTTTGATTATTTCCTTGGAAATTCGACAATACACTATCAATTTTACTACATACTAAAAAAACTGTCAGAAATTACTGACAGCCCAATAAAACTTCTATTATTGCTTTTCGATTACAGTAGCAGCAATTCGTTCAAACTCTTTTTGAATCTCCTCTTTATATGCATCTACTACTGAAAAATCCATAGCAGCAATATAAATTCGTTCTAATTTATCACGAACCGATTTTGCTTTTGCTAAGAAAGACATCGCCTCATTCATTTTTGCTTTATATTGAATGGAAACATCACGAATTTCCTTCGCATATTTCTCATCCGTCCCTGGGGTAACAATAAGGGCATACATATCAATAATTTCATCACCCTCGCGACTTGGAAAATATTCATGTGGTGCAGTGCTATCAAAAATTGCAAAGCCTAATTCTCTTACGATAACCATATCAAGACTATTCGGATCAAATCCGCAATGATATACTTCAACTTCAAACCCTTTTTCTTCAGCTGCCTTAGCTAACTTTTTGAGCATCGTTGATTTTCCAGAGCCTGGGCGCCCTTTTATAAAATAACGATATGGTAACCCTTCTGTTAAATTAGGAACAAAATCAACTGCTCCTTTCGGTGTAGCAGCTCCTAAAAAACGATGTTTTACAAGCGATTGTCTCCCGCTTTTATCTGCAAATAATTTCTGGATTAGCTGATCGGTTAATTCATTTGCTTTATTAAAATCTATATTATCAATATATATCTTCTCCCACTCATCATGTATAAGCAATGCCTCTTTAAAACATGCGTAAGCAGACTGAAAAGCTTTGCTTGCTTCTGAAACAAATCTTTCAATTTCTAACTTCTGCTTCCTTAGTTTATCTGAATCCCAAGCAATTCCTAAATTTATATACTCTTCAACAACTCCTGGCATTTTGGGCTCAATTACATGTGGTGATGTCCCATCAACAATTCCTACTTTTAATTTTGGGATAATTACACCATCAACCGATTTATTGTCAGAAGAACAATGTAAAAATTCAATATCATATCCTTTTTCAACCCATTCACGACCGATTGCCTTTATTAAAGAAGATTTCCCCGTTCCTGGACCACCCTTTAAGATAAATAATCTGTCTAACCCTTTTAAATTCTCTTCATATAAATTATGAAATCCCCTAGCTGTATTACCACCAGCATAATAATTCAATACATTTCCTGTCACTGCACTCACTCCTTCGCAGCATTCTATTTACATAAGCTACAATATGCGCGTAGCTTTATTTGGGTGAATACCTATTTTGTATTGCACGCAAAAAGGAAATGAATTACAATTTAACTATCGGAAAATTCCGGTTTTAAAATTAAATACTTCTTTATCAAGAGAGGCAGAGGGACCGGCCCTTTGAAGCCCAGCAACCTCAGTTTATACAAACTGAATAGGTGCTAATTCCTGCAAAATGCATTGCATTTTGGAAGATAAAATTCAACTAGCATGTAAAGCTCACCTTTCTTGATATTGAAGGGTGAGCTTTTTATTATTTGAAAAACATATATTGGAGGTATGTAAAATGAAAGTAATTGATTTATCGCAAACATTTGAAAATAATATGTCTCAATTTCCTGGAACACCTAAAATACAACTAGAAGCTGTTACAAGTGTTGAAGAATCAGGCTATCAAGTTACAGATTTTCATTCTGTCGTTCATGTTGGCACGCATTGTGATGCTCCTGCGCATTTTATTTCAGGCGCAACGACTATCGATCAATTACCCCTAAATCAATTTGTAGGCGAAGCGATTCTTATTGATGTAACTCATGTACAAGAACGAAAACTACCTAAAGAAGTACTGCACGATGCTGATATAAGAGAAGGAGATATTGTTATTTTCCATTCCAATCTATCTACTAAATGGAATACAGAGGCGTATGAGAAAGAAGCTTTTTATCTTTCTGAAGAATTAGCCGAGGAACTAGTACAATTAAAAGTAAAATCTGTCGGTTTAGATTTTATTTCTCCTGATGAGGTAACGACAGAAACATCACCAATTCATCACATACTACTTGGGAATAATATTTATTTAATCGAAAACTTAACAAACTTAGATGCCATTCACACGAAACGTTTCTTCTTCTCAGCAGCACCTTTAAAAATTAAAGATAGCGACGGTGCTTTCGCAAGAGCATTCGCTGTAATTTTTTAAACAAACTATACAAAAAAGCAAAGATCATCATTGACCTTTGCTTCTATTTTTTTTATTTAAATTAAGAAAGAATTGCTCAACATGGGGACGTAACCAAGCTAAATAATCCTTCTCTTTCTTCTTTGTACAAGCTATTTCTTCCCCATCTACCATTTCAACAAGTTCTAGTTCTAACAGTTGCTTCGTGAATGCTAACATATTCACTTCTTCGGATGGATACTCTTCTTTTAATTTCTCCTCAATTTCCCCCAATAAAAAACCGTCACGCATCATTGCCAATGCATCAATCCAAAGTGGCGGCATTTCATATTTTTCTCCTGTAATTGTATCTTTTACAATATAATTCTTTTGCTCTTTTCGAAATTGAATCGTGTGTAAACATACAGTCGAATTTAATGTTAATTCCATCATACCACCTCTTTCATAATATCTGCATAGAAAAAAGGATGCGCGTGCACCCCTTCTTATCTTTTCATAACACTACTGAACCGCTACATGAGCAATCAATCTCATGTCGATATTTTCCTCCATTATAAACGAAGTATTTTATAAAAAAAACCCTTCTTGAAACATTTTATAAAATGTTTATATTTACACAACAAGAACACTTTTCTGAAAAATCTTTTCTCCCAATACATTAAACGGTCGGCAGAAAAATTTCTACTTTTGTTCCTACTCCTATACTACTTTGGATTGTGATACTCCCTTGATGTTCCTTAATAATTTTATATGTAATCATTAATCCAAGTCCTGTACCAGTTTCCTTTGTTGTGTAAAACGCCTTGCCGATTTTTTCTAACTTCTCATTCTCTATACCAAATCCTTGGTCTTCAACAGAAATACACAAATATCCTTGCGTTTTTTGATATGCACGGATATGGATTTCTCCGCCCTCTGGCATTGATTCTATTCCATTTTTAATGATATTTAATAACACTTGTTTTAATTGCTTATCATTACCGTTTATAGTTGGTAAATTCCCATCTACTTGTAAATAACATTTAACTCTATATTGCATTGCATAACTTTCCATTAGATGCACAACATATAGAAGGATGTCTCGTATATTACACCTTTCATAATTTGTTGGCTTTGGTTTTCCTAACAACATTAATTCACTAACAAATCCATTGACTCTTTCAATTTCTTGTAGCATAATGTCGTAGCTCATCGTATCAGTTGGATTTCTTTCTTTTTGCATTTGCGTAAATCCTTTTAACGCTGTTAACGGATTTCGAATTTCATGGGCAATTGTTGTAGACATAGTCCCAATCACAGCTAAATTTTCCGTCTCTTTCATATTGTTCATCATTTCAACCACTGTTCTTACATAAGATTGAAATCGTTTTAATAAAGAATGTGAAATAATGAAATAAAATACACATAAAACAAGTGGAATTATCACTTTTAAATCTTGTAATAGCAATGTGAAAAATACGTACTTTCCAATTACACTAAAGGACACTAAATAAAAGTATTTTTTATTCACGAAAACTGGGGCAAATAAAATTAATAACATTTCTACCATACTGCCATGTTCAAAAGGTCTATCCGTTCGCAAATAAATCATTAAATTATTAACAAGATTGATAAACATGTACCCAAATAAAAATAAATATTTTACAGAATATACATATCCTCTTTTTTGAAGATATATAGAAATAGGTAATAATGCCATTACAAATATAGGCACACCTATCCCAAGACTACCTTCTGGCCAACCTACCGCTGTTCCACTAATATTCATAGCAGGATATACAAAATAATATATAGCGTCATATAAAAAGAATATAATATAGAATAATAATATAAATACCTTTAAGGCTCTTCTTTCTTCATAAATCAAGCTCTTGTATTTATTCATATAAAAACTCCCCTTGATCGATACAAAAAACTTTCATTGTTATTCTCCTTAAAGTATAAGTATGAAATTGCTTTCAGGGCAATATTTAACCTTATAATACTAAAAGGAAGGAGATCTCTCCTTCCTTTTAGTAACAACTTACATCCATCTTACCCTGTCATGTAACAATCCATCCGTAAAATTATTATGCCCCATTACAAAATCCTTCATATATAAATTTAAATACTCACCGTACTTACTTTCTGTATTTAATAACAACTCCTCGACGTAATAAGCACCTTGTTCAAATTGATCTAAAAGTAAACTGGACAGGCCCGCATAAATCCCGCACCCTACCTGAAAATACGTTGCATTCGTTTTATATTTACGAAAAACTTTGCTACTATTCATCACATTATACATATATGTCTCACTATTTTCATAAACGAGTAACACACCCACCAAGTCCTCTCCAGCAACCTCTTCTTCCGCTGGATTAAACACTTTACGATTCCAGTTCCATAAATCTTCTACTTGATCTAAGTTCTGTCTAATTATATTTGTTGTATACTCATTAATTCGGTAAAGAAAACCAACTTCCATATTAAAGTTTTTCCCTAAAATTAATACTTCCTCATGTGGCATTAAACAACCATAGAATTCTTTTTCTCCTAACTTCACTTTATACTCTGAAGAATATACATCTTCATAAAAGTAAAGAGGACGATGATGACTCATATACATCGGATAACTCCAGATCGCTTCATCTAAAAATCGCTCTACTGCCCATGAAGCATAAAGTGTATGTGGCTTTATAAGTGCTGTATCATTCAAAAATGATGTGTCATGTTCTACAATATAACATGCTCTTGGCCTTTCATTTGGTCGTTCCTTCATAAGCTCAACAACCATCCATTGAACAACACCTGGATTCATACCTGAACCTATAATCGCTTTTGTATTTGTAAATTTCTCTTTCTCCTTCTCAAACCTTGTATATCTTTCCGTAAGCTGAAAGCCGATTAAGCTGTCGTCCTGATCTACTGCTTCATTTTCCAAGGCTGAATTAATATAGCAAATTCCTAATTCATTACAGCAGCTTAATACTCTAATTGTATCTGCCCCTGAAACATCAATCACAACACTCGTACTTTTTTCTTTTAAATGTTCTTTAAATTCCACTACATTTTGAAGGTTTATCTCATATAAATATAATTGACCTTTCAAATTCGAAAACAACTCATCATAATAAGTCCTATCTTTTTGTTTTATATCCACCAAATGAAATTTGGCATTCTTTAATACTTCATAAATTGGATCTTTTTCATTTGCTATCGCTTGATTTAAAATTGCTAAAACTGCTTTTGCTGCTCCACCAGCACTACCAAGTAATGTAATCGATAACGGATTTAGAAACTGCTCCACCAACAAAACTCCTTTAATAAATTAGTTGAGCAGCTCCTTCTCAAAAAATAAATTGAATACATAAAAAGATAGCTCGTACACATTTCTTTATAAATTAGTACAAAATTTTTTTAAAAAATCACACCATAATATATTTATATTCAATTCATTTTTCCCCTCATATTCAAATCGAGCTAAACAAATAGGCTCGACCTTTTCTTCTGCATATAAAAGAAAAAGCCAGCCCTTTCAACTAGCTTACGGACAATGGACAGATTTTACATGTTGAATATTTACATACATTTTCGCATCACGTGCTTTTAATATTTCAATATGCCCTTCATCAATCTTCGCCATCTTTCCGATCTTATTAGATTCCTCACCTAAATCGAACACCATGATTTTGCCAGACATTTTAATAAGTTGTTCTTCAAACGTTCGAGCTAACGTAATATTTAACGGATTTACGGGGAGTTCATTTTTATTGAGGTCATACGGCACTTGGTTTTCTTTATACGGAATTAACCATTTTAAATGTTTTAAAGATATATATACCGTTTTATAAACCGGACTATAAAAAACAATATAATCATTCATCACACTTGTAACATAACCATGTATTGGAGCACTTCCTGCTACATAAACTTCTGTAAAAATTCCTTTAGAAGTACTTAATACTTTTCTCAAAGAAATGGAAGGGGATTCTCTCTTAATTACAGAATCAACATCTGGTTTTAATATTTCTTCGTCATATGGTCTTAAAAATTTATAGTATTGTACATGATATAAAGATATATATACATAGTCTTGTCCATTGTAAAGAACAATGATATCATTTCCTACATCTATTAATACACCTTTAAACCTTTTTTCACCGATTAATTTAACATATATATTTTCTCCAATACTTTTGTTTAACTCATTCATCTATATCCTCCTTCCTATGAATTTCTTCTTACCTGTCTTCCATTTCTAAAAAAATAATCAGGGCAAAGTTCTGTTTTAATAGTAAGTAATTCCTTTTCATACTATCGAAATAAGAAATTGTTCTTCTCTTTCCCTCATAATGCCCCTCTTATTTATTAAACATTATTCATCTTCATTCTTTTTACATTTAACTACTTGGCTCACACTCTTAATATGAGACTTAATTACATAAATAACTTCATCACAGTTTACTAGTGTAATACAGTCATGGTGTACCTCACTTAATAAACCTTCCACACACTCTGGACCGCCACGATTAATTTTTACCCACTTATACTTCAAGTCTTTTAATATATCTAAAAAAGTATCCTCATCAGAGCAGAAACATGAACTATAGCAATCGCCACATTTACTTTCCTTCACTTTCTTAACTAGACTCTTCACATGTTTTAACTGGTAATACACTAATTCACCATGAGGTAATTGTAACGTTAGATAATCTTTGCCTAACGATACGAGCTCACCTACTCGACTTTCTGGTCCACGAAGGTTTACTTTTACAGTCTCACCAACTAAACATTTAATTTGGTCACAGCATAATACGTTCTCCAATTTTGTATCCCCCTTTCTTATTATCTTCCTCTACTTGATTGTCTTTGGGCACGAGCGCGACCTGAATTATTGCTACTACTTTCTTTACTGCTACTATCGTCGCTCTCATCGCTCTCTCCGCATGCTAATGCATTATAGTTAACGCTTTTAATATGCTTTATTGCAATTAATATAACTTCTTCTTTTGCAATTACTGTCACAAAGTCACAAGAAACATCTTGTAAAATGCCTTCCACTTTCTCTGGACCACCGCGATTAATTTTCACCCAGCAATATTTGAAAGTTTGCAGTAGTGCTTCAAAGTCTTCTGCACATTCGCAATCTTCCCATTCGCAATCACTTGATCCACAGTCTTTCGCATTTTTTGTAATACTTTTTAGATGACTAAGTTGATAGTAATACAGTTCACCTTTTTCATTCTGCAATACGAAGTAGTCCGGACATACTGATATTATTGTTCCTTTTTGAGATTCTGGACCACCCCTGTTTACTCTCACAAAAGATCCAATTAAGTCTTTCAAAAAATCACAATGAAATATACTCACGAGAAAACCCCTTCCATTAATTTATAAGCTTTTGCACTGATAGTATATGTATCTGTACAGGTTACGTTCTCTATGTTTGTCCTAGCTAGAAAAAAATATGCTTTTAACATGGTAGACTACTACCTATCAAAATTTGAAGAAAGGCTAACAACTCCTTATATTTTTGATATCTTCAAACAAAAAATCCCTTATGAAGATACATTTCTGCATATCTTCATAAGGGATTTCCCATAGTTTAATCTTCGTCTTTAACATCCATATCTTCTGGAATTGGTTCGTTCAATATTTCTTCCACTAATTGCTTATATTTCTCCATTTGTTCTAAATGTGTATTAAATTGTTCTTTATTTACTAAATATTGCTCTCCATCGAATAGCGCACGAATTTTCTTTTGCTGAATTAACTCTTCAATATACGATTTTGGTAAATTCAAATACTCCGCAGTCTCTTCTACTGTTATATACAATGCGTTCATTCCTTTATTATTTTTTCATCTATACTGTATCTTACTTTATTTTTGTAAACAAATAAAAAAGATTTTGTAAATGCAGTTCAAAAAGCAGGTAGATGCATTCCATATATTGTATAGTATTATATAGTAAGAATTTTTTAAATATAGAATGGTATTACCCATTTACACAAAGGAGAGTTAACATATGGCTACTCGTCACATCATTACAATGTTAGAAAAAACACTACAAGTTGAAACAGAAAACACAATTTCTCATTTGAATGTATCTTTATCTGATCGTTTTCTTTCTCAAAGCACAGCAATACATGAAAACAATTGTTATCATACAATTGGTGAATGGTACAAAAATCATTTCTTATTCCAACAAGATGATTTCCTTTGGGCTAAATATGCTTTCTATGACGCATATTGTGAAGCCATCAAAAAACAAGGTCATCTTACAAAACGTGTTCGCCAAATATTAGAATCATTAGCTCGAATGCATGGAAAACAGTATATTGCTTCTATACTAAATATGCCATTTCCTAATGAACGCGCTAAAGGGACAGCGTAATTTAGCCATGTTCTGCGTAAGCAAAACATAGCTAAATTGTTTTCTAGGATGCTTTACCAATAAAATGTTCATATGATATGAACTGATGAAACCGGTGTCATTATAATGATTGAAAATATAGTAAACAGGAAATCCCCCACGTACATCTCTCATCCATTTGAATAGAGAAGTATGTGGGGGTATACTTGTTCCTTATTATTTCATCATCTGCTTAATCAGTTCGCGATTTCTCTTCTTAAATACTTCATTATGAGAAGAAACCATTCCGTACTCACTTGCATCTGGTTGGATAAATTGCTTTGCTTTATTCACAGCATTTCCAGCATCTTGGAATGCACCTGCAATTAAGTGTAGTTTCCCTTCGTGCTTTAAAATATCTCCAGCAGCATATAATCCATCTACTGAAGACTCACTATTTGCATTACCTGCAATATAATAATTATCTATAATTGCAACGTCTAACTCACTATTTTCCAATAATGTAATGTCGCGTTCATATCCATGATTAATAATAACTTCATCAATAGGTAAATGAGAAATCTCACCTGTTTCATGATTTGTTAATTCTACATATTCGATCGCTTCATGATTATCACCAGCAATTAATTTTGTAATCGATGTATTAAAGAAACACTCCGCTGAGCTATTCATAAGTTGTTTTACTTGTGCTTCATGACCAGATAATTCTTCTTTTCTATACGTTACATACACTTTTTTCGCAATTGGTTCCAATTCATTTGCCCAATCAACAGCAGAATTGCCTCCACCGGAAATAATAACTGTTTTACCTTTGAAACGCTTTAAAGATTTAACTGTATAATTTAAATTCGATACTTCAAATCGCTCAGCACCTTCAATAGATAACTTTTGCGGTTTCAATATACCACTTCCTGTTGCGACGATAACTGTTTTTGAAAAGTGTTCTTCCCCAGTACTTGTTTTTAATGTAAAAGTACCATCTTGATTACGAATAATTGATTCCACTTTTGTATCTAATACAACTTCTGGCTTAAATGTTAACCCTTGCTGTACAAGTTGTTCAATTAACTTATCACCTGTAACTGGCAATAGTCCTCCTACATCCCAAATCATTTTTTCCGGATACACATGTATTTTTCCACCTAAATGTGGTTGAAATTCTATTATTTTCGTTCTCATTTCTCTGAGTCCACTATAAAAAGCTGAATAAAGCCCTGCAGGTCCTCCACCTATCACGGTTACATCAAACAATTCTTCTCGATTCATTCGTGCTCACTCCTCAGCTACTAACCATTGATTATCATTCTCAATAAAATATAACCTGTTTCCGCAAAATTTACAATCAAAATTACTATTGACAATACACCTATATAAAATTATATTATTTAAAGAATCAATAGTGATAATCATTATCATTTTGTTAATAATTAGCAAATTTGAGATTACATCTTCTTTCATTAATATGGTTAATACTATATTATAAAATCTCATATTCAAGATTTTTAATAAATTATTTTGCTTTACCACTACTCTTTCAAAAAGATTACAGTTAAACAAATTATTGTATACACATATCATCTATGTTAAAGGAGAAAGACGATGAAAAAGTTATTTATTTCACTAACAGTTCTTTTCGTTCTTGTTATGAGCGCTTGTAGCAATAGCTCTACAGACAAAAAGAACGATGCAAAAGGTAGTAAATCAGAAAAAATTACATACCAATCTGAAAATGGTAAAGTAGAAGTTCCTGCAAATCCAAAACGCGTTGTTGTATTATCATCATTCGCTGGTAACGTAATGTCATTAGGTGTAAATCTTGTTGGGGTAGATTCATGGTCTAAACAAAACCCACGTTTTGATAGCAAACTTAAAGATGTTGCTGAAGTATCAGATGAAAATGTTGAAAAAATCGCTGAACTAAATCCAGATTTAATCATCGGTTTATCAAATATTAAAAATGTCGATAAGTTAAAGAAAATCGCTCCTACTGTAACATACACTTACGGAAAAGTTGATTACTTAACACAGCATTTAGAAATCGGTAAGTTATTAAACAAAGAAAAAGAAGCAAAAACTTGGGTTGATGACTTCAAGAAACGTGCACAAGAAGCTGGTAAAGAAATTAAAGCAAAAATCGGTGAAGATGCTACAGTTTCTGTTGTAGAAAACTTCAACAAACAGCTTTATGTATACGGCGAGAACTGGGGCCGCGGAACAGAAATTCTGTACCAAGAAATGAAATTAAAAATGCCTGAAAAAGTAAAAGAAAAAGCATTAAAAGAAGGTTATTACGCATTATCTACTGAGGTATTACCTGAATTTGCTGGTGATTACTTAATCGTAAGTAAAAATAAAGATACTGATAACTCATTCCAAGAGACAGAATCATATAAAAACATCCCAGCAGTAAAAAATAATCGCGTATATGAAGCAAACATGATGGAATTCTATTTCAATGATCCACTTACATTAGATTTCCAACTAGACTTCTTCAAGAAGAACTTTCTTGGTAAATAATACAAACATGAGGAATTCTTAATTTAAGAATTCCTCTTCCTTTATTCTATGAACAGAAAAGATGTGAAACGAATGACAAAAGATCATGAAAATCCACGTTCTATAGCTTTTACATACAAACTAATTTTAAGCTTAATTGCATTCTTTCTTATTTTTATCGTTGCAATGGTATTAGGTGCTGCAGATACTTCGATAAAAGATGTATGGTTAGCACTCACTTCCTCGGCTAAAGGAGACAAAATATCTATTATTCGAGAAATACGTTTACCACGTGAAGTTGCTGCTATTTTTGTAGGAGCTGGATTAGCCGTTTCTGGAGCAATTATGCAAGGATTAACACGAAATCCACTTGCAGATCCTGGATTATTAGGGCTATCTGGTGGAGCGAATGCTGCGCTTGCACTGACACTTGCTTTCAACCCTTCCATCAGCTATCTTTACTTAACATTAGCTTGCTTTATCGGTGCTGCAATTGGCGCAATTATGGTATTTGGAATTGGTATGGTAAAAAAAGGCGGCCTTTCTCCTCTTCGAATTGTATTAGCGGGCGCTGCAGTTTCCGCATTTCTACTTGCAATTTCAGAAGGAATCGGCATTTACTTTAAAATTTCACAAGATGTATCACTTTGGACTGCTGGGGGCGTAATTGGAACAACTTGGAGCCAATTAAAAATTATTATTCCAGTCATTTCAATTAGTATCTTTATCGCTATCTTACTAGCAAAAAAATTGACAGTTCTTAGTTTCAGTGAGGAAGTGGCTATTGGACTAGGTCAAAAAATTATTGTTATTAAAACTATTTTATTTATCATTATTATCTTACTTGCAGGTGCATCTGTAGCACTTGTTGGAAATATAGCATTTATCGGCTTAATGGTACCTCACATGGTACGCCCAATTGTCGGTCCAGATTACCGATTTGTTATACCAATGTCAGCAATTGCTGGAGCTTCCTTTATGCTACTTGCAGATACAATCGGACGTACTATTAACGCTCCATACGAAACACCAGTTGCGGCAATTGTCGCGATTGTAGGGTTACCATTCTTCCTATTCATTGTACGTAAAGGGGGAAAAACATTCTCATGATGCAATCTATTTTAAGAAAACAGCGTCTTATTATACTCGCTTTACTTATAATAATCATCACAACCATTGTAGTTGGAATGGGGCTTGGTTCAGCATCTTTATCTTATGATCGACTACTCCCAACCTTAATGGGGAAAGGGACTTTTAAAGAGGAGTTCGTTTTATACTCTTTAAGACTACCTAGAATCGTCATTACATTATTAGCTGGTATGGCTCTCGCTTTATCAGGGGCTATATTCCAAGGAATTACTCGAAATGATTTAGCTGAACCTGGTATTCTCGGAATCAACTCTGGGGCCGGTGTTGCTGTTGCTATTTTCTTTTTATACTTTCCAATAGATGTAGGTTCATTTCTTTACTTACTACCTGTAGTTGGATTTATCGGAGCATTTCTGACAGCTGTTCTAATTTACGTATTTTCATATAGTAAGTCAACTGGACTTCAGCCAATCCGATTAACATTAACCGGTATCGGTTTTGCATTTGCACTATCTGGAACGATGATTGTCCTTATCTCATCCGCAGATCGTATGAAAGTAGACTTTATTTCAAAATGGATTGCCGGAAATATTTGGGGAGATGACTGGATCTTTGTTTTAGCAATGCTCCCATGGTTAATCGTATTCATTCCATTTATTTTCTATAAAGCAAATCGATTAAACATTTTAGCATTAAACGAACCAGTCGCAATAGGCGTTGGAATTGAAATTGAAAAAGAACGCAGGTACTTATTAGTTGCAGCCGTTGCACTTGCAGCTGCAGCTGTTTCCGTAACAGGAGGAATTAGCTTTATCGGATTAATGGCTCCTCATATCGCGAAATCTTTAGTAGGTCCAAGACATCAAATCTTCATGCCTATCGCCCTTTTAATCGGCGGATGGCTATTATTATTAGCAGATACAATTGGACGAAATATCGTTGATCCTAATGGCATTCCAGCAGGTATTGTCGTTGCTTTAATTGGGGCTCCTTACTTTATGTATTTGTTGCTTAAGAAGGCGTAAAAAACACCCTCAAGATCTTTTCTTGAGGGTGTTTTCGTTTCATTCTACTGCTGCCCATACCCTTCAAACTTCTTCGCCAAATTCTCCATCTCATCTTCTGGCAATAGCTTCGGTTCTCCAACGCTTTTGGTTTGATAATAAATTTGAGCACAAAACTCAATCTCTTCTGCAACAGTAAACGCCATTTTTATATTATTTGCACCAGCAATTAAACCGTGATTTGCAAGTAGCACAGCACGACGATCAATCATGCCTTCAAAAGCAGCATCCGCTAATTGCTTCGTACCAAATGTTTCATACGGCGCACAGCGGACATTCGGACCTGCAAAAGCAATTAAATATGACACAGCAGGAAGCTCCCATCCTAATGACGCAATCGTCTTTGCGTAAGGAGAATGTGTATGCACAAGTGCATTTATATCTTCACGCTTCCTATAGTAAATAAGGTGCATATCTAATTCACTTGATGGTTTTCTCTCTCCTTCTACTACTTCACCATCTAGGTTTAATATAACTACATCTTCAGGCTTTGTTTCATAATACTCTAAACCACTTGGGCTAATCGCAACAAGACCTTGTTCACGATTGAAAATACTAATATTACCGCCTGTCCCCTTTGTTAAACCGCTAGAAATCATTTTCTTTCCGTATGCTACAATTTCTTCTCTTTCTTTTTGTAATAACATATACATCCCCCTAAGTATGAAGCTTATGATGACTGACTTTGTATCTATCTACTTACTAAAATAGCTTTTTTAAGTTTTCCGTAAATGGTGCCTTGACAATCCCTTTTTCTGTAATAATCGCTGTTACATTTTCATGTGGCGTAACATCAAATGCTGGATTATATACTTTACTTTCTTTCGGAGCAGAATATTGTCCGAAGCGATTAATCACTTCAGAACCATCTCTTTCCTCGATTGGGATTTCTTTTCCTGTCGGTGTTTTTAAATCAATTGTTGGTGTTGGTGCTGCTACATAAAACGGAATGTTGTAGTATTTCGCTAAAATAGATAAGCCTAATGTGCCAATTTTATTTGCTACATCACCATTTGCTGCCACACGGTCGCATCCAACAATTACCACATCAATCTTCCCTTGTGACATGACCATAGCTGCCATATTATCCGTAATAACAGTAACATCAATGCCCGCTCGCTGCAGTTCTAATGCTGTTAACGTTGAACCTTGTAACCTAGGACGAGTTTCATCTGAATAGATTTTTAAGTCCCATCCTTTTTCTTTCGCTAAGTACATTGGAGCTGTCGCAGTACCATACTTAGTCGTCGCTAACGCACCAGCATTACAATGTGTTAATACTCCCATTCCATCATGGAATAACGTTAATGCATGTTCCCCGATTTGACGGTTAATTTCCTCATCTTCTCTATGAATTTCTTTTGCCTCTTCTAGTAATCTATCTTTCAACTGAGCAATTGATAAATGTAAGTTCTCCGCCGCTATTGCCTCCATTCTTTCAAGTGCCCAAAATAGATTTACTGCTGTCGGCCTTGATGTTGCCAAATATGCACACACCTTTTTGACTTCTGCTATAAAGTCTTCTATCGTACTTTGAGTAACTTCCTTAGCACCTAAATACACACCATACGCTGCCGAAACACCAATCGCTGGCGCTCCTCTTACTTTCATTACTTGAATGGCATCCCACACGCTTTCAGCTGTCTTGAAAGATTCATAGACAACCTCATTCGGTAATAATGTTTGATCTAACAAAACTAAAGAATCATCTTTCCACTGAATGGGTATTAATTGCTCTTCCATCATCTTCTCCCCTTACTTCGCGTAGTGCATTGACTGTTCTTTTAATGTTTCTACAAAACTTGTGCCCGTTCTATATTGATTCGCTCGTAAAATAAAACTCTTTGCTACTTGAAGACAAATTCGCTCCGCTCTAGCACGTGCTTCCTCATTCTCAATACAAGTAATATCTTTTACTTTCGCTAATCCAACAATACGGCGGATTAATTCCAGACCTGTCACTGCAGCTGTATCCTCTAATACAGATTGTAAATAGACTTCGTTAAAGCCTTCTTCTTTCGCCATAATCTCGGTCACATGAATATCCCAAGCATCTAAAAACTTCTTCTTAAATAAATCAATTACCTCTACCATCGTAGTTTGTAACCAATCCATATACGTATCTTTCTCAGCTCCAGATGGCATCGTTGCATCTGCATTCACCCAAGCAAACATTAAATTCGCCATTACATTCCCAACGTCATATCCCATAGGTCCATAAAAAGCAAACTCAGGATCAATAACCTTTGTAGAATCCTCTCTTACAAAAACAGAACCAGTATGTAAATCACCATGAATAAGCGCCTGTGCATTTGTCATAAAAGAAAATTTACGTTTCGCTACTTCCATACGAAGCTCTTTATCACTATAAATATGCTCCCTAATCCATCCTTCATTTAACGGAAACAGCTCATTACGCTTATTATGATTTGTAAATGGCTCAGCGTATACGAGGTCTTCTGTAATCTCACATAATTCAGGATTTATATAATTCTTCACAAGTTCCTTCTTCTCTTTATGATTCATTACAACATCCGATGTTAATAAAAGTGTATTTACCATAAAAGTAGTTAAGTCGTCAGCAAGCCGCGGAAATATTTGATGATTTATAAGTGCTGTACGTAATATTGTATGATCCGATAAATCTTCCATTACGCAACAATTCATCACACTATCAAATAAATACACCTTAGGAACAAGTCCAGGTGCTAACTCATCCTCTAACTGCAAAACATCTGATTCTATACGAATACGATTTGTCGACAACTTAAACTCATCTGAAATGCGCGCTGTATCCCCAGCTTGCTTTACGATGACAGACATGTTCTCTTTTTCATCCCAAACGCGGAACACATAATTTAAATTGCCATCACCTATTTCTTTACACTGTAACCCCTTTGCATGTTCAAACTTAGATAATTTCTCTTTCACATATGCAATCACATCGTTAGCTTCCATTAAAAAATACTTCGTGAACTTAGACATGGTTTCCCCTCCACACTAACTGTAAGCGTTTTCTAAAAGCTATAAAAAATAATAGGTTGAATTTTTTCATCCTATAAATATGTATTCTTCTTTTTGAAAGTTATATCTAGATTTTATTATATCTTGTTAGCACTTTGAGTCAATGTTTCTAACTATCATCGTAATATACTTCCTAATTATATATTTGAGATGACAAAAATTGTTCAAAAAATTTCCGATTCATTTTATTTTATTTATCACAAAATTCTTTGTAAAATAGAAGTAAGCAGTTCCTTTTCAAAACCACAACCTCTAAGAAATATTTCCTTCCTAAGAAATTAAACTTACACACTATCTCTAACATACACACTACTCTTTCAAACAATCATTGAAAATTTATAAACTTAAAGTTACCTTTCCATTCCCTGTTAGTCTTAATTGAGAATAAATATTAATTAAATTGGTATAAAGTTGGTTTATTCTCTTGACAAAATAACTACTTCTATATGATAATTAATATCGAATTAGAATTATTATAGTTAATTAAAAAATATATTTTATGAGCACACTATTTTTTGATGCTCAAAACCAACATTTAGGAGGAATTTTAACATGTTATTAATCGGCACAGAAGTAAAACCGTTTAAAGCTAATGCTTACCATAATGGAGAATTTATCCAAGTTACTGACGAAAGTTTAAAAGGAAAATGGAGTGTAGTTTGTTTCTACCCAGCTGACTTCACATTCGTTTGCCCAACTGAACTTGAAGACTTACAAAACCAATACGCAACTCTAAAAGACTTAGGCGTTGAAGTATACTCTGTATCTACAGACACTCACTTCACTCACAAAGCATGGCATGATAGCTCAGAAACTATCGGCAAAATCGAGTACATCATGATTGGTGACCCAACTCGCACAATCACTACAAACTTCAACGTTTTAATGGAAGAAGAAGGTCTTGCTGCTCGTGGTACATTCATCATCGATCCAGACGGCGTTATCCAATCTATGGAAATCAATGCTGACGGTATCGGCCGTGACGCAAGCATTCTTGTTAACAAAATTAAAGCTGCTCAATACGTACGTAACAACCCAGGTGAAGTTTGCCCAGCTAAATGGCAAGAGGGTTCTGCAACACTTAAACCAAGCCTTGACCTTGTAGGCAAAATCTAAGGAGTTCGATCAAAATGATACTAGATGCAGATATAAAAACACAACTATCCCAATACCTTCAGTTAATGGAGAACGATATTTTACTTAAAGTAAGCGCAGGAGATGATAACGTATCTAAAGATATGTTAGCTCTAGTAGACGAATTAGCTACTATGTCATCTAAGATTACAGTAGAAAAAGTTGAATTAGAGAGAACACCAAGCTTTAGCGTAAACCGCCCTGATGAAGACACTGGTGTCGTATTCGCTGGTATTCCATTAGGACACGAATTTACATCACTAGTGTTAGCTTTACTACAAGTAAGTGGACGCGCTCCAAAGATTGAACAAAAATTAATCGATCAAATTAAAAACATTCAAGGCGAATATCATTTTGAATCTTATATCAGCCTAAGTTGTCATAACTGTCCTGATGTTGTACAAGCTCTTAACGTAATGAGCGTTCTTAACTCTAGTATTACACATACTATGATTGATGGCGCTGCATTCAAAGAGGAAGTAGAAAGTAAAGACATCATGGCAGTACCAACTGTTTACCTAAACGGCGAATCTTTTGGAAGCGGTCGTATGACACTTGAAGAAATTTTAGCGAAAATGGGTAACGGTCCAGATGCATCAGAGCTTTCTGATAAAGATCCATACGATGTTCTTGTTGTTGGTGGCGGCCCTGCTGGTGCAAGTGCAGCAATTTACGCAGCACGTAAAGGCATCCGCACTGGTATCGTTGCTGAGCGCTTCGGTGGTCAAGTAATGGATACTATGGGCATTGAGAACTTCATCAGCGTAAAAAAGACTGAAGGTCCTAAGCTAGTAGCAAGCCTTGAAGAGCACGTAAAAGAATACGACATCGATGTAATGAATCTACAACGTGCGAAACGTTTAGAGAAAAAAGAACTTATTGAAGTGGAACTTGAAAACGGTGCTATTCTGAAAAGTAAGAGCGTAATCGTTTCTACAGGTGCTCGCTGGCGTAATGTTGGCGTACCAGGTGAAGCTGAGTTCAAAAATAAAGGTGTAGCATACTGCCCACACTGTGACGGTCCATTATTCACTGGCAAAGACGTAGCAGTTATCGGCGGTGGTAACTCTGGTATTGAAGCAGCTATCGACTTAGCAGGTATCGTTAAGCACGTAACTGTTCTTGAATTCATGCCAGAATTAAAAGCTGATGCTGTATTACAAGAGCGTCTTAACAGCTTACCAAACGTAACTGTTCTGAAAAACGTTCAAACGAAAGAAATCACTGGTACTGATAAAGTAAACGGTATTTCTTACATCGATCGTGAAACTGAAGAAGTTCATCACGTTGAATTACAAGGTGTATTCGTACAAATCGGTCTTGTGCCAAACACAGACTGGTTAGGCGAAACAGTTGAACGCGTTCGCGGTGAAATCGTAACAGACAAGCACGGTGCTACAAACGTACCAGGAGTGTTTGCTGCAGGTGACTGTACAAATAATCCGTACAAACAAATTATCATCTCTATGGGTTCAGGTGCAAACGCAGCTTTAGGTGCATTTGATTACTTAATCCGTAACTAATAAAAAAGACGCGCTACCAATTGGTAGCGCGCCTTTTTTATTATATTTCATGTAAATAGTTATCAAGTTCCTTCCAACTCATTACTGTATAAGGTGTTCCTACATTCAATACTACTTTTACATTTTCTGCTACTACTTGCATTCTCTTAGTTGGATTATCTCTTTTACCTGAAGGATAAATAGCAAGTTTCATCATTTCTTGCTTTCCACCTTCATAAATCCTTTTCTTTAAACCGAATTGGTCAATTTGTTCCTTTGAAGGAACTTCTTTGCCTTCCCAGTCACATATTTCAAATAGAGGATACCGATCTCCGTGCCATTCCTCAATAATCTCAATGACTTTAAGAATAATATAACTCCCTGATACTAATTCATAACTAACAGCATCACCTGCTTTTAAAGAAGTATTAGCTATAAATCTCTTCGGCACTTTTTTAGCTTCTGGCTGCGGAGAATGCAACTGTTCTCTTAGTTTATTTAAAACTGCTTCACGTTTCTTCTGTAATTTAGGTTCTTCTTCCCAGCGGACTAAATCTGCACCACTCTCTATTATTTGCAATGCCTTTTGCTTAACATTCTCTTGGAGTCTCCCTAACTTCCATTGTATGGAAGAAAATACTAACCAAAAAACAATAGTCTCTTCATCATCTAATTCATTCTTGTATTCCTCAATTACAATCCTACTTGCTTCCTCATTTGAATATTCATTTGCTAACAAATCCTTATACAGTAACTTAATATCTTCAGCAATATCGTCTGATAATATTGCTACTCCCCAAGCACCCATACATTAACACTCCAATCTATACACTAAAAACCTCTCATTCCCATTCTTCTCATAAGCACCTGGCAATCTAACTTCTTTCTTCAGCACAAACGCAGTCTGATTTTCTAAGAAGAAAATATAGTCCTCAGAAGGATAATATAAAATAATATCCACTTCTCTCCCCGTATTTTCTACTGAAAGCAAAATGTTATTTACTACATTCATAAACACTTGTACAGAAAATGGATTAAAGAAATAAAATCTATTATCATGTGGATCAATCTCATATTCCTGCGCTAAACAACATTGGAATTGAATTTTCCCCTTACTGTTTCGTGCCTTTCGTGCATAACGATCTCGATTATCCATCGCTTCTTTATAAAACTCTTCATTCATTTCAATTCCAACTGCTGAAGCACCACATTTATGATGAATATAAAAGTTTAATCGCCCTTTTCCGCACCCAAAGTCTACAATTCGATCGCTACTTCGTATTTCATATTGATTCAATAACTCATCTAACCCGCTATACGGCGTCGGTTCATAACGGTGATAGTGCATAGACTTGTTAAACCCTTTTTGCTCACCGACTGTTTTTATATGTAAAACTGCATCGTAATATTGTTCATTCATTTGTTTTCTCCTATTAAAAAATGGTACTTATTATTATACACCATGTACTGGAGGCTCATTTTTCATCAAATTAATAGGTACGTGAAATTATATTAACGATTTTCTTAATATATCTATCGTAACTTCAAATATATCAACGATTTTCTCAATATATCTATCATAACTTCAAATATATCAACGATTTTTCAAATATATCGATTTACCGACAATTCACGACAAAAAAACAGGAGCTCTTTAGCCCCTGTCTTCTAACACTTTCAATACAGTTTGTTTCAATATTTCTACCCCATCCATAATACAACTATGATCAAATCTCATATACGGATGGTGTAATCCAGGTTGTAGGTCTGCTCCTAGTCCAAGCATGACAGCTTTTAAATGTGGTCTTTTCACTGTATAGTAATGGAAATCATCGCTTCCTGTCGTATAGAGGGGCCCTGTGCATCTCTCTTCCCCATACACCTCGAGAATACCTTTACGCATAAAACGCTCTGCTTCTTCGGAAACCTCTGCTCCTGGTGCAAGATCCATCCATTCGTATGAAGTTTTTGATCCCATCGATGCAGCTGATTCTATTACATGCTCAATCTTTTTCTTTAATTCTTCTAATAGTATATTACTCTCTGCTCTTACATCTAAACTAAAATGACCATTTCCCGGAATAATATTTAAATTATCACCACCAGCTTGGCATCTCGTCATTTTTACTGAATAAGAACTTTGCGGTGGCAGCCAAATATTTTTCAAACCGATATTAATCATGGAAATGACATCAATTGCATTCACACCTTGGTGTGGTCTTGCCCCGTGTGCATCCTCCCCATGAATCATACCCTCTAAAAATCCTGCTGCTCCATGGCGAATAGATGAGGCTGCTTGTTTCAAAGATAGTTCTTCAATTGGTCTTAGATGGACGCCAAATAAGAAATCAGCATCATCTACAGCACCATTCCCCTTCTCTTCTGCCGGCTGAAAAATAAATCTAACCGTACCACTTTTCCATCTCATATTTTTCAATTGTAAAATAAGTCCCATTACAATGGTCATATGAGCATCATGGCCACATGAATGGTTCGCTTTAAATTCTCCATTTACTTCTTGCCAAAGTGCATCCATATCAGCACGAATCGCAATAACTGGATTCCCGCCTCCAATCTCAGCAATTACACCTGGACAATCATCAAATGTTCTATATGAAATTCCTTCTTCTTTTAAAAAGTCAGTAATATACGCTGTCGTTTCATATTCTTTCCAACTTACTTCAGGGTTTTCGTGTAAATGCTGAAAAATCTCCGTTAAGCGCTCTTGTAGCTCTAATGTTTTCAACGTTCCAGTCTCCTTCCCACATTACAAACGATTCGGGTTAATTATACTTATGAAAAACAGATGTTTTTATGAACATATTGAATTTTAAGAAAAAAGTCAATTATTTATTTTTAAACACTTAAAAATCTTACTCTGCACTTATATTACAAACTAAACAAACAACTAGAACATTCCTTATTTTCTGTTTTTTATGTTGACGCTTACATAAACTTTTAGTTATCATAACCTAATAAACGTCTATTTTACGACAATTCTAAAAATACAAACAAACATACGTAACAAGGAGGAACTTTATGAAAAAAGAAATACCTTTTGGAATAGCGATTATCCCTATTATCATTACCGTTGCAGTTATGATGGTTACAATTGTTGTATTAAAACAAAGCCCTCACGTTCCACTTATTATCGGTACAACCGTTGCCTCTATTGTCGCTTGGCGTTACGGTTACAAATGGAATGATCTTGAAGAAGCAATGTATAAAGGGATTCGTCTTGCATTACCCGCTATCGTCATTATTATTCTTGTCGGCTTAACAATTGGTGCTTGGATTGGCGGTGGAATCGTCGCAACGATGATTTATTACGGTTTAAAACTTTTAACTCCATCACTATTTTTAGTTTCCATTACCGTCATTTGTTCTATCGTTGCATTAGCAATTGGTAGCTCTTGGTCTACAATGGGCACAATTGGTGTTGCTGGAATGGGAATTGGCCTAAGTATGGGAATTCCAGCTCCAATGGTTGCTGGTGCCATTATTTCAGGCTCTTATTTTGGCGATAAAATGTCACCGCTTTCAGACACAACTAACTTAGCCGCAGGATTAACAAATACAGATTTATTCGCACACATTCGTCACATGTTATTTACTACAGTTCCAGGTTTAATTATTACTCTTATCGTCTATGCTCTCTTAGGAAGAAGCTTCGGCGCTAACAATATTGATGCGAAGAGCATCGATCAAACGTTACAAGTATTGCAACAAAACTTTGTTATCTCGCCTTTCCTACTCATTATACCCGTAGTCGTTATGATATTGGTCGCTAAAAAAGTCCCTGCTATACCAGCGATTCTCGTCGGTATTATTTTAGGATTCTTATCACAAGTCTTTATTCAAGGTGGTTCTGTCTCAGCATCTGTCGGTGCACTCCAAGCTGGATTTGTTATAGACACTGGAAACAAACTAGTAGACGAACTATTTAACCGCGGTGGCTTAGATTCGATGATGAATACAGTCTCTATGACAATTGTCGCTATGACTTTCGGAGGAGTATTAGAACATACAGGTATTCTTCGCTCAATTGTAAATCAAATTTTAAAGTTAGCGAAATCAGCAAAAGGGCTTATCGCTTCTACTATCGCATCTTGTTTTGCAACAAACCTTACTTGCTCTGAACAATATATTTCAATTGTTGTCCCTTCAAGAATGTACGCAAATGCATACACGGAAAAAGGACTACATTCAAAAAACTTATCCAGAGCATTAGAAGATGGTGGAACATTAACTTCTGTCTTCGTTCCTTGGAATACGTGCGGTGTATTTATTCTCGCAACACTTGGCGTAGGTGCATTTGAATATGCTCCTTATGCTATTTTGAATTTCATCGTACCTATTATCTCAATCATTTATGGTATAACAGGCTTCACAATTGTAAAACTATCAGACATTGAAAAAGCAGAACTACTAAAGAAACAAAAAGCTCAACTAGAAGCTTAAAAATAGCGGTAAATTCAGTTCATATAGTGCGCGAGGTCGCCCTTGTTGATAGGGCATTTCCTCGCCGCAAATATGAGCATACCCGTAATCAACTAATTTCTTTAACAACCTTTCTGTCGATCTTCGAGTCACTTGTAAATACTCAGAAAGGTCAGCTGCTGTAAACTTCAATGACGGGTGCGATTGACTAAATTGAATGATCTTTGACAAGTTGGCCGGACTAAGCTTTGTTTCCTTCGCTATTTTCATTAGTTCCGGATTATCATTTTTCAAACTTTGTACTCTCTGTTCTTTCGGGAACGGACCAAATAAATCTTTATCACTTGTTAGTATATAAAAACAACGATCTATTGGATTGTTCTTTGCAAAACTTTGAGCAATTTTTGCATTTTGCTCCGCTTCTTTCACGGTTTTCCCATAACCAAATCCAATAGCTATCGTTCCTTCTACGCTCGCAAACAAGTTATCTATTGCATTTGTTTTAATAATTGATTCGATATCACCACGAGTTGTATACAAAATGCATGTCATTTCATCCACTTGTTTAAATGAACCACGTAGTTCTTTTGAAATGACATCTAGTTTTTCAAGCAAACTCGCTCGTAATTCTAAGGAAGAAATAATACAAGCACCAACAGTAGCTGAATAGCTTTTTGCTAACTCAGCTTTTATTTTTGCATCTTTTAGCCCATGTATAATGGATTGTGTTGGATCAATCATGCGCTCTGAAGGAACACCTATTTTTTGAAGCTCGTCGTAAACAGCGTGAATACTAGTTAAAGCTAAATGAGCTTCTCCAGATTGATATTTAGCTACATGAAAATCGATAACTCTATTTATCTCATCTTTACTCCACAGCATATTTTCATAATCCAACACTTGCGGACTTTCTTTTATACCGATATCATGGAACACATTTGTAATAAACGAGCGGTCTACTAAATCGATGGAAATGTTATGTGGTTGAATACTTTGATGATACATGATAGAAAGAATTGAAGATGCGACAGTTGTCTCGTCTTGCTGTAAGTATGTACTTGGAATTCGTAATTGTTCTCTTATTTCTTTTGCCATATAATAAGGTAAAGCACCTGAGAAAAAGATGACATCACAAGGCTTTAGACACTTTAATAGTTCAGAAGATTCCGCCGGATGAAGGTAAATATATGGATCAATTTCTATTCCCTCTAATTTTTGAGCAATAGGAAAAAGGTTCTCCATAAACTCCTTTGAACCGACAACTGCAATTTTTATCATCATTTTCTCTAACTCCTTATCATTAATTAACGACTATTTAACGTCAACTATATCAAATGTATAAAACTATTGTAAACAGGAAGGGGTTTCTATTCAATGAAAATTACAGCTATTCATCTTTACGCAATTCGTTTACCGCTTCGCAATCCGTTTGTTATTAGTTATGGCTCTTATTCTGATATGCCCTCTATTATCGTCAAAATGGAAACAGATGAAGGTATTATCGGTTACGGTGAAGGCGTTGCTGATGATCACGTCACAGGTGAATCATGGGAAAGTACTTTCCATACTTTAAAACATACGCTAACCCCAACTCTAATCGGACAAAATCCAATGAATATCGAAAAAATACACGACATGATGTACAATACAATTTACGGTGTTCCAACAGCGAAGGCCGCAATTGATATTGCTTGTTTTGATATAATGGGCAAAAAACTAAATCAACCTGTATATCAATTAATTGGCGGGCGCTATCATGAAGAATTCCCTGTCACTCACGTTTTAAGTATTGCCGATCCTGAAGATATGGCTGAAGAAGCTGCTTCTATGATTCAAAAAGGTTACCAATCTTTCAAAATGAAAGTTGGTACGAATGTAAAAGAAGATGTGAAACGTATTGAAGCTGTACGAGAACGTGTAGGAAATGACATTGCTATTCGCGTTGATGTAAACCAAGGCTGGAAAAATAGCGCAAACACATTAACAGCACTGCGTTCATTAGGACATTTAAACATTGACTGGATTGAACAACCTGTTATCGCGGACGATATTGATGCCATGGCTCATATTCGTTCTAAAACAGACCTCCCGCTTATGATTGATGAAGGATTAAAAAGTTCTCGTGAAATGCGCCAAATTATTAAATTAGAAGCTGCTGATAAAGTAAATATAAAACTAATGAAATGCGGCGGCATATATCCAGCTGTAAAGCTCGCTCATCAAGCAGAAATGGCAGGCATTGAATGCCAAGTGGGATCAATGGTCGAATCATCTGTTGCCTCTTCCGCAGGATTCCATGTCGCTTTCTCAAAGAAAATCATTACGAGCGTAGAGCTAACAGGGCCATTAAAATTCACAAAAGACATTGGAAACTTACATTACGACGTACCATTCATTCGCTTAAACGAAAAGCCTGGACTCGGCATTGAAATAAACGAAGATACATTACAAGAACTCACCGTCTTTCAGGACATTGTACGCTAAAGGAGGACTAACGCATGACAGTTCTATACAAAGGAACATTAAAACAAAATAACAATCCATTTCACGTTACATTACTATCACTAGAGCACATCGAGCAAATCTTATCACTACAAAACATTGTAGTTGAAGCACTAGAAGATAAAAGTCGTTTACAACCACTCTCACAAGAAGAATTTCAATACATTCTAGAAGGAAATGGCATGATGATCGGTGCTTTTATCGAAAACGAACTCATCGCATTTCGCGCTCTACTCGTCCCTCCTATCGATGATGAACATTTAGGGCTCGATATTGGTTTGCCAGAAAGTGAACTACACCGCGTCATCTATCAAGAAATCTCAAACGTTCACCCGAACTGTCGAGGAAATGGGATGCAAAAAATATTAGCAAACGTCATCATGGACGAATTACAAAAAGAAGATAGCAAATATGATTATGTATGCTGCACCGTTGCTCCTTTTAACATTCCGAGCTTGAAGGATAAGTTTGCGCAAGGGATGGAGATTGCTGCGCTGAAGGAGAAGTATGGTGGTAGTCTGCGGTATGTTTTTGTGAAGGAATTGCGCAGAGATAAGGAAAACGATTGGACAGATGTTCAAAGTATTCTAATGAGTGATGCTAGTGGACAGCAGGCTTTGCTTTCGGAGGGGTATCGTGGGTATGAGATGGAGAAAGTGGATGGGGATTTTGTTGTGATGTTTGGACGCTAATCTATATACTCGAAAAGAGGAGATGTCTGCTGTGACCTCTTCTCTTTTCGATTTGTTGAACAATCCTGTAGTAAATGAAATTATATCAACGATTTTTCGAATATATCTATCATAACTTACAATATATCAACGATTTTTAAAATATATCTATCAAAACTCACAATATATCAACGATTCGACAAGAAATATCGATTTACAGACAAAAATCGATATCCCTTCCTAAACCGTCATCTTCCAACTAGATAACGCTAACCAATTCTCCATTTCCTTATAATCAGGCATTATCTTCCCGACAAGACGCCAAAAAGAGCGATCATGATTTAAATGAACCATATGACACATTTCATGAACGACTACATAGTCAATTACTCGCTGTGGTGCCATTGCTAGCTTCCAATTGAATGTTAGTTGTAAATTCGAATCGCAAGTACCCCAAGTACGACTACTATCTGTAATACGAATAGAACGTGGTTTTGTCTTAAAGTTACTTTGATGCGCTTTAATACTCTTCTCTACTAAAGTTTTACACTGCTTATAATAAAATCGTTTTAAAGCTTGCTGTATTTTCTCATCCTTTAGCTCTTTTACATAAATATGTAACTTATCCCCTTCAAAAATCGCATTATCTTGCTCAATGCTTATATCTTGGGAAATCTGTATCGGATACGTATTCCCTAAATACAAAAAGCCCTCTCCTTGATCGTAATCCTTTTCCTGTGGTCCATGCGCTCGCTCCTGCATTTCCTTACGTGTTGTCTGAATCCAATCCCACTTCTCCTCTAGCAACTGGACTAAGTATTCAACAGGTGTTCCTTTCGGAGCTTGCACTTCCACATTTCCGTATGAATCTACAAAAAGACGCACGGACTTTTTCTTCTTATAAGTTATATGAAAATTAATTGTCTCACCTAAATATGTATGTACCATTTCATCACCTAGCATAGTATTTTTACAAATAAAAAAGAGTAGGATACAAACGTCCTACTCTACCTATTATATCATTTACTGCTTTAACGAACTCATTATCCTCTATACTTTACAGCTAATCCTTTAATGAAATTCCTTGCGTATTTATCGCCGCACTCTTTGTAATTTTTATGGCCTTTTTTTCTTAACAGAGCGCCTAACTCTCCTTTTGTTACCGTAACGCCCACGCTATCTAATATATCAAGTACATCCTCACTCGTTAAAGATAGTGCGATTTTCATTTTCTTTAGAAGAAGGTTATTGGCACTCTCCTTGCTTTGTACAGGTGTCGGTTGTCCTGGTTTCGGATCTTGCTTTCCTCTTTTTAAAGTAATAAATCCATTTAAAAATGCCTCTAACATCATCATATCGCATGTTTTTACGTACTCATCTTCAGCTACCTCATCATTTTCAGCTTCATGCTGAGGAGCCCTCTTTATTTTTGTAAGCATATCAACTACGTCTTCTTTCGTTACTTCCATCCCGCCAAGTTTAAAGATTTCTACCATATCTATATCTCTTATGTCTAAAGCGTATCGTACTCTTTTTAATATATCGTTGTTGCTCATTGCCATTGGGTTTCCTCCTGAAATGTTGATTATTTATTCAGCGGTTAAAGTTTATGCTATAACCTGCTTTAAATTATCATGTTTAATCTAACCTTTTAGTTATTGTCCGCTAAATTAATACTTTAACATTTTAAAGATATGTTTTATAGTCTTACCCGAACTTTTCTCTATCATTGTATCTACAGAGCTCTTACATGTTTTTTATATGCCTATAAAAAGATTTCTCTCTTAACATTAACTAAAAGAAAAAAACAGTGCTTTGATTTCTCAAATACACTGTTCTTTTCCAGCTCTGCACTTATTTTCAACTCACTCATGTCATGCACTACATATGAAATGATTTAACTGCTTAAAAGTTAAACCGTTTCACTATCCCTAGCCTCACCAGCACTATCCTCAAACTTATCCAACAAAGCACGCACCTCATCCGTCGACTTCGTGCTCATCAATTGATTTCTCAATTCCGCAGCTCCTGGGAAGCCCTTCACATAAATTTTGAAGAAGCGGTGAAGCCCTGTGATTGAGCGTGGCAGTACTTCTGCATATTGATCTTGTAAATCAAGTTGTAGTCTTAAAAGATCTAGATGTTCTTTGCTGCTATGCTCTCTTGGCTCTTTTTCAAAAGCAAATGGATTTTTGAAGATGCCTCGTCCGATCATTACGCCATCAATGCCGTATTTTTCAGCAAGTTCCAGTCCCATTTTACGATCAAGGATGTCTCCATTGATTGTTATTAACGTATTTGGTGCAATGCGGTCACGTAATTTTTTAATTTCCGGAATTAGTTCCCAGTGCGCATCTACTTGGCTCATTTCTTCTCTTGTGCGTAAATGAATAGAAAGGTTTGCAATATCTTGTTTAAAAATGTGCGTTAACCAATCTTCCCACTCGCTTAACTCTTTAAAGCCAAGTCTTGTTTTTACACTGACAGGTAGTCCGCCCGCTTTTGCTGCTTGAATAAGTTCTGCCGCAACGTCTGGACGTAGAATAAGACCACTACCTTTTCCTCTTGATGCTACGTTCGGTACAGGGCAACCCATGTTAATATCGATGCCTTTAAATCCTAGCTCTGCCATACCGATACTCATTTGACGGAAGTATTCGGGATTGTCTCCCCAAATATGTGCCACCATCGGTTGTTCATCTTCTGTAAAAATTAAACGGCCACGTACACTTTTCATACCTTCTGGATGACAATAGCTATCCGAGTTTGTAAACTCTGTGAAGAATACGTCCGGACGACCAGCTTCACTTACTACGTGACGGAAAACAACGTCTGTCACATCTTCCATTGGTGCAAGTACGAAAAATGGTCGTGGTAATTCACGCCAAAAATTATCTATCATTTCAAATTCAAATCCTCTCACTATGAATACAATTTCAAAATCTCAATTTATAATTTGTGAAAATCAGCAATATTTATTTTAACTAAAATCGCTTATGAATGGTATTTTTGTAAACCAAAAAGCAGGTGGTATAGATTTTTTCTATATCAACTGCTTTCCTATTATACTAACTTAAGCCAAGCCACACACTCCACATGCGTCGTATGCGGGAACATATCAACAGGTTGTACTTCCTGTGTTTTATATCCGCCTTCTTCTAGTACTTTTAAATCACGAGCTAATGTTGCTGGGTTACATGATACGTATACGACGCGGTTTGGCTTCATGTCGATGATTGTGTTTAGTAATGCTTCGTCACAGCCTTTACGTGGTGGGTCTACGACCATTGTGTCAGCAATTACGCCTTCTTTGTACCATTTTGGAATGACTACTTCTGCTTCTCCTACACCAAATTCAGCGTTTGTCATGTTGTTTAGTGCTGCGTTTCGGTTTGCGTCTTCGATTGCTTCTGGGACGATTTCAACGCCGTACACTTTTTTCGCTTTTTGCGCTAGGAATAAAGAGATTGATCCGATTCCGCAATAGGCATCAATTACTGTTTCGTTACCGTTTAATTTTGCGAATTCTAACGTTTTATCGTATAGCACTTTCGTTTGTTCTGGGTTTACTTGATAGAATGAACGTGCTGAAATCGCAAATTTAATGTCACCGATAAAGTCATAAATATATTCTGATCCGTACCGTACTGTCGTTTTATCTCCGAAAATTACATTCGTACGCTTCGTATTTACGTTTTGAACAATCGATTTTACTTCTGGAAATTTCGCTGCAATTTCTTCAATAATTGCTTTTTTGTTTGGTAGTTCTGCTGTACGTGTAATGAAGACAAGCATAATTTCCCCTGTTACTTGTCCATAACGAGCCATTACGTGACGAAGTGTTCCTTTGTTACGTTCTTCGTTGTACGCAGTGATACCGTGCTTTTCACAAATACGTTTTACTTCTTGAATTAATGTATCGTTTTCTTCTGCCTGAATTAAGCATGATTCCATATTAATGATGTCATGCGTTCCTTGGCGATAGAAACCAGCTACAAGCCCACCTTCACGTTCTCCGATTGGTACTTGTGCTTTATTGCGGTATACCCACGGATTCTTCATACCAAGTACAGGATGAACAGGAACATCGCCTAGTCCTCCGATGCGCTGCATAACGTCACGTACTTGTTTTTCTTTCGCTTGTAATTGTCCTTCATAAGTTAAGTGCTGAAGCTGACAACCGCCGCACTGATTATATACTGGGCATTCAGCATCTTTACGATATGGACTTTCTGTATGAAGCTTCATTAAACGACCAAATGCGAAGTTTTTCTTCACTTTAATAATTTTAATTTGCGCTTCTTCACCTGGTAATCCGTTTTTAACGAAAATAGGATAGCCCTTTACTTTCGCAACACCGGCACCATCATGTGTTAAATCTTCAAATACTACATCTATAAACTCGTTTTTCTCAACTGGTGGCGTCATTTTAGTACTCATTTTCCGACCTCTCTTTTTCATAACACTGCGTTACATTTTATCATACTTATATGGTCTTTTTCTATTGGAAGAAAAAAAGCTATTGACGATACTTCTCTGTTAATGTTACGCTACTACTAATTTAATACGGACGATGTTACCTCATATATACTTGATAATATGGATCGAGAGTTTCTACCCGGCAACCTTAAATTGCTGGACTATGGGGAAAACTAATGAATATTAGCCTATGCGCAAAAAAGGACTCATATTGATTAGCTTTCTCTCATAGATGAAAGTGAATCCATATGGGTCTTTTTTTATTTTTATTTTTCTAAAAGGTCAGACATCTTACGTATGACATAAAACCTCATTCCTTTATTTTTAGTAATATAACGAGCGTTTTATGTACAAACTTTATACGAACTTCTGAAAGGGGCAACTACATGCAATATGTAATGAGCATTATCGGTATTATTGCCGTGTTAGGTTTATGTTTTGCTTTGTCAAACAACAAAAGTAAAATCAACTTCCGTGCAATTGCAATTATGATTGGTTTCCAAATTTTAATCGGTTGGTTTATGTTTGCTACAAAGATTGGTCAACAAATCATTATTTTCATTAGTAAAGTTTTCAACAAACTAATTAAACTTGGTACGACAGGTGTCGATTTTCTCTTTAATGGAATTCAAAGAGATTTTGTCTTTTTCTTAAACGTATTATTAATTATCGTATTTTTCTCAGCACTACTTTCAATCTTTAGTTATTTAGGTGTTTTACCATTCATCGTTCGCGTTGTCGGCGGTGCAATTTCAAAAATTACTGGTTTACCACGCGTTGAGTCATTCCACGCAGTAAACTCTGTATTCTTCGGTTCAAGTGAAGCTTTAATCGTTATTAAAAACGATTTACAGCATTTCAATAAAAACCGTATGTTTATCATTTGTTGTTCTGCGATGAGCTCCGTTTCTGCTTCTGTTACAGCATCATACGTAATGATGTTAGATGCAAAATACGTACTAGCAGCTCTTCCGCTAAATTTATTCTCAAGCTTAATCGTTTGTTCGTTATTAACACCAGTTGATACGAAGAAAGAAGATGAAGTGATTCAAAAATTTGATAGAACTCTATTCGGGGACAGCTTTATCGGTGCAATGATTAACGGTGCGCTTGATGGTTTAAAAGTAGCTGGTATCGTTGCCGCATTAATGATTGCCTTTATCGGTGTGATGGAAGTTGTAAACTACGTAATTAGTGCAGCTTCAGGCGCAATGGGACATGCTGTTACTTTACAACAAATCTTCGGTTACGTACTTTCTCCATTCGCATTCTTAATGGGTATTCCAACTCAAGATATTATCCCAGCTGGTGGTATTATGGGTACGAAGATTGTTTTAAACGAGTTTGTAGCAATCCTTGATTTAAAAGACACAGCTACAACATTAGCTCCACGTACAGTTGGAATCGTTACAGTATTCTTAATTAGCTTCGCAAGTATTAGCCAAATTGGTGCAATCGTTGGTACAATCCGTGCCCTTTCTGAAAAACAAGGAAGCGTTGTTTCTAAATTTGGTTGGAAAATGCTATTTGCATCAACACTTGCTTCTATTTTATCTGCGACAATCGCTGGATTGTTTATTTAATAAAAAATCACCTTACTTTAACGAGTAAGGTGATTTTTTTGATTCTTTATGAAATCGAGTGAAATTCAACTGCTTCTTCTGTATTGATAATCCTATCTTTATATATACCTTTTATTGAAATGTAAATGATAGATTTGTTTATGTTTTTTAACTTTCCTAATGAAAAATGATAAAGTAATCCATCGCTTTTTAAAGTCCACATCTTCCCACTCCATGGACCAGTAGCTTTTTGTTCATCCGACGCCTTTATTTCACCTTCATATTCGCATTCTCCTAAAGGAGTTTTAATTATATTCTTCTCTGTATCAATTCGAATATTTTTAATTAGATTCAAATTTTCATCAGAGAGAATTTGAATTTCATGATCTTTCTGTTTAAAAAAGAGTTTTCCGTCTTTGGTATTTACATATTCTGCATTATTCATTTTATCTATCATAAAATCATATTCTTCTTTTGTAATACCTAAGTTTTGATGATAAGGAAACGTTTTTTTCGGTATAATTTCTTCTTCGGCATACTTCAAATACCAATCTAAATTATTTGTAATACTATCGCTCATTTTATTTCCTATTTTCTCTAATTTCTCTTTTATCTCATAAGGAAATTCTAGTGTCATAATATCCGCCGTTACTTCCGCATTCATAAGATGCGATGGAATATACTCTTCCACACTATTCGCTTTACTCACTTCACTTTGACAACCAACTATAAATAGCGATATGAAAAAGATATATATTATTTTTTTATATTT
This sequence comes from Bacillus sp. M13(2017), assembly GCF_002218325.1. Taxonomy (NCBI): domain Bacteria; kingdom Bacillati; phylum Bacillota; class Bacilli; order Caryophanales; family Bacillaceae; genus Bacillus; species Bacillus sp. M13(2017). The sequence continues at coordinate 45,602 of NZ_KZ268508.1, read as the reverse complement.
CATTTCTATTCGCCACTCCATACATTATTCTTACTTAGTTTTATAGCGGTTTTTATTATAGTATAAAATCTTTATATTTTAATAAAATACATATCCTTATGCAAAATTGCATATTAATAAGTCTTCTTCTTACTTTAAAATTAGCTTAAATTACTTTCCAAATTATACAAATAACAAGTATTAAATGTTATAATTTGTAAAAAAACATTGGAGGACCTTATGAAAATTCACGCCCTTTTCGATTTCTTACATTTACTAGTCTTAACGCTGAAAAGCTATTATGTATGGGGAATGCCTATCTATGTCTTCATTATTCCTCTTATCTTTGTAGTCGGTTATATTATTATTAATTCTAATAAGAAACAAAAAAATACATCTATTCAAAGTCACTAATCTATTACCTTAATAGCCTCCTAAAAATCATATTCCCCTCATTTTCTTCAAATGATATGATGAACAAGGGTATATCCCCACCACTCTTATAGCGGTGGGGATTTTAATGTCAATATGCAACATACTACACAATAGAAGGTGATTTTTATGAGAAAATACGCAGCAATTGCTTTATGTACGTCTGCCATTCTAGCAGGCTGCAATACTAGCAATGTAAGCCAAGAACCTAAAAAAGAGAAAAAGGTTCAAGAAGTAGCTATACAAAAAGAGACTGTACAAGAACAAGGTAACATTTCTTATACTCCCATCACACACGAATCTACAACCACAAGTATTCATATTACAGACTTAAAAGATTCTTTAAATGAAGTACAATATAAAATTTGGCGCACAGCTGATGACAAGGAAAGTGCTAAATTTTTTTCTTCTAAAGAAAAAGAGAAACAATTCACACTTCCTTTTGATATAAAGGAATTTGAAGGAAAACGTGGTGAGTTCCAAATTGAAGCAACAGGAATGAAAGAAGATGGGAAAACACTCCCGCTTACGAAATCTACTATTACTTTCGAACAAAAGGTTCCTGTTCTTATGTATCACGCAATTGATGATTATCATGGTCAAGGCATTAAAGACTTATTCGTATCACCAGCTAACTTTGAAGCACAAATGAAATATTTAAAGGACAATGGTTATACGCTGTTAACCTTTGAACGCTGGGGCGATATAAATAAAGTAAATAAGCCGATTTTCGTTACATTTGATGACGGTATGAAAAATAATATGAATGCATTTCGCATTTTACAAAAGCTAAAAGATGATACTTTTAAACCGGCAGCAACAGAATATATGATTGTTGATAACGTTGATGTAGAAGGAGCATTGTCTACTTCTGAAATAAAAGAAATGGTTGATTCCGGCATTTTCTCGGTGCAATCTCATACTGCAACACATGCAGATTTACCGAAAATTACAAACTATGAGGAAGAGTTAAAAGGTTCAAAAGAAAAGCTAGAAAAAATAACAGGTAAGCCTGTTATCGCGATTGCTTATCCATTCGGTCATGTAGATGATAAGGTTGTTGCAGAAACGAAGAAGTATTATCAATTTGCGACGACGACAAAGCCTGGGCAATTCATTACAAAGGGTGAACCTGATGAATTGTTAAAGATGAAGCGCGTTCGTATACACCATACAACGACTGTAGAGCAGTTTGCTTCTTCAATTAAGTAAATATAAGGGCTCAACACATTTTGAGCTCTCTTTTTACTTTATATTTATATATATTTTTAGAATTTTCTTGTATTATATATAGTAAGAAATCTTTCAAATTAAAGGAGATTATACATATGTCATTTGAACAAACGTTAGAGAAATATGCTGCTCTTGCAGTTAATGTTGGTGTTAATATTCAACCTGGACAAACTTTATCAATTAGTGCACCTCTTGAAGCTGTACAATTTGTACGCCTCGTTACAGAAAAAGCATATAAATCTGGTGCAAAACACGTATATGTAGATTGGAATGATGAGACGTTAACACGCTTAAAATTCGATCTAGCTCCTGAAGAAGCTTTCGCTGAATTTCCATCTTGGAAAGCACATGCTCGTGAAGAATTAGCAAAAGAAGGCGCTGCATTTATGTCTATCTATGCAGAAAACCCTGATTTATTAAAAGGTGTAGAACCATCGCGTATCGCAACAGCTCATAAAGTAGCTGGAGAAGCAATGAAAGTATACCGTGATTACGTACAAGCAGATAAAGTAAGTTGGTGTGTCATTTCTGTTCCTACGAAAGAATGGGCTGCGAAAGTATTCCCTGACATAGCGCCAGAAGAACAAGAAGCAAAGTTATGGGATGCTATTTTCAAAGCTACTCGTGCTGATTTAGAAAACCCTGTAGAAGCATGGAAAGAACATGATGAAACATTACATACAAAAGTGGATTACTTAAACGAAAAGCATTATAAAGCTCTTCACTATACAGGTCCTGGAACAGATTTAACAATCGAACTTCCAGAAAAACATGTATGGGCTGGTGCTGGTAGCTTAAATGAAAAGAACGTACCATTTATGGCTAATATTCCAACTGAAGAAGTATTTACAATGCCACTTAAAACAGGTGTAAACGGCCAAGTTTCTAGTACAAAACCGTTAGTATTTGCAGGTAATATTATCGATAATTTCACGTTAACATTTGAAAACGGACGTATCGTAGACTATAAAGCTGAAGCTGGTGAAGAAGCTTTAAAACATTTAGTAGAAACAGATGAAGGTTCTCACTTCTTAGGGGAAGTAGCTTTAGTACCTCATGACTCACCAATTTCAAACACAAATGTTTTATTCTACAATACACTATTTGACGAAAATGCATCTTGCCACCTTGCGATTGGAAATGCTTACGCATTTAACTTAGTTGGCGGAAAAACAATGTCTAAAGAAGAACTTGCTGAAAACGGCGCAAACGCTAGTATCACACACAACGACTTTATGATTGGATCAGCTGAGCTTGATATTGACGGTATTACTGCTGATGGCAGACATGAGCCTATCTTCCGTAAAGGTAACTGGGCGTTTTAAATCTATTACCATAAAGAAACACATTGGATAATCCAATGTGTTTCTTTATTTATTTGGTTTCAATTCAAATTTTATCGTTCTATTTTCACGCGTAAACTCCGGTCTATACGTAGCGATATACGTATTTTCTTTCGCTACGTCAAATAGCATGATATCTTGAATTTTTTCATCTGGTGCTAACTTTTTACTAATAAAGCTATCAGGGTTATTATATTCTTTAAATCTTGTACCTTTCTTATCGGTAATCTCAAATTCATAAAATGCAAAAGGTATTTCCTTTTTACTATTATTTTCTACTTTGAAAATAATCCCCAAAATCTCCTCTTTCTTTTTATCCTCATCATAATCCGGATATCCTAATTTAACTGAATCGATAGTTACTTGCAAACCATCTACGTCTACTGTCTCCCCTATTTTATACACTTTATCTTGAACATCTTCTTGTTTACTTTCATTACTATCTTTAGTCTCAGTGCAAGCACTTAAACTAAAAGCTATGCCAAAAATTAAAACAATTTGACTTACCTTTTTTAACATACTCTTTCCTCCACATAAGACAATATTTCATATGTATTATAACAAAACGCTTTACTCTTTCTTGTCATATTTTGTCGTATTAATTGCTAACTGCACAAATAGAAAAAAGCTATCTTCTACAAAAGATAGCTTTCAGGATGCCGATGAAACCTTAAGCCCAATGACACCCAAAACAATAAAAAGAATACAAAATGCTTGAAATAAACTAATATGCTCTTTAAAAAAGTACACACTAATGATTGTAATAAGTAATGTTCCAACGCCAGACCAAATAGCATAAGCAATACTTAAATGAATCTTCTTCACAACGATGGCGAACACACTGAAGCAAATTCCATAAAATACGAAAATCAATACACTTGGAACGAGCTTTGTTAAACCATTTGATAGTTTCATCGCAATTGTTCCAGCCACTTCAAAAATAATTGTAACAAGTAATAATAGCCAATATACCATACTAGAATCTCCTTCTCTGTTACCTTATAGAGATTCTAGTATACTACTTATAGTCCTAATGAAATATATTTAATTTCTAAATATTCCTCGATGCCGAAATGGCCTCCTTCACGGCCGATACCACTTTCTTTAAAGCCACCGAATGGTGCTTGTGCAACTGATGGAAGACCGTCATTTAGACCGATAATACCGTACTCTAACGCTTCACTAATTTGGAATGCTTGGCTAATGTCTTTCGTGAAAATATACGCAGCTAAACCGTATGGTGTATTATTTGCACGTTCGATTACTTCATCAACTGTTTTAAATTTCGCAACTGGTGCCACTGGCCCAAATGTTTCTTCATTCATACAAAGCATCGTATCATTTGCCAACCCAATTACAGTCGGTTGAATGAAATGTCCCTCTAACTCTGCGACCTTTTCACCACCATATAAAACGGTTCCACCTTTTTGAATAGCATCTTCAATATGTTCTTGTACTTTTGAAACTGCATTCTCATCAATAAGTGGTCCGACAGTCGTTCCGTCACCGAAACCGTCTCCTACTTTCAACTGCCCTACTGCCCTTTGGAACTTCTCTACAAATACTTCGTATACTTCTTCTTGAACGAATACTCGGTTTGTACATATACACGTTTGTCCTGCGTTACGGAATTTCGAACCAATCACCGCTTCTACTGCTTTATCTAAATCTGCATCATTCATTACGATAAACGGAGCGTGACCACCTAACTCAAGTGAAACTTTTTTCATCGTTTGCGCCGCACTAGCCATTAACTCTTTCCCAATTTCCGTTGACCCTGTAAAGGACACTTTTCGAACGCGACTATCTTCCATCCATGTATCAGCAATTGCTTTTGCACTACCTGTTACGATATTAATTACACCCTTTGGAATATCCGCTTCATGAGCTAATTCAGCTAATTTTAATGCAGTTAGCGGCGTTTGACTTGCCGGTTTCACAACGGCTGTACAGCCTGCTGCAAGCGCTGGGGCTACCTTTCTCGTAATCATAGCAGCTGGGAAGTTCCAAGGTGTAATAGCTGCCATAACGCCAACTGGTTGCTTCATAACTAAAATGCGCTTATTCGGATGAGCAGCAGGAATCATTTCACCATACACACGTTTCCCTTCTTCTGCATACCATTCAACAAAACTATTTGCATAATTTACTTCACCAAGCGCTTCTGCAAACGGCTTTCCTTGTTCCTTCGTCATAATCGCTGCGATCTCTTCTTTATTTTTATCAATAAGCATGAACCACTTTTTTAACTTCGTTGCACGATCTGCTGCCGTTAACTTAGACCACGTTTTAAAAGCTTCATGTGCAGCATCAACAGCTTGCTTTGCCTCTGTTACTCCGCCTTTTGGTACAGTTGCAAATATTTCCTTCGTCGCAGGATTATTTACTTCAATTTGTTCTTGTAGTGTAATCCACTCACCATTTATATACATCGCCTTTCTATCTATACTTACGAAAGTCGCCTTTTTATCCAATGTTTTCTTCCTCCTCTATGAACTTCTTAATTTTCCTAGTAGCAGCAGATTGACTAATTTGCAAAAACTCAGCTACTTTATAACTTGATCCATACGTTTTATACGCTTTAAGAATAATATTTCTCTCTACCTCTTCCAGCATTTTATAAAGGCTTTGCCCCGATTGTTCAACTGCAGCCTCTTGCATAGAGAGTGGCAAATCCTCTACCGTTACAACATCATCGACAGTAATAACAATTCTCTCAATTACATTCTCTATTTCTCTATTGTTTCCTTCCCACGGATATCCAACAAACATTTGTAACGTACTCGGCGCTAGTTTCACATCACGTCCGTATTTTTTATTAAAGTGCTGCAAGTAATGATAAATAAGCGGTAAAATATCTTCTGTCCTTTCCCTAAGCGGGGGAATTGCAATTGGAATGACATTCAAACGATAGTATAAATCTTTCCGAAATGTTCCTTGTTTCACCATCTCACTTAAATCTCTATTTGTTGCTGCCACAATTCGAACATCCACTTTTTTTAATTCTCTTCCGCCTATAGGACGAAATGTTTTTTCTTGCAATACTTGCAAAAGCTTCGCTTGAATTTCAATCGGCATTTCACCGATTTCATCTAAAAAAAGAGTTCCTTTATGCGCGGATTCTAATAGTCCCTTTTTCCCTTCACGATTCGCACCTGTAAAAGATCCACCTGAATATCCAAAAAGCTCTGATTCAATTAAATTAGTTGGCAATGCCGCACAATTAATTTCATAGAAACTTTCATTCTTACGGTGACTCACTTCATGTAAATGGCGTACTAATCGACTTTTCCCAACTCCAGTTTCGCCTAAAACGAGAACAGTACTATCCACTACAGATACTTTTTTAATTGTATCGACTATTTTTTGCATAGCTAGACTTTTAAAAATAAGTCCTTCATGCTCATATGTTTCTCTTAATTCTTTTTTATATGTTTTTAGCTGATTATCCATTTCCTCTACCTTTTGACGTAATTGATAGAGTTCAGTAAGGTCCCGAGAATAACTAATCACTCTTCTTAAATTTCCCTCATCATCAAAAACAGGCCTTGTACGAACGTGTAAATACTCTCCTGATTTTGTAGTTTGAACGAGTTCAATTGGCCTCTTTTTTTCAATCACTTCTAATGTCGCTGATGGATAAAAGATTCCATCCTTTTGTAGTTCTTTTACATGCTTACCCACTAACTCTTCGGCAGCTAGTTGGTAGTGCCTTTCACATGTACTATTTACACGCACAACGATTCCCTGCTCATCTGTAACAAAAATTTCGTCAAACGCATATTCAAATACATCTTTTAAATCCATTAAAACTCGTTCCTTTTCTGCAACCATCCTAGCCACCCCTAACTTCAAATCCATCGATCCACTTCACTACCTTTATTATAAAGCGAATTTTCTGTATTTAATATAGAGTCAGCTAGAATGTTTGCTATTTATCCTTCAGTTTTTAAACACGAGCTATGTTTGTTTGCTCATAACAAGCTTGCAATGATTCTTCAATTATTGTTAAACCTTCTTCAAGTTGCTCATCTGTAATAACTAAAGGCATTAACACACGGATAACATTTCCATATGTTCCTGCTGATAATAACAGTAACCCACGCTTATTTGCTTCTGCACATAGATTAGCCGTTAACGTTTTGTCAGGTGCTTTCGTCTTACGGTCTTGAACGACCTCAAATGCACACATTGCTCCTAACCCACGCACATCACCAATGCAATGATATTTATTTTTCATCTCTTCGAATCGGTTCATTACGACTTTTCCTAATTCTATCGCTCTATCATTTAAATTCTCTTTTTCTATTACATCCAGTACTGCTAATGCTGCCGCACATCCTAATGGACTTCCTGCATACGTTCCACCAAGTTCACCTGGTGCAGATTCATTCATAATTTCTTTACGTCCAATGACACCACTTATCGGTACACCAGCCCCTAATGATTTAGACACTGTAATTAAATCTGGAACGACATCATAGTGATCAATTGCAAAATATTTTCCTGTACGACTAAAGCCTGTTTGTATTTCATCCGCTACAAATAAAATGCCGTTCTCTGAACAAATGCGGCGTACTTCTTGAACAAATTTCTTACTTGGGACGATAAATCCACCTTCCCCTTGAACAGGTTCCATTACAACAGCTGCGATTGTTTCTGGTGCTACTTCCGATATGAAGAAGTTCTTAAACTCTTCAATAATAAAATCATCATACTGCTCTTCCGTTAATCCCTCTGGGCGACGGTATTCGTATGGAAATGGCGCTTTATATACTTCTGGAGCAAAGGGACCAAATCCAAATTTATATGGCTTCACTTTACTTGTCATCGTCATTGTCATTAATGTACGCCCGTGGAAACCTTTAGAAAATGCGATAATACCAGGTCTCTTCGTATATTTACGAGCGATCTTCACCGCGTTCTCAACTGCTTCTGCACCACTATTTAAAAAGAGGACTTGCTTATCGAAACTTCCCGGTGCCAATGCCGCAAGCTTTTCCGCTAATTCAATATATGGCTCATACATCATGACATTAAATCCAGTATGAATGTATTGATCGACTTGTTTATGGAGCGCTTCTTTAACCGTTGGATGACAATGCCCTACGTTAATTGTCCCAATTGCTCCTGCAAAATCAATGTACTGATTACCATCAACATCTGTTACAAGAGCACCATTGGCAGATTGTACAAACGTTGGGATGCCGTTACTTACTCCTTTTGGTACTATATTTTGACGGCGTTCTAATAAAGATGCCGCTTTCGGTCCTGGAATTTGTTCATTTACTTTAGCAAATTTTTTTGTGTTCATTGCGTACCCCATCCTTTTCTTTACATTGTTTTCTCTTTTTATTGCAAAATGTATGCCAACTTTCTTTTCTAGCATTTATCCTATATTCTTTGTATCCAGGCATAAAAAATAAGTCTATAAAGACTCATTAAGAGTCTTTATAGACTTATTTTCCTTACACATTAGACTTTTCTTTCTCCCAGAAAAACTCACCCGATTGAGAAATAAACTCTCCAACAGAATCTAACACTAAATCAGCAAGTGGTTCTAATGTTGGACGGTCTCCCGTACCAGATAGCACCCCAATTGCATAGCAATCGCCATTTTTGGCTAAATGTAAATCAGTTGGCGTATCTCCAACAACCGCAACCTCACATGATTCTAAATTAAATTTCTCACAAAACACTTCTATAATCTTTTTATCTGGTTTTTGCGCAGGGAATGTATCCGAGGCTATAATATAATCAAAAAAGTTCTCCAACTTATATTGTTTTAAAAATAATTCTGTTGGTGCGAAATCATCTGCCGTGACAACCCCTAATATAAATCCTTTATCTTTTAATGCCTGTAACACTTTCGGTAAATCTGCTGTCATTTTCATATGCGAACGATGCTCATACATAAGGGAAAATAACTTCTCACTTACCCAATGGTGCATCTCTTCTTCTCTAGCAGACTCAATATAATTACAAAGCCCCTTCGCTACATCAAGGCTTGTTCCAGCAGCTATTGCACTCCTCGGATTAACAAATGCTCCCTCTACACCAATCTCTTCTAATAAGGTCTGCCCTATTGTACTTGGTAAATGATATAAACTTATACATTCAGCTACAAGTTCTTCAGCTACTTTTATCCATATTGAATGAAAATCCATTAATGTCCCATCTTTATCAAATAGTATTGCTTTTACCTTCTCCATAGCATCCTACCTCTCGTTTCTTATCTCCTCCAGTGTATCAATAAAATATGGATGTAAAATAAAAGAATTGTAAAAATACCATAAAAATCAAACTAACTCCCAATTTACAATTCATTTTAACAAAGTAAAAAAGGATGCCTTTACAGGGCATCCTCTTGATGTTCAGGAACAAATAGTTCTAAACAATGATATATATTTTCGAATTCCATCGGTGCATCTCCACCATACTCACCATCTAAATTAATCATTAGTTTATCTGGTGAATGTACTTTAATTCGGTTCGCTTGTGTATATAACACTTTTGGATTATTAATATGTTCACCACGTTGTGCTTGTGTTGCTGCTTTAATTAAATCAGCGATAGAACCTTTTTTCAGTACTAATAGGTCAAATAACCCATCGTTAATAGATGCATACGGTGCTACCTTTTCAAATCCACCTACTGAACGAGTATTCGTAATTAAAAACATCGTAATTTCTTCTTGTAGTAACTTTCCATCATACTCAATTTCAACATATGTCGGATGCAATGATGGTAACATCTCGATACCTTTTAGGTAATAAGCAAGTTGTCCTAATACTGTCTTTAACTTACTCGGTACTTCGTATGTTAATTCTGTAATACGACCGCCACCAGCGATGTTAATAAAATATGTATCGTTCGCTCTACCAAGGTCTAATGGCACTGTTTTTCCTTCGCAAATAATATCTGCTGCCTCTTCAATAGAACGAGGTACACCAATTGCACGTGCAAAGTCATTTGTCGTTCCAACTGGAATAATTCCAAATTTCGGACGGAATTCATGCCCAACTAAACCGTTTACTACTTCATTTAATGTACCGTCGCCACCAGCCGCAATAACAACATCAAACTTACGATCCGCAGCTTGCCTCGCCGCCACAGTAGCGTCTCCAGGACCCGTTGTCGCATGACAAGATGTCTCATAGCCAGCTTGTTCTAATTTTTGTAATACTTCTGGTAAGCTCTTCTTAAATAGCTCACGCCCAGAAGTAGGATTATAAATAATTCTTGCTCGCTTCATCATTTATTAGCACAGGAAATTTCTTTATGTATCGAAAAAGAACATACTGAACTTCTATTCAGTATTCCCATGCCTACCTCCTCTCATCTTGCTATCCTTCTTTTATCCCGCTCAAACAGGCAGTAAGAACCCGATTCGTGTAGTCCATCAAAAGTAAATATTCATTTCAATGGTTTTTTATTTGACTCCAAAATTTATCCCGCTATTTGCGGGCAGTAAATGCCCAATTGGTGAGGGCTAATAATCAGCTTTGGATGAACCTCCTACTGATTAAAGTTTCACTTTATTTCTATCCATTCTTCCATAAAAATTTACATATAACGAATAATAACTATCTATTATTTCATGAGATGAAAAAAACCTCTATGTTTAGATTTATCATTATTCCCACCTTTTTGCAACTATCATACCATAGTTGCTATACAAACATTTTTCCACTTTTGACAGTTAATCAAACGTTTGTTTAAACGATTTTGTCTCATTTAAACAAACGTTTGATTAACCTAGAAAAACACCCATGTACGGGTGTTTTTCTGCTTAATCTTTAAAAGTCACTACTATTATCGCTTATTAATCTCTTCAAGTAAGATTTTGTTAACAAGTGGTGGATTTGCTTGTCCTTTTGTAGCTTTCATAATTTGACCAACTAAGAAGCCAATTGCACGGTCTTTACCGTTTTTAAAGTCTTCGATAGATTGCTCATTATTATCAAGAATTTCTGTTACAACTTTACGAAGTGTACCCTCGTCAGAAATTTGAACAAGACCTTTCGCTTTAACGATTTCTTCTGGGTCTCCACCTTTTTCAATTAATTCGTTAAATACTTTCTTCGCGATTTTAGAAGAAATTGTACCTTTTTCAATTAATTGAACCATTTTAGATAAACCAGCAGGCGTTAATGCAACGTCTTTTAATTCTTTTTGTTGTTTGTTTAAGTATGCAAGTACTTCACCCATTAACCAGTTCGATGTTAATTTCGCATCAGCACCGTCTGCAACAGTTGCTTCAAAGAAATCAGACATCTCTTTCGTTAATGTTAACACGTGTGCATCATAAGCTGGTAAGCCTAATTCTGCAACGTAGCGAGCTTTACGTGCATCTGGAAGTTCTGGAATAGAAGCTCGAACTGCTTCTTTCCACTCATCATCGATGTAAAGTTCAACTAAGTCTGGCTCCGGGAAGTAACGGTAATCGTCAGATCCTTCTTTCACACGCATTAAGATTGTTTTCTTTGTTGCTTCATCATAACGACGTGTTTCTTGTTGGATAATGCCACCAGATAACAGTTCTTTTTCTTGGCGCACTTGCTCATGCTCAAGACCTTTTTGTACGTAAGTGAATGAGTTTAAGTTTTTCAGTTCCGCTTTTGTACCGAACTTCTCTTGTCCAACTGGACGAAGAGAAATGTTCGCATCACAACGTAAGGAACCTTCTTCCATCTTACAATCAGATACACCGGTGTATTGAATGATTGATTTTAACTTCTCTAAGTATGCATATGCTTCTTCTGGCGTACGCATATCTGGCTCAGATACGATCTCGATTAAAGGCATACCTTGACGGTTGTAGTCTACTAATGAACCATCAGCTGTATGCGTTGATTTACCAGCATCTTCTTCTAAATGAAGACGTGTAATACCGATACGTTTCTTTTTACCGTCTACTTCGATTTCAATCCAACCATTTTCACCAATTGGCTTATCAAATTGAGAGATTTGGTAAGCTTTCGGGTTATCTGGATAGAAATAGTTTTTACGGTCAAACTTCGTTTCCGTTGCGATTTCACAGTTTAATGCCATTGCAGCTTTCATTGCAAAGTTAACTGCTTCTTTATTTAAAGTAGGAAGTACCCCTGGGTATCCTAAGTCAATTACACTTGTTTGTGTATTTGGCTCCGCTCCGAATTCTGTTGGACTCGCAGAGAAAATTTTCGAATTTGTTTTTAACTCAACGTGAACCTCTAAACCAATAATTGTTTCTAAATTCATCTATGCTCGCCTCCTTACAGACTTGCTTTTTTTGTATGATAGTCTGTTGCTTGCTCAAACGCATGTGCAACGCGGTAAATTGTCGCTTCATCGAAGTGTTTACCAATGATTTGTAGACCAAGTGGCATGTTGTTAGCACCGAATCCACATGGAACAGAAATCGCTGGAACACCCGCTAAGTTTACTGGGATTGTTAAAATATCATTTGCATACATTGTCATTGGATCGTCAACTTTTTCGCCCACTTTAAATGCCGGAGTTGGCGTTGTTGGTCCAATAATAACATCATAGTTAGCAAATACATTTTCAAAGTCGTTCTTAATTAATGTACGTACTTGTTGTGCTTTTTTGTAATATGCATCATAGTAACCAGAGCTAAGCGCAAATGTACCAAGCATAATACGACGTTTAACTTCATCACCGAAACCTTCACTACGTGTGTTTTTGTAAAGATCTAATAAGTTATTTACATTATCAGAACGAACACCGTAACGCACGCCATCAAAGCGTGAAAGGTTTGCAGATGCTTCAGAAGAAGATAGTAAGTAATACGTTGCTAGAGCGTATTTAGAGTGTGGAAGCGATACTTCCTCCCAAGTTGCGCCCATACCTTCTAATACTTTTAAAGCAGCTAGTACTGACTCACGAGCTTCTTCGCCAACACCTTCGCCTAAGTATTCTTTCGGTACAGCAATGCGTAAACCTTTAACATCGCCTGTTAAACCAGCTAAATAGTTTCCAACTTCAACGTTTGCAGAAGTTGCATCCATGCGGTCAATACCTGAAATAGCTTGTAATAAGTATGCATTGTCTTCTACTGTACGTGTAATCGGTCCGATTTGGTCAAGTGAAGATGCGAATGCTACTAATCCGTAACGAGATACGCGTCCATAAGTTGGTTTTAAACCTACAACACCGCAATATGCAGCTGGCTGACGGATAGAACCACCCGTATCAGAACCTAGAGAGAATAGTACTTCTCCTGCTGCTACAGCTGCTGCAGAACCACCACTAGATCCGCCCGGAACGTAATCTAAGTTCCATGGGTTTTTCGTAGCGTAGAATCCTGAGTTTTCATTTGAAGAACCCATTGCGAACTCGTCCATGTTTAATTTACCGATTGTAATTGTGTCAGCAGCTTTTAGCTTTTGCACAACTGTCGCATCATAAATTGGATCGAAGTTTGCTAATATTTTGCTCGCACAAGTTGTACGAAGACCGTTAGTTACAATGTTATCTTTTACACCAATTGGCATACCGAATAATAAACCATTATCTTCAGCGCCGATTTTTGCATCTAATTCTTTCGCTTTTGCGCGTGCATTTTCTTCATCTAATGTAAGAAAAGCTTTTACGTTATCTTCAACATCCGCAATACGTTTGTAAGATTCTTCTACTAAATCCGTAACGGAAATTTCTTTGTTGTTTAACTTCTTATGTAACTCTGATACTGAATGATCAAATAATGACATCGAAATTCCCCTCCTCTATTCTAATACTGCTGGAACACGGATTTGATTATCTTTGTGATCCGGTGCATTTTTTAATACTTCTTCAACTGGTAAACCTTTTTCTGGTACATCTTCACGCATAACATTTTTCATAGTTAATACATGAGTTGTTGGTTTTACATCTGTTGTATCTAATTCATTTAACTGTTCTGCAAATGTAACAATTGCATCTAGTTGTTTTTGAAATTTTTCTGCTTCTTGATCAGTAATTGCAAGACGTGCTAAATGTGCTACGTGCTTTACATTCTCAACGGAAATTCTTGACACGGCTAGGCCACCTCCATAATATATCGTTCAATCTACAATACTATTGATGATACCAAATTTTCAGTACTTCAAGCAAGTCAACACAGAGTACTTACGCCATTTTTACATAAAAAAAGAAAGGCAAATGCCTTTCTTTACAATTTACTCTTTATCTAACGGTTTATTTTTCGGAAATCTCTCGTTATCTTCTTCATTATCACGAATTGTTTTTTGTAATACAAAACAAGACATCGTTAAAAATAATGTTCCAATTAAATAGTATCCTTTTACACTAAGCGTTTCATCTAACGTATAAATCCCAATTAGCATACCTGAAAGTGCACAAACAAATGAAGTCCATGCTAAAAACGTGAACGCTTGCGTATTACGTCTTCTCATCGTTCTCCCCCTCGTTAGCTGTATACCCATTATAGATAAGTATATTTACCATGATGGATTTTTATGTAAATTCTAGTTTTATATTTATAAATCTATCATAAAAGAATACTATTTTAAAGAAAGTTTTCTGCCTAATCTGAAAAAACAATTAAAATCATTGACAATTATTTCTATTCTACATAAAATAAAAATAAATATTACGAACTTCGAAATATACGGGAGTGGAATTAATTGTTGCAATATGAACATTTTTTAGACTTACTGCTAGATAACGCCAAGAAACTTTTCTATCCTGAAGAATGGGTAAGCCTAGATTTAACACTTTCTAAAACAGAAGTATTTTGTTTACTTTGGATGGAACGAAATACAGATATTACAATGACGAAAATTGCTGATCTTCTTGATATACCGATGAGTACAACAACGGGCGTTGTAAATCGCCTTGTAAAAAAGGGATATATTGAACGCTACCGTGATGAAAATGACCGACGTATTGTATTAATTCGGTTAACAGAAAACGGCGTAATGCTCGTTCAAGAAGTAAAACAAAATGCGGCCCATTACTTTAGCTTAGTAACAGAAGCATTATCAGAAGAAGAAAAAGCATTCTTACTACAAATCTTCCAAAAAATCATGGATCACATCGCTACGTCACAGCAAAAAACAGAAGAAAAGATTTCTACACCTAAAATGAAAAACATTCCGATTGAATAAAACCCTATCTGGGTTTTTATTCAATCATTTACTTCGGCACTCGTAATATTCGACATTCGGAACAAAGGGGATATGAATGATGAGAATTATCTTGTATACAGGTAAAGGCGGCGTAGGAAAAACTAGCATTTCAGCAGCAACAGCAATTCAAAGTGCGAAACAAGGATTAAAAACATTAGTAATGAGCACAGATCCTGCTCATAGTTTAGGAGATTCATTTGGTATAAAGCTATCTTCTGAGCCATTAGAAGTTCGTAAAAATTTGTGGGCACAAGAAATTAATACGATTTATGAGATGGAAAAAGGCTGGGGAAAATTACAGAAATATATTACACTACTCTTCACTTCCAAAGCAGCCGATGATATTACAACAGAAGAATTAACGATGTTTCCCGGTATGGAAGATTTAATTAGCCTACTTCGCGTACTCGATTATTATAAACAAAACACATATGATGTTATCATTATTGATTGTGCCCCAACAGGAGAAACATTAGCAATGCTAAGCTTTCCAGACATGCTCGGCTGGTGGATGGAAAAATTATTTCCTATTAAAAGAAAAGTTTTAAAAGTCGTTCGTCCTGTAGCTCAACCACTCCTTGGTGTCCCTCTTCCAACCGACGATATTATGGACGAATTAACAAGTACACTTGAACAGCTCGGAGAAATGAGAGATATTTTATCAAATCGAGAAGTAACAAGTATCCGCATCGTTGTAAATCCTGAAAAAATGGTCATTAAGGAAGCCCAGCGCAGCTTTACTTATTTGAATTTATACGATTATAACGTAGATGCCATTATGATTAACCGCGTCATCCCTAACACTGTCACCGATCCTTATTTTCAGGCATGGAAAGATGCACAGAAGAAATATAAAACATTAATTCAAGATAGTTTTCAACCCCTTCCTATTTACGAAGCTCCAATGTTTGAACAAGAAGTTGTTGGTTTGTCTATGTTAGAACGTGTAGGAGATTCTTTATTTAAAACTGATCATTCCCCTACAGAAGTGAAATTTAACGGGCGCACTCAATATGTAAAAAAGGATGGCGATGAGTATATTTTCGTTCTGTCCATTCCCTTCTCAAACAAAAGTGAACTTTCCTTAAATCAAAAAGGTGATGAACTTATTATTCGAGCGGGTTCTGTTAAACGGAACATCACGTTACCAAAAACATTAACACACCTTTCTATTCAAGGAGCAAAATTTGATGAAGATGTACTAAATATTCGGTTTGGAGGTGTAGTCCATGCATGAGGAATTACTACGAAGGGTAATTCGTACAAAAGTAAAAGTCGGGATGCATATATTAGAAGAGCTACCTAATCCAATCCAGCAATCCGCTAAGCAAATATTAAATATTTTACAAGAGGAACTAGCTGCTTATTCGATAGAACGAGAGCATCATGAAGTTAATTTAAAAAATATCATAATTGATTAACTATCTCTGTATAGATGGCCTTTTTTTAGGCTTTCTATACTTTATTGGAGTGATGTAAATTGATGAAAAAACATTCCACTACTATACTCTGGATTATTCCCTTATTATTTTTCATTCATAACCTTGAAGAAGCTTTCCAAATGCCACAATACCTTGCTAATCAATTTTCAATCCGTCTTATAACTAGCCAACAATTTTTCATTGCCATTTCCGTATTAACAATCTTTGTATTACTTATCGTCTTTCTATATCAACTTAACTTCTTGTCTTCTATATGCTGGATTATTTTTATACAAGGGGCCATCTTCTTCAACTCTGTTCAACATATTATTTTGTTTTTCATTTATCGCTCCTATAACCCCGGCGTAATATCCGCATTTTTCATTACTCTCTTTTCTATTTTCTTTTTTTTATCAAAAAAACACTTAATTCATCAAAAGCAATTCGTAATTACACTCCTTTTCAGCTTATTTTCTTATCCCATTATAATTGGGATTACCTTACTACTCGCTAGCTGCTTTCAGTAATAAAAAAAGACCAGGAAAACTCCTGGTCTATTACTCTACTTAACAAACATTGGATTCTATATTATACAGAATTGGAAGGTACAGAATTATGGTTTGTTTTGTTTGTTAAGTAGATTATATGTTGAACGAACTAACAGCGGAGGGGTTCCTTCTGTTAGTCCATTAAACCCAATGATTATTTTACGATTTTTTCAAGCTCCTCAAGTGAAAGATCTACTGAAATGGAACCATCATTTGTTTCTTTCTTAATTGCATCTGTTACTTCTTTTGAATGGTATAATTCAATTACTTTTTTCAGTGTTGGATCATCTTTATCTTTCGTACGAGCTGCGAAAATATTAATATAAGGCTTCGCATTTTCATTCTTTGGATCTTCTAAGAAAATAGGATCCTTCGCTGGATCTAATCCAGCTTGACCAGCAACACCGTTATTAATAACTGATGCCGCTACATCTTTTAACACACGAGGTGTTTGCTGTGCGATAACCGGTGTAATTTTTAATTTCTTCGGATTTTCAGCAATACCACTTGGATCTCCAAATAGACCAAAGTCTTTTTTAAGCTTTAATAATCCAGCTGCATCAAGAAGTTTTAATGCCCGTGCTTGGTTCGTTGGATCGTTTGGAATTGCAATTTCTGAACCATCTGGGATTTCATTTGCTTTCTTATATTTTTCAGAGTATAAACCCATTGGCGCAATTTGCGTTGTACCAACAGCTGTAATATCTAACTTATGCTCTTTTTTAAATTGCTCTAAGAAAGCAATATGCTGGAATGAGTTTAGTTCAATATCTCCATCAGCTAGCGCCTTATTTGGCGTTGTGTAATCAGAGAACTCAACCAGTTTAATTTTAATTCCTTCTTTTTCAGCTTTCCTCTTCAAAATTTCCCAAGCGTCTCCATCCGTTCCAGTTACACCAACGCGAACTACTTTTTCTTTAGCTCCTGCCCCTATGTCTCCACTTGAACAGCCACTTAACGCTGAAACTCCTACAATCGCTGATAATGCAAATGCTAAAATTTTCTTCATTTTCTTTTACCCTCTTCCTTTTTATGATCTGCGTAAAAAGACTTTCGCAAAGTAGTTTCCTAAATTTTGAGCTACCTGTACAAGAATGATAAGTAAAACGACCGTTACGAACATAACTGATGTATCAAAACGTTGATAACCATATGTCATCGCTAAATCACCAAGACCGCCACCACCGACAAGCCCAGCAACTGCAGAAAATTCAATTAAACCAACTGTCATAAATGTAACCCCTAAGATCAATGGCGCTAACGCTTCTGGCACAAGAATTTCAAAAACAATTCTAATTGGCGAAGCCCCCATTGCTTGAGCTGCTTCAATGACTCCCTTTGGAACAGAAACAAGATTTGTTTCAACTATTCTAGCAATGCCGATTGATGCAACTAACGTCATTGGGAAGATTGCTGCTGCTGTTCCAATCGTCGTTCCGATAACACTTCTTGTTAGTGGGCTTAAAGCTACTAAAAAGATAATGAATGGAACCGGACGAATTGTATTAATAATGATATTAAGAATAGAAAAGACCCATTTATTTTCTAAAAAGTTTCCTTTTCTCGTTACATATAATAGTAAACCTAGGGGTATACCAAGAATTGTAGCGAATATAAGGGTTACAATTACCATTAAGAGGGTATCCCCCGTCGCATCTAGTATGCGCGGCCAAAATATACTCCAATCAACTCGCATGAGCTTCTACCTCCTTCAGCTGCACTTGCAGTCTTAGATGTTGTAATGCTTTTTGAATTTCCCTCTGCTCACCTTGCAACTCTACAAGAAGATTTCCAAATAGCACATTTTGAAGTTCAATAATATTTCCGTACAGTACATTTACATCGACGTTATAGTTTTTTGCGATATATGATAGTACCGGCTGTCCTGTCTCCTCACCAGTAAATGTTAGACGATAAATTTGACCACCATTTTGAATTTTCGCTAGAACACTTTCCGGTAAATGATCATTAATGACAGAACGTACAAAGTTTTGAGTCGTCTTTGTTTTTGGTTGCGTGAAAACATCAAACAGTTTTCCTTCTTCAATAACTTTTCCTTTCTCCATTACAGCTACACGGTGACAAATTTCTTTCACAACATGCATTTCATGTGTAATAAGAAGAATTGTTAAATTGTATTCTCTATTTACTTTCTTTAATAAGTTTAGAATTTCTGTCGTTGTTTCTGGATCTAAGGCTGATGTTGCCTCATCACATATAAGAATATCTGGCGATGTCGCAAGTGCTCTAGCAATGCCCACACGCTGCTTTTGTCCACCTGATAGCTGCTCTGGGTAATAGTTTGCTTTATCTTCTAACCCTACAAACTTCAGCAGTTCATTTACTCTTTCTTTTATCTCATTCTTTGGTACTTTCGCTAACTTTAATGGATAAGCAATATTTCCAAATACTGTTCTTGAATTAAATAAATTAAAACTTTGAAAAATCATTCCAATTCTTTGTCTCAGTTTACGTAATTCTTTCGTCGATAATGATGTAATATCTTTATCATCTATTGAAATCGTTCCTGCCGTCGGTCTCTCTAACATATTTACTAAGCGTAATAACGTACTCTTTCCAGCGCCACTAAAACCAATAATGCCAAAAATTTCGCCTTTCTCAACTGATAATGTTACATCCTCCACCGCATGAACAGATTGCCCAGCTGATTCATACACTTTACTTACATTGTTAAAAGAAATCATTTTTTCCCCTCCTATATGCTGTAAAAACTTGAAGCAGAGCTTTCGAGGTAAAATAAAAAGTGCCCTCCTTCTTATCAACCATAAAGATAAGAAGGAGAGCACTTATATGTACTCGTTCACATCTTCTCATCTTCCAAGCCTTTATATGGCTTGCTGGAGTTAGCACGGTATTAAAAAAACCCGTTGCTGAGGTATCGTAGGGCCAGTCCCTCCACCTCTCTGGATAAGAATGTATCGATTTAATTGTCGTTTAATTAATTCTCATTATAGAACTCAGAATAATAAGAGTCAATACATTTTTTAGAAAAATATTAATTATTCCTTTATTAAAATTTTCAGATGAAAATTCATGAGAAAATAGTAACTTTCAAGGTTATTTAAAATTCTTTTTCCTCATATTTTTAAACAGGAGAATCCTCTCTACGAATTGAATAAATTTATTTGAATATGAAACTCGGAGGAAGATAAATATATGAAAACAGCTCTTTTACTCGTCGATATTCAAAACGATTATTTTCCAAATGGAAAGATGGAATTGCGTAATCCAGTAGAAGCAAGCGAATATGCTAATCAGTTATTACAACACTTTAGAACAAACAACGAACCTATTTTTCATATCCAACACGTAGCTATAAAAGATGACGCTACTTTTTTCCTACCTAATACAGAAGGTGTACATATTCACGAAAGCGTACGTCCACTTAGAGAAGAAACAGTTATAGTCAAACATTATCCAAATAGCTTCCGAGAAACTAATCTTCTAGAGCAATTAAAACGTTTAGATATTGAACATGTCGTTGTATGCGGGATGATGACTCATATGTGTATTGATGCTACAGTAAGGGCTGCATTCGATTTTGACTTTCAATGTACCGTTATACATGATGCTTGTGCTACAAAAGACCTTTCTTTTAAGAACGCTACTATACCAGCTGTTTATATTCACAATACAATTTTAGCTAGTTTAAATGGTGTATATGCAAATGTAATAAGCACGAAAGAATTTTTAGCTACATAAAAAAAACACTCCTTTCAGTGAGCAAAACCGAAAGGAGTGTTCCTTGTCGAACCATAGATTTTCTTTCAAATTGTATTATACAGGAAATTCTCAAAATGAATACTAAAAAAAATGACTAATAAGTCAACTTTTCTCATCATTTTATTTCTGTTCACATGTTTATCCCGCTATTAATAGGTTTTAGCTCATTCCTTTCGAACGATAGTAATATATAGGATTTCAATTTTAAAAGGAGCTCTTCACATTCTGTGAAGAGCTCCTCTACTATTTCTTATAAAGTTTCAGAAGTAGTTTTTGCTTGCATGTGAAGTGCTAAGTAATCAGGTCCACCAGCTTTAGAGTCTGTACCAGACATGTTAAAGCCACCGAATGGTTGGTATCCTACGATTGCACCAGTACATCCACGGTTGAAGTATAAGTTACCTACGTGGAAGTCTTCACGTGCTTTTTCAATATGGTCACGGTTGTTAGAGATAACTGCTCCTGTTAAACCGTATTCTGTATTGTTTGCAATTGCAAGTGCATGATCGAAGTCTTTCGCTTTACAGAATGCTACTACTGGTCCGAAGATTTCTTCTTTCATTAAGCGAGCATCTTCTGCAACGTCAGCAACGATTGTTGGTTGGATGAACCAGCCTTTAGAATCGTCTCCTTCGCCACCTGCTAAGATTCTACCTTCTTCTTTACCAATTGCAACATAGCTCATTACTTTATCGAATGCAGCTTGGTCATTAACAGGACCCATGTTTGTACCTAATACTGCTGGGTTAGCAACTGTTAATTCTTTTGTTAATTCAACAGCACGATTTAATACGTGATCGTATACATCTTCATGGATTACTGCACGAGAACATGCAGAACATTTTTGTCCTGAGAATCCGAATGCTGATGCAACGATAGACTTAGCTGCTAATTCAAGATCTGCTTCTTTATCAACAACGATTGTATCTTTACCGCCCATTTCAGCGATAACGCGTTTTAACCAAATTTGTCCTGGGTTTACTTTCGCTGCACGCTCATAGATACGGATACCTACATCACGAGATCCCGTGAAGCTTACGAAACGTGTACGAGGATGATCTACTAAGTAGTCACCAACTTCAGAACCGTTACCTGGAACGAAGTTTACTACGCCAGCTGGTAATCCAGCTTCTTCCAATACTTCCATAAATTTCGCTGCTACTACAGGAGTTGTACTAGCTGGTTTTAGTAATACTGTGTTACCAGAAACTAAAGCAGCTGTTGTCATACCTGCCATAATTGCGAATGGGAAGTTCCAAGGAGAAATGATAACACCTACTCCTAATGGAATGTAAGAGAAACGATTATATTCAATTGGACGGCTTTCTACTGGAATACCGTCTTTTAATTTTAACATTTGACGACCATAATATTCCATAAAGTCGATTGCTTCTGCTGTATCAGCATCTGCCTCATTCCATGGCTTACCTGCTTCTTTTACAAGAATAGCAGAGAATTCATGTTTTCTGCGACGAACGATTGCTGCAGCACGGAATAAAATGTCTGCACGCATTTCTGGCTTTGATTTTCTCCAAGTTTGGAATGTTTCATCCGCTACTTGCATTGCTTTTTCAGCTAACTCACGGCTTGCTTTTGAAACACGACCAACAAGTTCCTCTTTATTTGCAGGGTTTACAGAAACAATTTTGTCTTCTGTAGTGATTTTTTCTCCCCCAATAATTAATGGATAGTCTTGTCCAAGATAAGATTCTACTTTCTTTAAACCTTCTTCAAACGCTAATTTGTTAGCCTCCACTGAAAAATCTGTAAATGGCTCATGTTTGTATGCTACTACCATTCTTTTTAGCCTCCCCTTAGAAAAACGTTTACATTTTACAACATTATTCTACACGATAATTTAGATTTATTCAAATATTCCTAGACTTATATTTTAAAAATTAATAAATTTTTAAAATATAATAAAAAAAGAGATCCATACATGGGTATGAATCTACAAAATATGAGTATATTCCAAAACATTTTTTCCAATCAATAATATGGTAACTAATAAAAATAAAGTCCTCACATATCCAACACCTTTTTGAACCGCAAACTTCGATCCAAAATAAGCACCTAAGATCATTGATAATCCCATGATAATACCGTATTCAAAATGAATTATGTCTAAAAATAAAAAAGTAATTAAAGATACAATATTACTAACAAAATTCAAAAGTTTTCCAGATGCTGCTGCTTGAATAAAATCCAAGCCAATTAATAAAAATGCAAAAATTAAAAACGACCCTGTCCCTGGTCCAAAAAATCCATCATAAAATCCTATCATTAAAATAACAAAGAAAAATATTAATGTTTTTCTTTGCGTCATCTTCTTATAGGTAGACACACTTCCCCAATTCTTTTTTGCAATAATATAAATAGCAATAAATACCAACATTACAAGTACTAATGGGCGTAAAATATCCGATGGAATAAATTTTACTACTAAAGCGCCTGCCACAGCTCCAACAATAGTTAACGGGATTAACTTTCCTACAATTTTAAAATCAACTTTTCCTGATCGAATGAAATACATCGCACTCGTAAATGTCCCCATTGTTGCCGCTAATTTATTCGTTGCAATTGCCGAAGCTGGCGATAGGCCAACAAACATAAGTGCAGGAAGCGAAATTAACCCTCCTCCTCCAACAACGGAATCAATAAAAGCTGCTAAAAAACCGAATGCAATTAATAAAATAATGACTTGAAAACTTAATTCGTCCATGAGCTTTACCCCTTCCCCCTATTTTTTACAACATTTTAAATTATAACAAAATTACATAAGAAAAAAAGCTGTTCCATAGAGGAACAGCCTTCATATTTAATCTAAAATTTTCACAAGTGGTTCATCTTTTTTTGCTTCACGTATAATAATAGCTTCTGGGCGTTCTACAGATTTAATCGTTACTTGTACTTTCATATAATTCGGGAAGTATTCCATAACAAGCCCTGCCACATATTGTGTAAAACCAACTATTTCAGCTTTTCCATTAAACTGGACAGGAATATCAAGCTTCATTTCTCTTAATTCATCATCTCTATACATACCAGTACCAATAACAGCTGTATAGTCTCCTTGGAAATAATCGCTTAGTTTTGCCTTAAAGTTGGATACTCTTGCAAGATCTTCACGTTTATTATCTGTTTTCGCTTGCTCTGATGGGAACAAATAATATTTTTCATTAATTTGTTTCCAATCTTCAACCGTTTCACTACCTTTTTCGACATTTGCATAAGAAACAAAATTACCTGGCACGAGCGAAGACTTTGGAGCTTGGCGATAAATCGCAAATGTTATCGGAATATTTTTTGTTTCAGGTTCTTTTTGATGTATGACTTTCAAAATTTCTTGCGCCATTTTTTTCCCTTCAGCTAACATCTTTTCATCTGGGATTGCAGCTTCACGTGGGTAACCATGCTCTTCGTTAAAATATTGAACAGAATTCATCGCTAATCCAACTACCATACCAACACGTTCCTCGTCGTTATCGCCTTTTTTCACATAATAATCATGCTCTAAAATATTTGAAATATATATTGGATTTTTTTTATTTTTCACTTCTAGTGATTCGGATCCTGTTCCTAAGGCAGGATTTAATCCTATATTAGGAAATTTAACTGCATCTTTTTTTAATTTTTCCTCTAGTTCCTTTTGTTCAGCATCTGTACGTTTTCTTTTAACAAGCATCTGTATAGTTTGAGTATCTAGAGCTTTTCCGCCTTTTAAAAAATTATCTTTCGTACTAAATGATTCTTTTGCAATTCGCATTAATCCTGTTTCAAATTCATCTATATCAAGGCGACTATTTAACCCTTGCACCACTAAACCACGTGCCTTTCCACCATCAAATGGAATAGTCGTCTTATAATATTCATCCGAAATAGCGTATTTTGGAACAACTGATTGTTCTTTTGCTTTCCCCGATTTCCCAGCCACTTTTTCATCTTTGTCGGCACCTGCACTACACCCACTTACAAGTAGGCCAAGGCTTAATACCGCTAATGCTATTTTTTTCATGGTAAGTTTGCACCTCTTACTTATTTAGCTCTTGTAAGAACCTCTCTTCATTCCAAACCTCAACATTATGTTTCTCCGCTTGTGCTAATTTCGAACCAGCTGCTTCACCTGCAACAACCAAATCCGTACTCTTACTAACACTTCCTGTTACTTTTCCACCTAATGCCTCAATCTTCTTCTTCGCTTCACTTCGTCCCATAACTTCTAGCTTACCTGTTAAAACAACCGTTTTTCCTGCGAAGTAAGATTCAACATTTTGTAAATCTGCAATTTTTATACCTTTGTATGTCATATTCACGCCATACTCTTTAAACTGCTGTAATAACTCTAATACATCTTCATTATCAAAATATGTCACAACAGATTGAGCCATTTTTTCGCCAATTTCATTAATTGCTTTTAGTTCTTCTTCCGTTGCTTTTACAAGCTCATCCATCGTTTCAAAGTGCTCTGCAAATGTACGTGCTGCTTTCGCTCCAACGTGGCGAATTCCAAGACCAAATAATAATCGCTCTAACGAGTTTTCTTTAGAATTTTCAATTGCTTGTATTAAGTTTGTTGCTGATTTTTCACCAAAACGTTCTAACTGTAATAATTGCTCTTTCGTCAATGCATATAAATCAGCAAATGTACGAATGTAATCAGCATCAAAGAGTTGTGTAATGACACGTTCTCCAAGTCCATCAATATTCATTGCATTTCTTGAAACGAAATGGATTAACCCTTCTCGAATTTGAGCAGGACAAGTTGGATTTATACAACGAAGTGCTACTTCTTCTTCTAAACGAACAAGTTCACTCTCACATGCTGGACAATGAGTTGGCATGCGGTATTCTTCTTCCTCACCAGTACGCTTATCAAAAATAACGTTCACAACTTCAGGAATAATATCTCCAGCCTTCTTCACAACAACGTAGTCACCAATTCGAATGTCTTTTTCGCGAATTAAATCTTCGTTATGTAAAGAAGCACGACGAACAATCGTACCAGCAACTCTCACTGGCTCTAGTTCTGCAGTCGGTGTTACAACCCCTGTTCGGCCAACACTTAATTCAATGCCTGTTAATCTCGTTACAACTTCTTCAGCCGGAAATTTATAAGCAATCGCCCACCTTGGACTCTTCGCTGTAGTTCCTAGACTTTCTTGAAGAGCAACATCATCTACTTTTATAACGATTCCATCAATCTCATAATCAAGATGCGGACGTTTTTCTTGCCATTCTTCTACATAAGCTATAACTTCTTCAATTGTTTCACATGTACGGCGATTTGGATTTGTCTTAAATCCAAGTTCACCTAAGAAATCCAGCGATTCACTATGTGATGAAATTGTTTTTTCTTCTACATTCGCAAGACCATACACAAACATAGATAAGTTACGCTTCGCTGCAATTTTCGGATCAAGTTGACGTATTGAACCTGCTGCTGCATTACGCGGATTCGCAAATACATCTTCTCCATTTTGCTCTTTTTCTTCATTTAGTTTAACGAATGAACGCTTCGGCATATAAGCTTCGCCTCGTGCTTCTAACGTTACTTCTTCATTTAAACGAAGTGGGATAGCTTTAATCGTTTTTAAATTTTGAGTAATATCTTCACCCGTTACACCATCACCACGTGTCGCCCCTTGAATGAAGCGTCCTTTTTCATAATGAAGCGAAACGGCAAGCCCGTCAATTTTTAATTCACATATATATCTTACATTTGCACCATCAATTCCTTGACGTACTCTTCTGTCGAAATCACGTAAATCTCCTTCGTTAAATGCATTTCCTAAACTTAACATTGGTGACTTATGTGTTACTTTTTCAAATATATCAAGAACAGTTCCCCCAACGCGAACGGAGGGAGAATCTTCACTCATAAACTCTGGGTTCTCTGCTTCTAATTTTATAAGCTCCTGCATATTACGGTCATATTCCGCATCAGAAACAGAAGGATTGTCTAATACGTGATATTGATAGTTAAATGTATTTAACAAATCACGTAATTCTTCTATACGTTTTTTTGCTATCTCTTTTGACATATCCTCATTCCTTTCTATTGTTTCGTCACAGGTGCAAATTTTGCTAACAAACGTTTAACACCAATCGGGCTTGGGAACGCAATATCTAATTCTTTTGCATCACCTTCACCTTTTACACTTACAACTGTACCGATTCCCCATTTTTGGTGGGAAGCTTTATCGCCTACTGCCCAGCCAATTTGCTCACCGCCTGTCGTCTTAGCTGCAGGACGCGCGAAAGCTGAACGAGAGCGTGTTGTGGTTGTCGTTGTCATTTTACTGCTACTTGCTGTTCTGCCTTTTGCACCAAACGAATTTTCACGCTTCGGCGCTGTTTCATTTAATGATTCCACTAGTTCTGTCGGGATTTCTGTAATGAAGCGAGACGCAGCGTTCATACTTGTTCTACCAAATAAAGTACGCATTTGCGCATTAGATAAATATAGCTCTTCTTCTGCACGAGTAATACCTACATAAGCAAGACGACGTTCTTCTTGCATTTCATCCTCTTCCATAAGAGAACGAGTATGAGGGAATATCCCTTCCTCTAAACCAACAATAAAGACAACCGGGAACTCTAATCCTTTCGCTGAGTGCATCGTCATTAAGATAACTTCTTCACCAGCAGTTGGGTCTTCATCTACACGATCAATATCAGCAACAAGTGCTAAATCTGTTAAGAATGCAACAAGGCTCTTATCTTCGCTTTGAGATTCAAATGTTTGCGTAACAGATAAGAACTCGTCTAAGTTTTCTAAACGACCTTCCGCTTCTAAAGAACGTTCATTTTTCAACATATCGCGATAGCCTGTTTTTTCAATAACTTCTTCTACTAATTCTGTAACAGATAAATACTCTTGCATATTTACCCAGTTATTTAATAAATTCGCGAATTCTTTTACTGCCTTTGTAATTTTTGCACTTACTCCAACATGCTCAATCTCATCAAATACAGCAGTTAATGAAATTCCATTTTGCACACCGTAATTAATAATTTTATCGATAGAAGTCGCACCAATGCCACGCTTTGGCACATTTATAATACGTGCAAAACTAATTTCATCATCTGGATTACCGATTAAACGTAAGTACGCCAAAATATCTTTAATCTCTTTACGATCGTAGAACTTCGTACCCCCCACAATTTTGTACGGAATGTTAGATTTAAGGAAAATCTCCTCGACCATACGAGACTGAGCATTCGTACGATATAGCACTGCAAAATCAGTATATTTTCGTTTCCCCATTTGAATATCGTCACGAATTTTTTTTGCAACAAAATACGCTTCGTCCTTTTCAGTTGCGGCACGATAATACGAGATTTTACTTCCAACTTGATTGTCTGTCCATAATTTCTTCGGCTTACGATTCGTATTTTTTTCAATAACGGCATTCGCTGCATTTAAAATATTTTGTGACGAACGATAGTTTTGTTCTAATAAAATTACTTGTGCATTCTCATAGTCTTTTTCGAATGACAAAATGTTAGAAATATCTGCACCACGCCAGCGATAAATAGACTGGTCAGAGTCACCTACAACGCAAAGATTTTTAAAACGCGCTGCTAAATGTTTAACAAGAAGATATTGCGCTTTGTTCGTATCTTGATACTCATCAACATGAATATATTGGAACTTACGCTGATAAAACTCTAATACTTCTGGAACACGTTCAAATAGCTGAATCGTCGTCATAATTAAATCATCAAAGTCTAATGAATTATTTTTCAAAAGACGTTTTTGATACTCTGTGTATACATCGCTCGTTAATTTTTCGTATGGATCAGCCATTGTAATTTTTTTTGCATATTTATCCGCAGATAACAGTTCATTTTTCGCATTACTAATACCCGCTAAAATAGAGCGCGGCTCAAATTTCTTCGGATCAACATTGCGCTCTTTCATAATTTTTTTGACTACAGTTAGCTGATCACCTGAATCTAAGATTGTAAAGTTACGATTAATACCAATACGATCGATATCGCGTCGTAAAATACGTACACACATAGAGTGGAACGTCGAAATCCAAATATCTTCTGCTTCTGGTCCCACAAGTGTATCAATACGCTCACGCATTTCACGAGCTGCTTTATTTGTGAAGGTAATAGCTAGTACATTCCATGGTGCTACACCTTTTTCACCAAGTAAATACGCAATACGATGTGTTAACACACGTGTCTTACCACTACCTGCACCTGCCATTAGTAGAAGTGGTCCATTCGTTGTTTGTACTGCTTTTTGTTGCTGTGGATTTAAACCGTTTAATAACTTATCTGTCATACTCATATACGCCTGCACCTACTCTCCTTTTACTGCTTTAACTGTTTTTAACGCCGATTTTATATCATCATAAATAATATTTCCAACAACTACTGTATCAGCATATTGTGCCATTTCTTTCGCCTGTTCTGCATTAGAAATACCACCGCCATAGTATAACTTAGCTTGTTTCAATTCTGCTTTTACATTTTTAACAAGTTCAACATCTCCATACGTACCGCTATATTCTAAATAAAATATCGGTAAATGTAATAACTTGTCTGCTAAACGAGCATATGCAATAACGTCATCTTCTGTTAAATCACATTTCGCTTCTGTAAGCTGGGCTACTTTCGCTTCTGGATTTAAAACACAATACCCTTCCATAAAAATTTCGTCCCAGTCCATAATATCCCCAAATTCTTTCAATGCCTCATGATGAACACCTGTTATCCATTCTACTTTTCGGCTATTTAAAACACTTGGGATGTAATAAAAATCAAATCCTGGTGTAATTGCTTCTACATCAGAAACCTCTAATACACAAGGAACTGCATATCTACGAATGCTAACTAGCATGTGTAATACGTTATCAATTGTAACTCCATCACTTCCGCCTACAATAACCGCATCAGTTCCAGACTCACAAATCATTTCTAAATGTTCATCGCTTAACTCCTTATTTGGATCAAGCTTAAATACATGTTTCCATCCGGAAATATCGTACATGAAAACACCCTTTCTTTTCTCTAGTTATATATATTTCTGTTCAAAATAACAGTTTATTTTCATCATTATTGTTTTAACTTCATCTTAAATATTTGTTTAAAACGGAGAATTAAGTTTGGAATTACCTCTTCCATATTTTTTAAACTAGAGGATTTAATTTTGAAGTTCCTTTTATGCATTCTTTCATTATAACAAAAAAAGTTACTTACACACACGCACATTCCAACATCTTTTTCCACGTCAAATGTTGGATTACATATCCCAAAAATCAAACGGGATACTAATAAAAGAAATAGTATTATCTATTTCAACTTTCATAAAAAGGAGTGTTTTTCTAATGAAGCAAAATATCGGGACAATAAACGCTCTAATTCGAATTACACTTGGGCTTGTCCTCTTCGGATGTAGTGCAACTAAACTTGTACGCAAGCCGTGGTGCACTTGGTCTAACATTTTTCTATGGATTGGTGCAATGAAAGTTGCAGAAGGAATTGTTCGTTTCTGCCCTGTTGTTGAAATGTGGAAATTCGGAAAATACATGAATATGGGGGCATTTAAAATGCCTAGCATGAATTTTGCTAAAAAAGGACATGCTAAAGAAGAAGTGAATCAAACTTCCACTCATGACAAGCCAGAGTCAAAAGGAAGTTATGACGCTTCTGACAAAGAGATTGAGTCAGCGATTGAAGATATAATCCTGGCAAAACCGCTTTGAATCATTTGTCACGATGCAAGATGCTCTCAAAGGGACTTAGCTGCTGCAGTGGGCGGTTAAGTCTTCTTTATTTTATCATAAAACAGAACGTATATTCTCTTTTTCGACCTTAAAATGTATATAAAAGATATCAATCAATAAAATTCAGAAAATTAGATACATACCTCTTGCTTAAAATGATATAAAAGTGATATCATTTTTATATCAGGAGGCGATCATATGAAAGAAAAACAAGTATTTTATGTAAATGGTTTTCTCGGTATTATTGGAATTTTGATTTTAGCTGCTATCGGTGTATTTTTCCTTGCACAAGAAATTTTCATAGGAGCGGCACTAACTATTATATTAGCCGCAGTTCTCGCTACAGGTATCGGTATTGTTCAACCGAATCAAGCGAAGGTTATTACGTTCTTCGGTAATTATTTAGGAACAATTCGTCAAAACGGTTTATTTTTAACGATTCCGTTCGCATTCCGTCAAACTGTATCTTTACGTGTTGAAAACTTTAACAGTAAAAAATTAAAAGTAAATGACGTTGATGGAAATCCAATTGAAATTGCAGCTGTTATCGTATATAAAGTTGTTGATTCTGCAAAAGCGATGTTTGGTGTTGAACATTATGATCGATTTGTAGAAATTCAAAGCGAAACGGCAATCCGCCATGTTGCAACAAAATATCCTTATGACAATTTCCAAGATGAAACCTGCGTTACGTTACGCGGAAATACTGAAGAAATCTCTGAAGAATTAAAACGTGAGTTAGAAGCACGTCTTGAAATTGCTGGTGTAGAAGTATTAGAAACTCGTTTAACGCACTTAGCTTACGCAACAGAAATTGCCCATGCAATGCTACAACGCCAGCAAGCAAAAGCAGTATTAGCTGCTAGAAAAGAAATTGTTGAAGGCGCTGTGAAGATGGCAAAAGATTCCATCCATATGTTAGATGAAGAAGGCGTACTAGAACTCGATGACGAGCGTAAAGCAAATATGGTAAACAACTTATTAGTTGCCATCGTTTCAGATAAAGGTGCGCAGCCAGTTATTAATACAGGAAGCCTATACTAAGGGCTATAAGTAATTAATTATGGCTAAAAAGAAAAGCTTTCCATTACGTATTGATCCTGAATTACACGCAGTCATCGAAAAATGGGCAAATGATGAATTTCGTAGCGTCAATGCACACATCGAGTATTTACTTCGAGAAATGGCAAAGCAAAAAGGGAAATTAAAAAAAGATAAAGATGCATAAAAATCCCGCTGATTCCTCAGCGGGATTTTTACATATTAACTTTTCGTCATCTCATGCCCAATTGCACGATATCCTATATCACTTCGATAAAATAGACCATCACTCTCAATTTTACCGATTTCTTTATATACTTTATCTTTTGCTTCTTGTAAACTATTTGCCTTACAAGCAACAAATAATACACGGCCACCGTTCGTTACAAAGTCCCCATGTTTCATTGCTGTACCTGCATGGAAAACAATCACATCTTGCAGTGCATCTAGTCCGCTAATAATATCACCTTTTTTATATGCTTCTGGATATCCTTTAGAAGCAAGTACAACACCGATTACCGCTTCTTCTGACCATTGTAACGTTAGTTCACTTTCATCTAATACAGCGTTACATACATCAACTAAATCGTTTTCTAATCGAGGTAATACAACTTCTGTTTCAGGATCACCGAAGCGTGCATTAAATTCAATTACCTTCGGACCATCATTTGTTAAAATAAGACCTGCGTATAAAATACCTGTAAACGAACGGTTTTCTTCAATCATCGCCTTAGCAGTTGGATGCAATACGGTTTGAATCGCTTCTTGAACTGCTGATTCTGGAATTTGTGGTACTGGAGAATATGCACCCATTCCGCCCGTATTTGGACCTTTATCACCATCAAAAGCTCTTTTATGATCTTGGGCGATTACCATTGGATGTACAGTTGTTCCATTCACGAATGCCATTAATGAAAATTCTTGTCCATCTAAAAACTCTTCAATAACGACCTTCTTACTTGCCGCGCCGAATTTCACATCTTGTAGCATTTCTTTCACAGCTTGTAATGCCTCTTCAAGCGTCATTGCTACCGTTACCCCTTTACCCGCAGCTAGGCCGTCAGCTTTAATAACGATTGGTGCACCAACTTTTTGAATGTACTGTACTGCTTCTTCATAATCTGTAAAAGTTTCGTACGCCGCAGTTGGAATATCATACTTTTTCATAAGCTCTTTTGTAAAAGCTTTACTACCTTCAATAACAGCAGCCGCTTTATTCGGACCAAATACACGAAGTCCCTCTTCTTTAAAACGATCAACAATTCCATTCATAAGCGGAATTTCTGGTCCAACGAAAGTTAACTCAACATAATTCTCTTTTGCAAATAAAACTAATGCATCAAAATCATTTTCATCAATGTCAACTGGTGTTGCAACATCTCGCATACCTTCATTACCTGGTGCTACATATACCTTTTCTACTTTTTCAGATTGTGCAAACTTCCAAGCTAAAGCATGCTCACGCCCACCGCGGCCAATTACTAAAACATTCATATTTCATCCCCCAATAATTAAATAAGTACAAACTAGAAGCTATGCTCCTAGTTTGCTTTTTCATATCAATAAAAGGTTATCTCAATCGGATTTTTAAACATCCTCTATTAGTGTTTGAAATGACGTACGCCAGTGAACACCATAGCAATCCCATACGTATCTGCCACTTTAATAGAATCTTCATCACGGATTGATCCGCCCGGTTGAATGATTGCTGTAATTCCTGCTTTTGCTGCTTCTTCTAATGTATCTGGCATTGGGAAGAAAGCATCAGATGCAAGCGCGCTACCTTGTGCTTTTTCACCAGCTTGTGTAATTGCGATTTTTGCAGAACCTACACGGTTCATCTGTCCCGCACCGACACCAATCGTCATGTCATCTTTCGCTAAAACAATTGCGTTTGATTTCACATGTTTTACAACTTTCCAAGCTAGTTTTAAATCTTTCCATTCTTGCTCTGAAGGTTCACGTTTCGTTGGAATTGAAATTGTACTTTCATCTAATGATAACGTATCTTCCTCTTGAACTAGAAGTCCACCTTGTACAGAAGTTAGTTTTTTGCTTGCACTTGTCGCTTTTTCAATATTTATAGTTAATAAACGTAAGTTCTTCTTACTTTGCAACACTTCTAAAGCTTCTTGCGAGAACGAAGGTGCGATAACAATTTCTAAGAAAATTTCATGTAACTTTTCTGCTGTAGCTTTATCAATTTCACGATTTGCTGCAATAATACCGCCGAAGATTGATACCGGATCTGCTTCATAAGCACGAGTATATGCTGCGTGAATATCAGTTCCTACTCCAACACCACATGGATTCATATGTTTTACTGCTACTACTGCTGGTTCTGTAAATTCTTTTACGATGCTAAGCGCTGCGTCTGCATCATTAATATTGTTATACGATAATTCCTTACCGTGTAATTGTTCTGCGTATGCAACAGAAGAAGTTGCTGCGAATGGCGCTTTATAGAAAGTTGCTTTTTGATGTGGGTTCTCGCCATAACGTAAGTCTTGCTTTTTCTCAAATGTCACAGTTAATGTTTCTGGACTTTCTTCACCCATTTGCTCTGTTAAGTAGTTAGAAATTAACGCATCATACGCTGCTGTATGACGGAATACTTTCGCTGCTAATTTACGTTTCGTTTCTTCTTTTACTTCACCGTCTTCTTTCAGTTCTGCTAATACAACATCGTAATCTACTGGATCTACAATTACCGATACAAATTTATGATTTTTCGCAGCAGAGCGAATCATTGTCGGGCCACCGATATCAATATTTTCAATTGCATCAGCAAATGTTACATCAGGCTTAGCGATTGTTTCTTTAAATGGGTATAAGTTAACAACAACAAAGTCAATTGGCTCTATACCTAACTCATTCATTTGTGTTACATGTGTTTCATTATCACGAACTGCTAATAGACCACCATGAATATTTGGATGTAATGTTTTCACACGGCCATCCATAATTTCAGGGAAACCAGTTACTTCAGAAATACCAATTACTTGTAAACCGTTTTCTTCTAGTAACTTTTTCGTACCACCTGTTGAAATAACTTCAATCCCTTGTTCTAGTAACCCTTTAACAAATTCTACTACTCCTGTTTTATCTGAAACACTTACTAATGCACGCTTTTTCATTTATCCTTCACCCCTGGTTGTATGTTAGTTAACAGTTGACTCTTTCACAGACTGAACAATTTGATTCACTGTATTTACGTATAATTTATGTTCAACTTGTTGAATTTTCTTTTGTAAGCTTTCTCTCGTATCCCCTTCAGAAACAACCACTGCTTCTTGCGCAATAATTGGCCCTGTATCCATACCTGCATCTACATAATGAATTGTTACTCCAGTTACTTTCACACCTGCTTCTAACGCTTGACCGACAGCATCTTTACCCGGAAAGCTCGGTAGTAATGATGGATGAATATTAATAATCTTCCCGCCGTATGCTTCTAGTAACGTCGGCCCGATTAAACGCATATATCCAGCTAAAATAACATAATCAATTTCATATTCTTCTAGCTTCTTTAATATCTCTTTTTCAAACACTTCTTTTGACTCATATGCTTTCGCTGAAAAAGCAAAACACGGAATATGATGATAATTTGCCCGTCCAACAGCGCGTGCTTCTGGTTTATCACATACTAATAAACTAATTTCTGCATCCAATCTTTTTTCTTCTACCGCATTAACGAGAGATTGAAAGTTAGATCCACTTCCAGAAGCAAAAACTGCTAATCTACTCATAGTGCTGTGCCCCCATTAAAAGTAACGCCAGCTCCTTGTATAGTACGTCCAATAATACGAGCCATTTCTCCTTGCTCTTCAAGAAGACGAACAACATCTTTTGCATCTTCTTCCTTCACTGCTACTACCATACCAATACCCATGTTAAAAATATTGAACATTTCTTTCTCTTCCAGTTTTCCAACTTCTTGAAGCAAACTAAAGATCGGCTGAATTTCCCAAGATCCTAGTTCAATCTCAGCACCGATTCCTTCTGGCAACATGCGTGGAATATTTTCAATAAATCCGCCACCTGTAATATGCGCCATACCGTATACTTCATGTTTCTTCAATAGTTCTAAAATAGGTTTGACATAAATTTTCGTTGGTTTTAATAATTCTTCACCAAGAGGTAGTTCTAAGCGGCTATAAATACGCTCTAAAGATAGTTCTCCATCTTCTAGTAACACTTTTCGTACTAAAGAGTAACCATTGCTATGAATACCGCTAGATGCTAAGCCAATTAGCACGTGACCAGCTTCAATCTTTTCACCTGTTACAATTTTCTTTTTATCAACAATCCCAACTGTAAAACCAGCTAAATCATATTCTTCCGTAGAATACATTCCTGGCATTTCAGCTGTTTCTCCACCGATTAATGCACAACCAGCTTGGCGACAGCCCTCTGATATACCTTTGACGATGTTTTCAATTTTACTAGGTTCAGCTTTACCACAAGCAATATAATCAAGGAAGAAAAGCGGCTCTGCTCCTTGGACAACAATATCATTTACACACATTGCTACTGCATCAATACCAATTGTGTCATGTTTATCTGCCATAAAAGCGAGCATCAATTTCGTTCCCACGCCATCTGTTCCAGATACTAATACAGGTTCTTCTAATGCAAATTTTGATAGATCAAACATACCTCCAAAACCGCCTAAACCGCCTAGTACTTCTTTTCTCATAGTTGTTTGTACGTGTTTTTTCATGCGAGATACCGCTTCATATCCAGCTTCAATATCTACTCCTGCTTGCTTATATGCATTCGCCATCGTTATTTACACCTCGTCTTTTAATTTCTTCCCATCCAGGGCGGGCTATTTTAAGAAAGGAGCTAGCTTCTACATCAAAAGAAGTAGAAGCTTTTCTCACTTTTCTTATTTCATACTTTCTAAAAGCTCTTGCTCATAATCATAAAGAGCTGTTGGATAGTCCCCATTAAAGTAAGCCATGCATAGGCCGCCATATTTCCCTTCATATGGACGTCCAATTGCATCTACTAATCCATCTTCACTTAAAAATGTTAAAGAATCTGCTCCGATTATTTCACGGATTTCTTCTACTGTATGATTTGCTGCAATTAATTCTTTTCTCGTTTGAATATCAATGCCATAGAAACATGGATATTTCAGAGGTGGTGAAGCAATTCTTACGTGAACTTCTGTCGCTCCAGCCTCACGAAGCATACGAACAATTCGTTTACTTGTCGTTCCTCTTACGATAGAGTCATCAATCATAACAACTCGTTTCCCTTCAACTACACCTCTTACTGCGGAAAGCTTCATCTTAACCCCTTGCTCGCGCAGTTCTTGAGAAGGTTGGATAAACGTACGTCCAACGTAACGATTTTTAATTAATCCTAACTCATATGGAATACCTGTCGCCTCCGCATAGCCAATCGCAGCTGAAATACTAGAGTCTGGTACACCAGTAACAACATCTGCTTCAATAGGAGCTTCTGCCGCTAAACGTTTCCCCATATTCTTACGTGCTGCATGAACGTTAACGCCTGCAATATTAGAATCTGGTCGTGCAAAGTAAATATATTCCATACTACAAATTGCATGTTCTACATCGTTTGTGAAACGATCTACGTGAATTCCTTCATCATTAATGATAAGTAATTCACCCGGTTCTACATCACGAATGTATGTTGCACCTACTACATCAAAAGCACATGTTTCAGATGCTACAACGTAAGCATCCCCCATCTTTCCAATTGAAAGCGGACGGAACCCATTCGGATCTAATGCAACGATCATTTCATTTCCAGTTAGTAAAAGATACGCAAACGCACCTTTCACTTTATTTAAAGCCTCTTTTACACTTTCAATTAAAGAATCTTTCGTGCTACGTTTAATAAGATGTAAAAGTACTTCTGTATCTGAACTAGTTTGAAAAATACTGCCCTCTGCTTCTAATTCACGACGAAGCATTTTTGCGTTAATTAAATTTCCGTTATGAGCTAATGCCATACTATGATCGGAAAAACGGAACAACAATGGTTGAACGTTAGCAACTTCACTTCCACCAGCTGTTGCATATCGTACATGTCCGATTGCTGATTTTCCATTTAATCCTTCTAGCTCACCTCTTGAAAACACTTCTGATATTAAACCTAACCCCTTGTGACCGACGATTTTTTCCCCATTATTTACGACAATGCCTGCGCCTTCTTGCCCACGGTGCTGTAAACTGTGCAATCCGTAGTATGAAACTTGTGCTGCATTTTCATGCCCCCAAATTCCGAAAACACCACATTCTTCGTTTAACCCCTTTATTTCAGCAAGCATGGGATTGCCCCTTTCCAAGCCTTTCTCATTTCATCTACATTTGCTGTAAGTAATACTTCATTTTCTTCATTATGAATTGTTACTTCATTTGTACTTGTTACTTCTCCAACTTGGATTGCTTCTACTGCTTTCTCAAACGCCTCTTTATTTTCACGTTTTACAGTTATCACAAAGCGAGACTGTGATTCAGCGAATAATGCTGCTGTTGCTTCTCCATCTAATTTCACAGTAGCACCTAAGCCTTTAGCACCAATTGCACTTTCTGAAATCGCAACTGCTAAACCACCTTCAGCAACATCATGTGCAGATTGAACAAGACCAGCTTGAATTGCTTCTAATACTTGTTTTTGGCGTCTTAATTCTACATCTAAATCGATACTTGGTGATTGACCGAAAATTTTGCCGTGAATCATTTTCTGTAATTCACTTCCGCCAAACTCAGCTTTCGTCTCACCAATTACATACACTAAATCACCAGCTTGCTTAAACTCTTGTGTTGTTACATGTTTTAAGTCATGCACAAGTCCGACCATCCCAACTGTCGGTGTTGGATATACAGCTTCACCACTACGCTCGTTATACATCGATACGTTTCCGCCGATAACTGGTGTTTGTAATGTGCGACAAGCTTCACTCATACCGTCTACTGATTTCTCAATCTGCCAGAAGATTTCTGGTTTTTCTGGGTTACCGAAGTTTAAGCAATCTGTAATTGCAAGTGGCTCTCCGCCAGAACATACGATATTACGCGCTGCCTCTGCTACTGCAATTTTACCGCCCATCTCTGGGTCTAGATAAATGTAGCGAGAGTTACAATCTGTCGTCATTGCTAATCCTTTTTCTGTACCGCGTACACGTACAACTGCAGCATCTGAACCTGGCGTAACAACTGTGCTTGTGCGAACTTGGTAATCGTATTGATCGTATACCCACTCTTTACTTGCAATGGTTGGTTGCTGTAATAGAGCAAATAACGTTTCTTTATAATTTTCTACTTTTGGCGTTTCCATTTTCATTGCTTGGAATTCAGTAAAGTATGCTGCTTCTTTTGATGGCTTATGATAAATTGGTGCTTCTTCTGCTAAAGCATCTGCTGGAACTTCAGCTACCTTTTCACCTTTATGGAATAAACGAAGCATTTTATCTTCTGTTACTTTCCCCATCGTAACCGCTGCAAGACCATACTTCTCAAATAAATCTACTATTTCTTGTTCTCTACCTTTTTTCACAACAATTAACATACGCTCTTGTGATTCAGATAGCATCATTTCATATGGTGTCATTCCTGTTTCACGCTGTGGTACATCATCTAAGTACATTTCAATACCCATTCCTGCTTTACTTGCCATTTCTGCAGATGATGATGTTAAACCAGCCGCACCCATATCTTGAATTCCAACAAGTGCATCGGATTGAATTAATTCTAAACACGCTTCAATAAGAAGTTTTTCCATAAATGGATCCCCTACTTGAACCGCTGGACGTTTCGCTTCTGAGCTTTCAGATAGTTCTTCCGACGCGAATGTTGCACCGTGAATACCGTCACGACCAGTTGATGCTCCTACGTACATTACTGTGTTACCAGCACCGTGCGCTTGCCCTTTTTTAATGTCTTCGTGGTTAATCAAACCTACGCACATTGCATTTACAAGTGGATTTCCTTCATAACATGGATCAAATTGTACTTCGCCGCCAACAGTCGGAATACCGATGCAGTTACCGTATCCTGCAATTCCTGCTACTACTTCTTCGAATAAATATTTCACACGTGGTGACTGTAATTCACCGAAACGAAGTGAGTTTAATAGAGCTACCGGACGTGCTCCCATAGAGAATACGTCACGAATAATACCACCAACACCTGTTGCAGCTCCTTGATATGGTTCAATAGCTGAAGGATGGTTATGACTTTCCATTTTAAATACAACTGCTTGATTATCACCGATATCTACAATTCCAGCACCTTCTCCAGGTCCTTGCAGAACGCGCTCACCTGTAGTTGGAAACTTACGAAGAACTGGTTTCGAATTTTTATAACTACAATGTTCAGACCACATTACAGAGAATAACCCTGTTTCTGTATAATTTGGCAGACGACCTAAAATCTTTTCAACCATGGCAAACTCTTCGTCTGTTAGCCCCATTTCCGCATATATACGCTCTTCTTTAATTTGTGTTGGATTTGGTTCAAGCATTAACGACATATGTTTCCCTCCACTGTTTTAAGATAGATTGAAAGACTTTTAACCCTTCAGCACCGCCAAGTAATTCATCTACAGCACGCTCTGGGTGTGGCATCATACCAAGTACATTTCCTTTTTCATTTACAATACCAGCAATATCTGAAACGCTACCGTTAGGGTTTTCTACGTAACGGAATGCGATTTGATTGTTCTCTTCTAATTGTTTAAGCGTCGCTTCATCACAATAGTAATTCCCCTCACCATGCGCGATTGGAATATTAATTACTTCATCTTTTCCATATTGTGATGTAAACATCGTTTCATTATTTTCAACACGCAACTGAACAGTGCGACACATAAATTTTAAGTTTTCGTTTCTCATTAATGCTCCTGGTAGTAATCCTGATTCAACAAGAATCTGGAATCCATTACATACACCTAAAATCGGCTTTCCTTGCTCAGCAGCTTTTTGCACTGCTTTCATTGCATTAGCAAAGCGAGAGATAGCACCGCAGCGTAAGTAGTCACCATAAGAAAATCCACCTGGTAGTAGAATTGCATCATATTCATCTAAATTCTCTGTATCGTGCCAAACGTAATCTACTTCTTCGCCAAGCTCATCTTTAATTGCATGGAACATATCGACATCACAGTTCGAACCCGGAAATACTATTACGGCAAATTTCACTGTGCGACAACCTCCTCAACTTCATAACGGAAGTCTTCCATTACAACGTTCGCTAATAGTTTTTCACACATTTCTTTTACCTTGCTATCTAAATCAGATACAGATTTATCAATTGTTAGTTCCATGTACTTTCCGATTCGAACGTCTTGTACTTCTGTGAATGAAAGACTATGAAGTGCTCCTTTTACTGCTGTTCCTTGTGGATCTAATACGCTTTCTCTTAATGTTACATATACCTTAACTTTATACATGTGAAATTCCCCCTAAACGTTTTAAAATCTCTTCATAAGCATCTGTTAAATTTCCAAGATCGCGACGGAATACGTCTTTATCAAACTTTTCATTGCTCGTTTCATCCCATAAACGGCAAGTATCTGGTGAAATTTCATCCGCTAAAATGATTTCTCCTTCTTCCGTTACACCAAACTCTAATTTGAAATCTACTAATCTTACACGACAGCTTGCGAAATGATCAATCAACACTTGATTGATTTGTAGAGCCATATCTCGTAATACACTTACTTGCTCTGGTGATGCAACGTTTAATACACGAATATGATCTTCCGTTACAAGCGGATCTCCTAAATCATCATCTTTGAAGTAAAATTCTACGATTGGTTCTGCAAGTGCAGTTCCCTCTTCCATTCCTAATCGTTTTGAAAGACTTCCTGCAATTACATTTCTTGTGACAACTTCTAAAGGAATAATACTCACTTTTTTAACAAGTTGTTCTGTTTCAGATAACTTCTCAACAAAATGTGTTTTAATTCCCACTTCTTGTAACTTTCTGAACAATAAAGTTGTAATTTCATTGTTCAAACGACCTTTTCCTGTAATCGTCTCTTTTTTCTCCCCATTGAAAGCAGTCGCACTATCTTTGTACTCTACCCAAACCATATCTGCTGATTCTGTACGATAAATTCTTTTTGCCTTACCTTCATACAGCAATTCTAGCTTTTGCATTTCGCAAGCCCCCTGTAGTTTGAAAAATGTGAATAATGTTTTTATAAAGAATGGCACAGAATGACTCTATTCTGTGCCATATGAAATTTTACGCTTCGTTTAATCCTAAGCGTTCAAAGATTGTATCAACGTGTTGCATATGATGCTCATAGTTGAAGCATTCATTAATTTCTTCCTGTGTTAACTTGCTTGTAATACGCTCATCAGCTTCTACAAGCTCTTTAAATTGTACTTGTGTTTCCCAAGCTTCCATCGCTTTAGGCTGTACGATATCATAAGCTTCTTCACGTACCATACCTTTGTCGATTAGTGTAAGCATTACGCGCTGAGAATAAATTAAGCCGTATGTTCTTGTCATATTGCGTTTCATATTCTCTGGGTATACAGTTAAGTTTTTAACGATATTACCAAAGCGATTTAACATGTAATTTAATGCGATTGTAGCATCTGGTAAAATTACGCGTTCTGCCGAAGAGTGAGAAATGTCACGCTCATGCCATAATGGAACATTTTCGTAAGCTGTCATCATATAACCGCGGATAACACGAGCTAAACCAGTCATATTTTCAGATCCAATTGGATTACGCTTATGTGGCATTGCAGAAGAACCTTTTTGACCTTTTGCGAAAGCTTCTTCAACTTCACGTGTTTCACTCTTTTGTAAACCACGAATCTCAACTGCCATCTTTTCGATAGATGTTGCGATTAATGCAAGTGTTGACATGTAATGAGCATGACGATCACGTTGCAATGTTTGTGTTGAAATTGGTGCTGCTTCTAATCCTAAGTTTTCACAAACATACTTTTCTACGAATGGATCGATATTTGCGTATGTACCAACCGCACCAGATAATTTACCAACACGAACTGTATCAGCAGCTTGTTTGAAACGCTCTACGTTACGTTTCATCTCTTCATACCAAAGACCAAGTTTTAAACCAAATGTCGTTGGTTCTGCATGAACACCGTGTGTTCTTCCCATCATGATTGTGTATTTATGCTCTTTCGCTTTGTTAGCTAAAATGCTTACAAAGTTCTCTAAGTCTTTTAATATAATTTCATTCGCTTGTTTTAAGATGTAAGATAATGCTGTATCTACTACATCTGTAGATGTTAAACCGTAATGAACCCATTTACGTTCTTCGCCTAATGCTGGCGTTTCTGATACAGCACGAGTGAATGCAACTACGTCATGACGTGTTTCTTTTTCAATTTCATAAATACGATCAATATCAAATGATGCATGTTCACGAATTTTTTTAACATCTTCTTTTGGAATATCGCCAAGCTCAGCCCATGCTTCACAAGCTAAAATCTCAACTTCTAACCACGCTTTAAATTTGTTCTCTTCCGTCCAAATCGCACCCATTTCAGGGCGTGTATAACGACTAATCATCTTTTTCCCTCCAACAGTTGTTCTTGATGGTCCCAAATATGCAAACTCTTCGCTTTTTCTAGAGCGACTTCAATATTATCATTTAAAATATTAACATGCCCCATTTTTCGCTGTGCTTTTGCTTCTTCTTTTCCATACAAGTGTAAATAGCACCCGGTTAATCTATTCACTTGTCTTAGGACCCCTTCTATATGTTCGCCTAAAATGTTTACCATGACAACTGGTTTTAACAAATTTGTTTCTCCTAGAGGTAAATTACAGATTGCTCGAATATGTTGACCAAATTGACTCGTTTCACATGCATCCTGTGTATAGTGTCCTGAATTGTGAGGTCTTGGCGCTAATTCATTAATATAAATCTCACCATTATCTGTAGCAAACATCTCTACAGCTAGTGTTCCCACAAGTTCTAATTCATCCGCAAGTACCTTTGCATAAGCAATTGTTTTTTGAGAAAGCTCTTCTGTAATGCGAGCTGGAACGAT
The DNA here is from genome assembly GCF_002218325.1 of Bacillus sp. M13(2017). NCBI lineage: Bacteria > Bacillati > Bacillota > Bacilli > Caryophanales > Bacillaceae > Bacillus > Bacillus sp. M13(2017). The sequence continues at coordinate 1,962 of NZ_KZ268508.1, read as the reverse complement.
AGATTCATGTAAAATGTTATTTACATGAATATTTTCTGCTACTGGAAACACTTTTGTTTCACCACTTACACTACGAATCACAATAACTGATACTTCTTTTTCAAAAGGCACCCATTTCTCTAAAATACATTCTGCTTTATCCACAAGATTTCTTGCTGCCTCAACATCAGCTTCACTTCTTAAAACAACTTGCCCTTTCCCATCATATCCACCTGTCGTCGTTTTTAAGACGGAAGGGAATGATAACTCAGCAATTGCTTCTGTAAGCTGATCTTGATTTTGAACTAATCTATACGTTGCTACTGGTAACCCAGCCTTCTCAATCGCATTCTTTTCTGTAAAACGATTTTGCGTTGTATTTAACAACTGACTACCTTGTGGTAAGTACGCATGTTTTTCAAGCCATTGTAAACATCTATAATCAATATTCTCAAATTCATATGTGACAACATCACTTATCTCTGCTAAATGCTGAATTGCTTTTAAATCGTCATATGATGCAACAATTTCAATATCAGCAACTTGTGCACATGGTGAGTTTTTTGTAGGATCTAAAACAGCAATTTTATATCCCATCTCCTTAGCTGCCAATGCCATCATTCTTCCTAGCTGGCCGCCTCCAATAATACCGATTGTTTTTCCAGGTAAAATGATTCTCGTCATACTAGCTCACTACCTTCGCGCACATCTTTTTCAATTGCTTCTCTTCTCAATTCTAATGCATCATGTATGTCATCATGGAATGATCCAATTATTTGTGCAGCAAGTAAACCAGCATTCGTTGAACCAGCCTTACCAATTGCAACAGTTGCAACTGGAACTCCTCCTGGCATTTGGACAATGGATAATAATGAATCTAAGCCGTTTAACGCTTTTGATTGAACTGGAACTCCGATTACAGGAAGATTCGTCTTCGCTGCAACCATTCCTGGTAAATGTGCTGCTCCACCAGCTCCAGCAATAATAACTTTCAATCCACGTTCACGAGCCGTCTCTGCATATTCAAACATATAATCCGGAGTCCGATGAGCGGATACAACCTTTTTCTCATACGGTATATTTAATTCATCTAAAATGTCACAAGCATATTTCATTGTTTCCCAGTCTGACGTGCTTCCCATTATGACTCCAACTAGTGATTTCATATTAGAATCCCCCCGATTCAAATAAAAAAAGCCTGAAATAGAACAGTTTCTCTTTTACTATGAGAGAAAGCGCTCTACTCAGGCATACGTATCCCTTGTGAATAGAAAAATACCGAGTGACTTTCCCTCATAGTCTAACGAATAACGGTCGTTAGGTAGAGACTTGCAGGCCATATCCCCGCGATTATATGAGGTCTTATATATTATTCTTTCTATGGCTATATTAACAATATTTCATAAACAATGTCAACAAATAATCGAATGTTTTTTTATTACTAATCAATAACGTTCGTGTTTTAGTTATATTCAAAAGAATAATTGTAACTATATGCAAGAAGGATAAGAAATTAGAATATATATTTCTAGAGATCTATCATACACAAAACGGTTTGTGTACAAATTCCATATGCTTTAATATAAAGCATATCGTTTATATTCCTTTGTATCGCAACCATTACTATAATGATCGAATACTTGTTTATATCATCCCGCTTTTTTCACTCTCATTATTTAAAATATATACTTGTAGTAGAAATAACAGTTCCTATTATAAGGATTGTTTGGGAGCACTTAGAAAACCTGACAAGCAAAAAATCATTCCTATTACTCTCAATACCCTCATTTTCATTCTTTTTCCTCATTAAGATTTGGATATAAAAATAAACACAAAAAAACCTAAGTCGAAACGACTTAGGTTTTTGCTTGGCGACGTCCTACTCTCACAGGGACAAGGTCCCAACTACCATCGGCGCTAGAGAGCTTAACTTCCGTGTTCGGTATGGGAACGGGTGTGACCTCTCTGCCATCATCACCAAAC